>JAEWCE010000045.1 GCA_023390785.1 Pseudomonadota bacterium
CGGCACGTCCATGTTGGTGTGACCATGGCGCAGCGCGGCGAAGGCCGAGCGATAGAAAACGCGGCCGGAATAGATCAGCACCGGCAGCGCGATCAGGGCAGACAGTACGTGAAAGAGCTGCCGCAGCTCGGGGCCGGCACCGGCCCACACCGACACCGAAAACGCCATGATGTTCATCGAGGCAAAGCCGGCGACCGCAAGGGCTCGCACCAGTTCGCCAAGGTCGCGGTCGGGCGCGGCCGCGGCGGCTTCGCTCAAATGCGGTGGATGCCCGACTGCCGCCAGGGCCGGTCCGATCGGGGGCGGGGCAACGCCGTCGGGCCAGCGCACGACGACACTCTTGGTGCTGAGGTTGGCGCGGGCCTCCGCCACCCCATCGAGCCCTCCAAGGGTGCGCTCGATGGTGGCGAGGCAGCCGCCGCAATGGATGCTCGGCACCGAGAGGCGCACTTCACGCAGCCCAGTGGCCGCCGGGCGCGACGCCAGCAGCAGGTCCTCGCGCGAGGGGATTTTCCGCGTGTCGGCGGCGGCACTCATGCATGCGCTCCGGCGGGACGCGGGGCGGCGGCAGGCGCCGGCTCCGCGCCCGGACCGCGCATCGCGACATAGGCATGCCAAGTCGCATGGCCGAGCACCGGAAACACGACGATGAGGCCGACGAGCGCGGTAGCGACGCTGACGACAAAGAGGGCCACGACGATGATCGCCCAGCTGAGCATCACGGGCAGATTGTGCGAGACGATCGCCATGCTCCGCCCCATGGCGGTGAGCGCATCTGTGCGTTCGTCGAGCAGCCGCGGAATGGCGAACACACTGATGGCAAAGGAGAAGGCCGCGAAGAGGCCGCCCACGAGACTGCCGGCGACCAAAAGCAGCACACCCCTCGGTGTGCCGAGCAGCATCGGCACCACCTGCTCGAAGGTCGGGAATGGCAGCAGGCCGAAGAACAGCGCGAACAACAGCACAGCGGCGCGGTTCCACAGCAGCATCAGCAGCAGGAGTAGCAGGCCGACGAAGACGATCTGGCCGCCCGAGCGGATACGCACGAACAGCATGCCTGCGAGGGTCACCTCGTCGCCGGCGGCGAGGCGGCGGCTCTTTTCATAGAGGCCCGTGGCGGCGAGCGGGGCCACCACGAGGAAGCCGGAGAGTGCAGGAAACAGAATGTAGTCGTAGCCCAGATTGACCAGCCCGAACACGATCAGCACTGACACCACGAAGATCAACCCGCCATAGACGAGGCTCAGCCCCGGGCGGGTAGCAAAGTCCCGCCAGCCGGCGGCCAGCCACCCGAGTGCATCGGCCGGCACGGCATGGCGGTGCCAGTCCGGGCTGGCGGGGGCAATGCGCGGCAGCACCGGCGGCAGCGGGTCGAATTTTCCGGGCGTGGCCATCACCATTTCCCTTCGTTCAACAGGACGATTGCGCGGCCTGGTAGCCGCCGGCCGGGCTGGCCGCCTTGAGGTGCGGCACGCAGTCGGGCTGCGACAGCACCGAGGTCCAGATCAGATGCGTATTGGCGGCGGCGAACAAGGCGACGCCGGCGCCCACCGCCAGTCCGACGAGCAGCCGTCGGCGCAGCCGCACGGTCATCGCCCGCTCCGTCCGAGATCGAGGACGTAGAGCGTCAGGATCTTGCGGTCGGTATCGCTGAGGCGTGCCTCCCAGGTCGGCATGTGTCCCTGGCGGCCATTGTAGATGCTGGTGAAGATCGACGCCTGATCGCCACCATAGAGCCAGAAGGCATCGGTCAGATCGGGTGCGCCGGTGCCGGGGGCGCCGCGCGCGTCCTCGCCGTGGCATGCCACGCAATTGTCGGCGAAGACCTGACGGCCGGCCGCGACCAGATCGGCCGCCCCCGCGCCAGGATGCGACAAATCATAGACATAGCTGGCCACGGCCCGCACGGATTGGGGATCGATCATGGCGTCACGGCCCCACGCCGGCATCTGCGAAAAGCGCGTGTCGGGATGCTCGGAATTGATGCCAACGCGAATGGTCTCGAACACCTCCTCGGGCGAGCCACCCCAGAGCCAGCGTGAATCCGTGAGGTTGGGATAACCCGGGCCGCCAGTCGCACTGGCGCCGTGGCATGCGGCGCAATTGTCGCCGAACAGAGCATGGCCGGTCTCACGGACGTCGCGCATCAGTGAGGGATCCGCCTGGATGGTGGCGAAGTCCTCGCTGGCGACGCGTCCGGTCCAGTGGGCGCGGTTGTCGGCAGCGAGCTGCAGGCCATTGGCCACGTCTTGCTTCACGTCGGCCCCGAGCAGGCCCTTGCTGTACGTGGTGCCGAGCGGCCAGGCCGGCATCAGCACCCACCAGGTCAGGGCGAACGTCACGGCCAGCGTGAGGAACATCCAGATCGGCCACGGCACGCGCGTGTTGAGCTCTTTGATGCCGTTCCACTCATGCCCGGTCGTACCATGCCCGGTGTGCGGATCGCGCTCGATTACGCCCATGGTCCGCTCTCGTCGTTCATGATGGAGGTCTTGGCGTGCTCGAAGCGCTTCTTGTTGCCGGGCCAGAAGGTGTAGACGACCACCCCCAGCGCCAAGGCGATCAGGTAGAAAAGGCCCCACGATTTGGCGAAGCCGAGCATGAGGTTGTGCTCGAGGCCGATCATTGTGCGTCTCCTGGTTGCGGCTCTGCGTGCGCCACGTTGGTCAGCTTGCCCAGCACCTGCAGATAGGCCACCAGCGCATCCATCTCGGTGACGGTGCCGGGATTGCCGTCGAAGCTGCGCACGGCAGCGGCATCGCCGTAGCGCGCCTTGACGCCTTGCGCCTCGGTGCTGTCGGGCGCAGACTGGCCGTAGGCGTCGGCGGTGGCGTTTTGCACCATCTCCTCGCTGTAGGGCACGCCGAGAGTCTTCAGCGTGGCGAGGTTGGCCGGCAAATCGTCGGTCCTGAGGCTTGCGCGTGCGAGGAACGCATAGCCCGGCATGATCGATTCCGGCACCACCGCGCGTGGATCGGTGAGGTGCGCCACCTGCCACTGATCGGAGTACTTGTCGCCGACGCGGGCGAGATCGGGGCCGGTGCGCTTCGAGCCCCACAGCATCGGGTGGTCGTACTGCGACTCCACCGCCAGCGAATACGGTCCGTAGCGCTCGACCTCGTCACTCAGCGTGCGGATCATCTGTGAATGGCAGGCATAGCAGCCCTCGCGCATGTAGATATTGCGACCCGCGAGTTCGAGCGGCGTGTACACTCGCATGTCGGGCGCGGCCTCCACCGTCTGCTCGATGGTAAAGAGCGGACCGATCTCGACCAGGCCACCGATGCTGGCGACGACGATGATGCCGACGGCGAGGCCGATCGAGTAGCGTTCCAGCTGGTAGTGTGAATTGAACATGGCGCTACTCCCCCGCCGCCACGGGCGCCGCGGGCATGTCGGGCACCTGGCCGGCCGGTGCAATCCGGGCGGCCGGCGCGGTACGCACGGTCATCCAGATGTTGTAGCAGCCGACCGCGGTGCCGATGAGGAAGAGCAGGCCGCCGAAGGCGCGGGCGATGTAGTAGGGATGCATGGCGAGCAGGGAATCCACGAAGGAATAGGCGAGCGTGCCGCTGTCATTGTAGGTGCGCCACATCAGCCCCTGGGTGATGCCGGAGTTCCACATCGCAAAGACGTAGATGACGGTGCCGGCGATGGCGAACCAGAAGTGCACCTCCACCAGGCGCGGCGAATACATGCCTTGGCGCTTCCACAGTTGCGGGACGAGGTAATAGATCGCCCCGAAGATAATCATCGCGTTCCAGCCAAGCGTGCCGGCATGAACGTGGGCGATGGTCCAGTCGGTATAGTGCGACAGCGCATTGACCGGCTGAATGGCGAGGAACGAGCCCTCGAAGGTCGACAGGCCGTAGAAGACGGCCGCCACCATCATGAAGCGCAGCGTGGCGTCGTCGCGCACCTTGTGCCAGGCGCCGTTCAGCGTGAGCAGGGCGTTCGCCGCCGCGATCCACGAAGGCACCAGCAGCATCACCGAGAAGGTCATGCCGAGCGTCTGCACCCATTGCGGCAGGGCGGTGTAGTGCAGATGGTGCGAGCCCACCCAGACGTAGAAGAAGGTAATGCCCCAAAAGCCGATGATGGACATGCGGTAGGAGTAGATCGGCCGCCCTGCCCGCTTGGGCAGATAGTAATAGAGCATGCCGAGGAACCCGGCCGTGAGGAAGAACGCCACGGCATTGTGGCCGTACCACCATTGCACCATCGCGTCCTGCACGCCCGAGAACAGCGAATAGCTCTTCGCACTGGTCAGCGACACCGGCAGAGCCAGGTTGTTGACGATGTGCAGCATCGCCACCACGAGGATGAAGGCGAGGAAGTACCAGTTGGCGACGTAGATGTGCGGCTCACGCCGGCGCGCCAGCGTGCGCAGATAGAGGATAAAATAGGTGACCCAGACGACCACCAGCCAGATATCGGCATACCATTCCGGCTCGGCGTATTCCTTCGACTGCGTGACACCGATGAGGTAGCCGGACACGGCGAGGACGCAGAACAGATTGTAGCCGGCCAGCACGAACCACGGCGACAGCTGGCCGGGCAAGCGCGCCCGCGAGGTCCGCTGCATGACATGCATCGAGGTGGCGATCAGCGCGTTGCCGCCGAAGCCGAAGATGATGCCGGTCGTGTGGATCGGACGCAGTCGCCCGAAGCTGGCCCAGGCCACGTCGGCAAAGGTCAGCTTGGGGAAGGCCAGCAGCCAGGCGACCCAGTCCCCAATGACCATGCCGATGATGGCCCAGACCAACGCGGCAATGATCCCGGCCTTGATCGGCTCGTCATAGTAACTCGTGAGCCGCTCGGCGCCCGGCTCGGGCGCATCGAGGCGACGCAGCACCGCAATGGCGCCGGCGATGCCGGCGAGCAGCACGACAACACCTTGCGGTCCCATCAGGTCCTCGCGGCCCGCTGCGGCCATGAACAGGCCCCAGAGCGACACGAGCACACAGATGCCGAGCGCCATCTGGCGCTCCCCGATGGTCATGGTGGAAATCATGCCGGCACCGTCTCCCTGCTTGCACGCTGGAGCACACAAGTGCGCAAAGTCGCGATCCGCCCGAATCGCAACAGCCCTCTATCGCCCCGTGGTGACATTACACATTTATCCTGTCTAAAACATGGTTCTTCATGTCGCAGTCTCTGCGGCGCTTCCGCCAACCCGGCGGCAAACCGACGCGGCTGCGCGCATTTGACCAGACAAGCGGCGTGCGGCAGAGTGGCGCTCGCACAAATTACGTAGGGGACCGTGCGACGTGGCTCGATTGCGGCCCGACTCATCCAGGAGACTCGCCGGCAAAGCTCTTGATCCAGCGCGGATTAGATGGTTGCGCGCCTGCGTCGGAGCCTGGACCAAGCCCGCTGAACGCCGTGCAACGGTGCGGCAATTCGCCCGTGTGCGGCTGGCAATGCGGGCTGCCTTCGTAGTCGTGCTGCTGTCGCTGGGAATTGCCTCGCATGAGGCGGCAATGGCGATGGACATCGCACCGGCGGCAACCGAAGCCATTCCGGCTGCGATGACCATGACGGGCATGGAGCACATGATGCATGGCCCGATCGGCCGGGCTTGCACGTCTTCCCATTGTGGACACACGGCGCCGGCCTGCTGCGTGCTGGAGCAATGTTTTATCGGGGTCGTGCCGATGCCAGAGATCGTCTTTCCGCCTGCCAGCGGTCCGATCATGGTCGCTGCTCTCCTGCTCGTGCGCGCAACCTCGGTCGCATCGCCGCCGTTCCGGCCACCGACCCTGATTTGAGGCTCGCAGGCGGCCCGCCTGGGCTGCCGGTTTATCCCCCTCACACTCAGGAGATTTTCGGAATGACCCTCAAATTCGCATGCGCAACCCTGGGAAGCGCGATGCTCGTCGCTCTCGCGCTGCCCGCAACCGGCGCCGATACCGACGCGGGCCGCACCCTGCCCGATGCCTGCAAGGCGCCGACGACGACGGCTGCCCCGATGGACCACATGCACGCCGGCGGCACCGACATGGACGGCATGGACATGGGCGGCATGGACATGGGCAGCAACGGTGCGGCCGGCGTCGACCAGGCGCATCAGGACCTGATGCAGGGCATGGACGCGATGAACGCCAACATGAACGAAGGCATGCTGGTCAGCGACATCGATGCCGCTTTCATCTGCAGCATGATCCCGCACCATCAGGGAGCCCTCGACATGGCCAAGGCCGAGCTCGCGCACGGCACCGACCCATGGGTGAAGGCGCTGGCCCAGAGGATCCTCGACTCGCAGGCCGCGGAGATTGCCGACATGATCGGTTGGCTGAAGACCCAGCCGAAATAGCGCACCGGTCGGGAGGGTGCCACCTCGTGCCCTCCCGCGACCGTCATGGCGAAGCATTTTCGCCCCCCGCCACCGCCGCTGGTTGAGCACGCACGACCTCTGCCGTCGGGCGAGCCGGCTCGATACGCAACGCGCGCAGCGCGTTCAGGATGACGGCAACATCGATGGCTTCCTGCAGCACGGCCCCTTGCACCGGCGTCAAATAGCCGAACGCAGCAGCCACCATGCCCAGGACGGACAAACCAATGCCGGCCACGACGCTCTCGACGGCAATGCGCCTCGAGGCCTTGGCGATCTCGATCCCCATCGCCAGCCGATCTATGCGATCGACGAGCAGCACGACATCGGCCGCCTCTGCCGAGGCGGCAGCGCCCCGCGCGCCCATGGCGACACCGACATCGGCTGCTGCCAGCGCGGGAGCGTCGTTCACCCCGTCCCCGACCATCATCACCGGACCGTTCTTGCGCTCCGACAGGACGGTCAGGACCTTTTGATCGGGCGTCAGTTCGGTGCGCAGGGCATCGAGCCCCATCCCCGCCGTCACGCGTTCCGCCACCTCGGCGCGGTCACCGGTGGCAAGCAGGATGCGTCCGACGCCTTCCCGGCGAAGCCGCTCGAGCATGAGGGCGGAATCGTCCCGCAGCGGATCGGCCATCACCAGGTGGCCGGCCAGGCGATCATCCACCGCCACGGCCACCAGCACCGCGCCCGCCAGCAGGGCGGGATGATCGGCCGCCGGCGCAGCCAACTGCTTCGTTACGTAGCCATGGCCGCCGACGACGACCCGATGGCCATCCACCTGCCCCGTGACGCCTTCGCCGGCCGTTTCGACGACCGCGGACGGCGCCGGCAGTTCGAGGGCCTGTGCCTTGGCGGCGGCAACGATCGCCTGGGCGACGGGATGTTTCGTTGCCTGTTCGAGCGCAGCGGCAAGGCGGAGAACCTCCACCTCGGACATGCCTGAAAGGGGGTCGATGGAAACGATGCGCGGGCGACCGTCCGTCAGCGTGCCGGTCTTGTCGAGCACGAGCGTGCGCACGCGCGCCATCGCCTCGAGCGGCGCTGCACCTTTGACGAGCACCCCGAAATGAGCCGCCCGTGACAGGCCGGCCACCAATGCGACCGGCACGGCGAGGATCAGCGGACAGGGTGTCGCCACCACCAGGACCGCCACCGCCCGGATCGGATCGCCCGTGAGCCACCATGCAGCGGATGCGATCGCCAGCGTGATCGCGAGGAAACCGAGCGACCAGCGATCCGCCAGCCTCGACATCGGGGCCTTCGACCGCCCCGCCTGCTCGACCAGGCGAACGATACCGGCATAGGTACTCTCGGCGGCGCGCCGCGTCGCCAGCAGGTCGAACGCATCGCCGCTATTGGTCGAGCCGCTCATGGCGTCGGCGCCACGAAGCAGGCGCACCGGCAGCGATTCACCGGTGAGGGCCGACATATCAAGAAACGCCACCCCCGTCGCGATGGTGCCGTCCACGGGCAGCACGTCACCCTGACGGATCAGCAATCTGTCCCCGGGTTCCACGTCATCGAGCGGGACTTCTTCGAGGCCGCCGTTTAGGTGGCGCGTCGCGGTTCGCGGTACGCGCGACAGCAGATCGTGCATGTCGCGCTGCGCGCGGCCCTCGGCATAGCTCTCGAGGAACGTCCCCCCCGTATACATCACCGCCACGACGGCTGCCGCGAGGGTTTCGCCAAACGCCAGCGCGGCCGACATCGACAGGGCCGCGACAATGTCGAGCCCGACCTCGCCCCGTCTCAGGCTGCTGACGATCTCGACCACGAGGAGGGCCAGGACCGGGGCCACGCCGACGCGCCAGACGATCGTCGCGACATCAGAAGCGCCGGTGAAATAGAGCAGCAGCCCGCCCGCCAGGCCAGCCACGGCCAGCAGCAAGGGGGCTCTTTTCA
This sequence comes from Pseudomonadota bacterium, assembly GCA_023390785.1. GTDB lineage: Bacteria > Pseudomonadota > Alphaproteobacteria > Rhizobiales > Devosiaceae > Devosia_A. Next base: position 8,240 of record JAEWCE010000045.1, read on the forward strand.
CCCAGCCTGCGTGAGCTTGTTCCATGAATGCGCGGTCGGACCTGGGCTTCAGCTCTGTGTCCCGGGAGGGTTCGATTCCGGCGCCTCGGGCTTGGCCGAAGCCTCGGAAGGCGGCGCCTGCTCGCGGGTGATCTCGACGCGCACCTGGGCGAGAAGTCCTGCGACGGCAACCAGGATCGCAAGCCACGGCGCGCCCAGCGTCAGGATGCCGCCCGCCACCGCACCGGCAGTCAGCGGCAGGCTCAGGAACACATCGCCGTCGCCGCTCTTGATCACCAGCTTCCGCACATTGCCTTCGGCCATCAGACGGTTGATCTCATCCAGCAAATGCTTGCCGGAGACTTCGACCTCCTCGACGAAAATCTTCCACGAAGTCTTGTCGCCGTCGCTCATCGACGTCTCCCTTTGTGTCATCGGCCACCCACGATAAGCGCGGGAAGCGCCTGTCCCTTGATCTTGCTCAATGGGCCGCCTTCACACCTGCCGGACCACGATGACCTGGAAGTTGTGCGCCTCGCCGTCCGCCTCGGTGATCGGGACGGATGTTCCAACCGCCAGCGGCGTCGGCAGCGACAGCACGGAACGCAGCAGCGGGCCGCCGTCGTATTCCAGCACCAGTTCGCCGCTGTCGCCGAGCATGAGCTTTCCGGCTGCCGGCCGGTGCCCCGAGCGCAGCCGCGTGCCGTGGCAGCAACCGCGGCCGCGCCGCAGCGACTCGGCGTCGAGGCTGCCGTCCGAACGCAGCGGAACGTAGAGGTTGTAGAGCCGGCCGCGCTCACCGAAGGGATGTTGCGGCTCGCGGTCGAGCTCGAGCTGGACTTGGCAGATTTCGGCGTGGGCCATGGCAGACACCTTCGGTTCGGTCGACGCGCCTGTCGGTTGCGATCGATGTTCAGGTATCGGATAAGCCATGGATGACCGGGAGAACTTTGCGCCGGATCAAGGAGCGCCGCGAAAGTCGATGACGCCCGTCGCCCACGGTTCCTGCAGCTGCAAGTTCGCTCGGCTGTTTGCGCGAGAGCAAGGACGCCGCACCAGTGCTGGCTAGACTGTCAGGTTCATGGAGAACCTGCCATGGCCGCCCTCAGCAAGACCATCGATTCCCTGTCGGTCAACGAAATCATGCGGATATGGCCGCGAACCATTCGCGTGTTCATTGACTGGCGTCTGCACTGCATCGGCTGTCCGATTGCCGATTTCCATTGTCTCGCCGACGCGGCCGATGAACATGGCTATGATCGTGATGCACTGCGCGCGGCGATCCTGATAGCCATCGAGGATCGGCCTACTTTGCCAGCGCCGCCTCGATCCCGTCGGCGATCAGCAGCAGGTGGTGCGGGTTCTTGACGAGCAGCTTCTGCCGCCCGGTGCCCACCAGGCCGGCCTCTTCCCAGGCGGTGAGAATGCGCGAGACCGTGTGCAGCGTCGTCCCGGTCATTTCCGCGATGTCCTGCTTGGAAATCGGAAAATCGATGCGGATGCCGTTGCCCTCTGGGTAGCCGGATTGCCTCGCCAGCCTCAGCACAGCATGGCCGACGCGACGTTCGACGGCTTCGGTCGAGAACTCCCTGATGCGCGACTGCGCCTCCTGCAGGCGCTCTCCCATGACCTGCATCGCATTGACGGCAAACGCCGGATAATCATCGACAACGTCCGACCAGGCCGACATCGGCCAGGCCAGCGCGACGCTCTCCAGAACTGCCGTGGCCGTACCGGGATAGTCGGTTCGCTGCAGCACCTTGGCAATGCCAAACAGGTCTCCCGGCGACACCATCCTGACCACGACCTGATGGCCTTCCGGAGTCACCTGCGTTACACGCAGGCGGCCATGCAGCAGAACGAAGAACCTCTCCGCAGCACCGCCCTGCTCGAATACCGTCTCGCCCGCCGCGTAGCGTTGGCTGGACGCCTGCAGCAACACGTCGTCGAGCGCAGCGTCGTCCATGCGCTCGAACAGCGGCAGGTCGCGGATGAGAGTGCGGTCAAGCAGTGCGGTCGGCATTTGGACCCATTCGAATGCCAACTACGCTATGGCATCGGCGCCGGAGGCGACAATTGGCAATTCGGTCGCAACATGCATTCGACCCAGTGATGGCACCACTCGAACGCTGCTCTCGTCGGCTCACGCACGGACTCCGCTCAGATCAGGGCTGGCGCGAGTCCAGTCCAGGGCGCTGCCGGATCGACTGCGCCTAGCTTTAACGGCTCCAGCGCGCGGCGCACCATCTGGTCGACCATCGCGTCGAGCGTCTGCGGAACGTGATAGAAGGCCGGCACCGGCAACGAGATGATCGCGCCCATCTCGGTCGCTGCGGTCATCGCGCGCAAATGCCCCAGGTGCAGCGGGGTTTCGCGCACCAGCAGGACCAGCGGCCGCCGCTCCTTCAGATGCACGTCGGCAGCGCGTGTCAGCAGATTGTCCGAGAGGCATGTCGATATCGCCGACAGCGTGCGGATCGAACAGGGGGCGACGATCATGCCCTGGGTTGTGAACGAGCCGCTCGCGATGGTAGCGCCGATCGCGCCGACCGGATGGACGACGGTGGCCAGCGCTTCAGCGCGGCGCGGACCCTTTGGCCCCAATTCCTGCTGCAGCGTCTGGCGGCCGGCCTTGGTGACGACGAGATGCGTTTCGACCGTGCCGGCCTCCGCCAGCAGCTCGAGGATTCGCAGGCCCAGGCACGCCCCCGACGCGCCGGTAATGCCGACCACCACACGACACCTCATGGCGTTGCACCCAGCCCGAGCTGCGACCATCTGGCGTCGACGCGCGCCACAATGTCCGAGCTCATGCCAAGCACTTTGCCCCACGGGCGGGCGGCTTCGGCACCGATCTTGCCGGTCGCATCGAGTCCCATTTTGCCGCCCAATCCGGGCAATGGCGACGCGAAATCAAGATAGTCGACCGGCGTCCGGTCGAGCAGCACGAGATCGCGCGATGCGTCGTAGCGCGTGGAAATCGCCCAAAGAACGTCGTCCCAGTTGCGGATGTCGATATCGTCCGCGTCGACCGCGACAATTGTCTTGGTCATCATGAACTGCGGCAGCATCGACCACAGCCCCAGCATGACGCGGCGTGCCTGTCCGGGATAGCGCTTGTCGATGGCAACGACGGCGAAGCGGTAGGAGCATGCAGCCGAGGGAAAGTAGACGTCGCGGACTTCCGGGAATTGCCGGCGCACCAGCGGCACGAACAGGCCGCCAAGCGCCTCGGCCAGCACCGACGGCTCATCGGGCGGCCTGCCGGTGAAGGTCGAGACATAGATCGGCTCGCGCCGGTGCGCGATGGCGGTCAGCGTCACGACGGGGAACGGCTCCACAGAATTATAGTAGCCGGTGTGGTCCCCATAGGGTCCCTCATCGGCCATCTCGGTGCAGGACACCTTGCCTTCGAGCACGAACTCGGCATTGGCCGGCACGGGGAGATCGACGGTGACGCCGGCGGCGATGGCGGTCTTTTGCCGTCGCAGCAGGCCGGAAAACGCCAGCTCGCTGACCCCATCCGGGACCGGCATGGCTGCCGCCAGCATGGTGGCGGGATCGGCGCCGATGGCGACGGCGATCGGCATGTCCTCACCCCGTTCGCACCAGCGCGCGATGTGGCGCGCTCCGCCGCGGTTCGGAAGCCAGCGCACGATCAGCCGATCGCGGCCGAGAACCTGCAGGCGATAGACGCCGACATTGATGTCGGTGACGTCGTCGGGGTCGCGCGTGATCACCAGCGGCCAGGTGATCAGGGGCGCGGGTTCGTCCGGCCAGCACCACTGGATCGGCAGCGTGCCGAGGTCGAGGTCCGCGGCCGGCTCGACCACCTGCTGCACCGGCGGGCGCAATACCCGATGCGTCCCCATCGACAGCGCTGCGCGCAATTCCGGCAGCCGACGCAGCGCGCCCCGCAGTGTCGCGGGCGGATCGGGGTTGCGCAGATAGGCCAGCGTTTCGCCGAGTTCGGCAATCTGGGGCTCCTGCAGCCCGAGGCCCATGGCCACGCGGCGAGCGGTCCCGAACAGATTGACCAGCACGGGATAGCTCAGCACCCGGCCGGCCCCATCGACCGGCCGCTCGAACAGAAGGGCGGGTCCCGCGCCCGCGAGCACCCGGCGGTGGATCTCCGTCATTTCGTGCACGAGGGACACCGGCTCGGCGACGCGCGTCAGCAAGCCGGCCGAGGCGAGCTCGGCCATGAATTCCCGCAGGTCGGAACATCCCATTCGCGGCATCCGTTTTTCCCGTACCGATCACGGAATTGGCGCCTCGGTCTTTGCGCAAACGCAAATAACCCCGGCCGATCCGATGCTAAGGGGTCGAGGGTCAAGGACCCTCTCATGTTGCCTCCGATCCTCACCGCGCTTGCCGCTCCGCTCCCTCTGCCTGTTGTGCAGGGCATCGCCCAGGCCAGCCTGACGAAAATCCTTCGCCGGCATCCGGGGCTGTTCGACCGCCTCGGGCCGTTCGCCGAGCATGCGATTGCCATCTGCCCGACCGACGCCCCCTTCGAATTCACGCTGGCGCTGGCGCGCCGCATGGTCCGTGCCGCACGGCGCGGCGCCAGGCCGGCGCCCTGCGCCACCCGCATTTCGGGCCCGCTGGCCTTGCTCCTCGCACTCGCCGAAGGCCGCCTCGATGGGGATGCCGAATTCTTCGGCCGCAACATCAGCATCGAAGGCGACATGGAGACGGCGCTGGCCCTGCGAAACGCCGCAGAGAGCATCTCGCTCGATTTCGTGCGCGACCTGGCCCCGCATTGGGGCTGGGCGCAGCGTCCGGGACAGCTTCTCCTCGGGCGGTTACGCCGCTCGCTCCTCGCGCGTGAGGGCGTGCCGTGCAACTGATCTGTCCGGCAGGAACGCCTGCGGCGCTGCGCGATGCCGTCGACCTCGGGGCCGACGCCGTCTATTGCGGCTTCCGCGACGAAACCAATGCGCGGAACTTCCCCGGCCTCAACTTCAGCCGCGGCGAGCTGGAGCGTGAGATTGCCTACGCCCACTCGAGGGGCACGCACGTGCTGGTCGCCATCAACACGTTCATGCGCGCCGGCAGCGAGCATTTGTGGGAGGCGGCGGTCGACGACGCGGTGCGGCTGGGCGCCGACGCGCTGATCCTCGCCGATCTCGGCCTCATCGCGTACACGGCGGACAGGCACCCGCAGGCACGACGCCACCTGTCGGTGCAGGCCGGTGCCGCCAACGCCGACCATATCGCCTTCATGGTCGAGGCCTTCGGCATCAAGCGCGCGGTGTTGCCGCGGGTCCTGTCGCTCAGCGAAGTCGCGGCATTGACGCGCGAGGTGCCCTGCGAAACCGAGGTGTTCGTCTTCGGCGGCCTGTGCGTGATGGAAGAGGGCCGGTGCTCGCTGTCCTCCTACGCCACCGGGCTGTCGCCGAACATGCATGGCGTCTGCTCGCCGGCAAGCCATGTGCGCTACCGCAAGGATGGCGACGACATGGTGTCGATGCTCGGCGACTTCACGATCAACCGGTTCGGTGCGGGAGAGGCCGCCGGCTACCCCACCATCTGCAAGGGGCGCTTCACCGCCGAAGGCCGCGACGGATACGTGTTCGAAGATCCGGTGAGCCTCGACGCGCTGGCGCATCTCGACACGCTGCACAAGGCGGGTGTCAGCGCTATCAAGATCGAAGGCCGGCAGCGTGGCCGCGCCTACGTCGCCCAGGTGGTCAAGGAGATTCGGCGGCGGCTGCAGTCCGGCGGCGCCGGCACCGCCGATGCGGATGTCCTGCGCAGGATGAGCGAAGGCCAGCGGACCACGGAGGGTTCCTATGACCGGCGCTGGCGCTGATCCCGCGCCGCGCCAGCTTGCCCTCACTCTGGGCCCGGTCCTGTTCCTGTGGGACGAGGCGCGGTGGCGCGATTTCTATTTCCGGATTGCGGACGAAGCCGACGTCGACACCGTGGTCATTGGTGAAACCGTGTGCTCGAAGCGCGAGCATTTCCACGCACGCTCCGTGAGCGAGGTCGCCAAGCGGCTGACGACGGCGGGCAAGACGGTCCGGCTCGCCTCGCTTGCGCTGGTGACGGCCTCGCGGGAGCGCAAATCGGTGCAACGCCTCGCCGAGCAGCAGAGCTTCGAGGTTGAAATCGGCGAGCTCTCGGCGCTTCCCAAACTGCAGGGCCGCTCGTTCGCGGTCGGGCCGATGGTCAATGTCTACAATGCTCCGACGGCGCAGGTGCTCGCGAGGATGGGTGCCAGCACGATCTGCCTGCCGCCGGAATTGCCACTCGCCTCGCTCGAGCGTATCTGCGCCCAGACGCCGGGTGTCGACATCGAGGTCTTTGCCTTCGGCAAGGTGCCACTGGCGATTTCGGCGCGCTGCGCCCATGCCCGCTTCCGCGGCTTGACGAAGGACACCTGCCAGTTCATCTGCGGTGAAGATCCGGACGGTGTCGCGGTTGATACGCTCGATGGCCAGCGCTTTCTCGCGCTCAACGGCGTGCAGACGGTCTCGGCCAGCTGCCACGTCGCCCTCGACGACATCGCGCAGCTGCGGATCGCCGGCGTGCGGGGACTGCGCCTGTCACCGCAGACCTGCGACATGGTCGCCGTTGCGCAGGTCTATCGCGCGGTCGGCGCGCAGCGGCTCGACGCCGAGGCCGGACGCCGGCGGCTCGCCGAAATCTACCCCGGAGCCGAGTTCTCCAACGGCTTCCTGCACGGACGTCCGGGCCATGAACTGATCGAAAGAACCGCCAATGCGCGATGACCTGATCCGCCGCTATTCGCGGCCGGTGCCCCGCTACACCAGCTACCCCACGGCCCCGCATTTTCATGAGGGCGTCGATGCGGTCAGCTACGAAACCTGGCTGGCGGACCTGCCGGCCGAGACGCCGGTTTCGCTCTACCTGCATATCCCCTTCTGCGACCGGCTCTGCTGGTTCTGCGGTTGCCACACCAAGCAGGTGCTGCGCTACGCGCCCATTGCGGCATATCTCAAGGCCGTCGCCACCGAGATTGCCACCGTCGGGACCCGCCTCGCGGGTCGCGGCCGCATCGCGCAGCTGCAGCTGGGCGGCGGCTCACCGTCAATGCTCACTCCCGATGATCTCGTGAACGTGGCGCAGCAAATCCGGCAGGCCTACGTCATCCGCGACGACTTCGAGTTCAGCATCGAGATCGATCCCAACGACATGACGCCGGACCGGTACGGCGCGTTCGCGGCCGCGGGAGTCACCCGCGCCAGCATCGGCGTACAGGATTTCGATCCCAAGGTGCAGCAGGCCATCAATCGCATCCAGACGGTGGAGCAGACGCGGGCCGTAGTGGACGGCGTGCGCGCACATGGAGTGAAGTCGGTCAATCTCGACGTCCTCTACGGGCTGCCGTTTCAGACCGAGGCGTCCGTCGCGCGAACCATCGACGCCGTGCTCGAGATGCAACCCGACCGCATCGCCCTGTTCGGTTACGCCCACGTGCCCTGGATGAAAACGCACCAGAAGATGATCGACGAGGCGGCCCTGCCCGATGTCGTTGCACGCTACCACCAGTCACGCCTGGCGTCGGCGCAGCTGCTCGCCGCCGGATATCTGCCGGTCGGCATGGACCACTTCGCGCGGCCGGACGACAGCCTGGCGCGGGCCGCCCGCGCCGGCCGCCTGCACCGGAACTTCCAGGGCTACACCACCGACGACGCCCCTGCGCTGATCGGCTTGGGTGCCTCCGCGATCGGTTCGCTCCCCCAGGGTTACGTCCAGAACTCGGTCGCGACGGCGGACTACATGCGGCGCGTTCGCGATGGCGGCCTGGCCACGGTCAGGGGCGTGCAGCTTTCCGACGACGACCGGATGCGAGGCTTCGCCATCGAACAGTTGATGTGCAATTTCGTCGTCGATATCGACGAGCTGCAGCACCGCTTTGGCGAAGCGTCGGTCCCGCTGGTCGAGGACATTCGTGCGTTGCAGACACGGGACGTCGACGGCGTGGTGGACTTTGACGGCAGACGACTCGCCATGACCGAGGAGGGCCGCCCGTTCGTCCGCAGCATCGCGGCACGGCTCGACTCGTATCTCAGGGCCGGGGCGCCGCGTTACTCCATCGCCGTCTGACGCACGACGACGCCGTCCGCGTCACACAGCGTGGCCGTGGTGCCTCACCCGATCGATCCAGCGGTCCCGGCGCTTCGTGTCCATATCCTTGACGCCGCCGATGCGCGTGACCGTCACCGGTCCCATGCCGCAGAACTCCAGTGTTCCGCGCCGCACGGCGTTCAAATCGCTGTCGCGATTGTGGTCCTTCAACCATGACGCTGGAGCGTCGGAGGTCGTGATGATGTGTCCTGACCTGCCCTGCAGCATGCCTGTCCAGGAGGGATCGTCCACGTCGTGATGGTAGGTGATCTCCGAGTACAGGGTCCGGTCGAAGAACCCCTTCAGCAGCGCGGGCACATTGCCCCACCAGACCGGGTAGAACAGTACCAGGTGCTCGCACCAGTCGAGATTGGCCCGGGCAGCGATCAGGTCGGGCTCCAGCGGTTGCACGACGCGCAGGCCGGCGCGCAGGACAGGGTCGAAGGCGAGCTCGAAGATATCCTGCCTCCGCAGTTCATGGCCACGCCCGACCACTGCCTCGCCGTAGGCGTCCGCGAGTCGCCCGCCGAAACGGTCGGTATCGGGATGGGCGAACAGGACGTAGATGCGCATAACACCCTCCCATTGCCGGTGACTCTTACCTTCGCAGCCACTAATGCGACATCAGGATCGCCATCTGCAGCTTGCCCAGCACCGATCTGGTGGCGCCGCCAAGGATGAATTCCCGGATGCGGCTATGCCCAAACGCTCCCATGACGAGGAGGCCCGCATCCTTTCGCAACGCCGCCTGCTGCAGCGCGTCACCGATCGATTGTCCGCTCTCGACGAGAACCTCGAGATGGCTGTTCTGAATACCGCGATGGTCGAGCGCCGCCAAGGCGCGCTCTATGCTTTTGGGGTCGATCTTCTTGTCGGCATCGGCGGTCAGGAGCACCACCCGATCGGCCGCCTCCAGCATGGGCATTGCATCGCGCAAGGCCCGTGCCGACGCCGCACTGTCATCCCAGGCTACGGCCACGGTGCTCAGATGCGTCGGGGTCTCACCGGCCCCCGGTATGAGAACAACGGGACCCCCGGATTCGAAGATCAGGGCCTCGGCGACCCGGCGCTCGTCATCGCTGTCGCCCATCACCAGAAGTGTCAAATCCTGAGAACGGGCCGCACTCGCCAACGCAGTACCCGCCCACTCCTGACGGCGTCGGATCCGGTCAACGGCGATCGTGAGCCCGATGCGCCTTGCCTCGTTGCGCAGGTGAGCGGCGGCCTCGTTTGCCTGCCGCCGGCTCACCGCCTCGGCTTCCATCGACATCGCCGTCACATCCACGCCCATCGGCACGAGCGGCGCCGACACCGGCGGAATGTCGACCTCGACGATGGTGGCCGAGACGTCGCCCTGCAGTGTCGCCGCCAAATCGAGCGCCCGCAGCAGGCCTGCAAATGCGGTCGGTGTCGGATAGGTCAAGACGGGTAGAAACAGCCTCGGCATCCAAACCTCCTGCACGCGCGCGCCATTGCTGCCGGAAGCTATCGGGCCGGCCTCGATCGGGTGTCTTGATCGATGTCAAGAGCCGCGCCACGCGCACCCCGGCAATCCGTGGAGTTGCGGCACTCGGCAAGCGCGCCCTCTGCATCGTGCCGATTGACCGACATCAAGTCGGGCGCAGAACTCTGGGCCGATGATGTTCCCGTCCCAACTCGGAGGCGCACATGTTCAACTCCCCTGCGGTGAAACCCCTCATCGTCCTCCTTCGCCTCTCCATGGCGTGGGTCTTCCTCTATGCAGCCAGCCACCAGGTGTTTGGTGGCTTCTCGGTTTCAGGCTTCCTGGGCTCGACAAAGACCTTTCACTGGCTCTTTGCCCCCATGGCCGCCGAGCCTGCCGCAAGCGTGCTCAGCTTTCTGGTGGCGTATGGACACCTCCTCATCGGTCTTTCGCTGCTCAGCGGCCTGATGGTGCGGGTCAGCTCCATCTTCGGCATCGCGTTGATGCTGTTCTACTGGATGGCGCATATGGACTTCCCCTACATCTCCGCCACCACCAACCTCCTGGTCGACGAGCACATCGTCTATGCGCTGGTGCTTGGTCTGATGATCGCGACCAGCGCCGGCCATGTTTTCGGACTCGACGGCTGGGCGGCCAAGCTCGACCAGATCCATCGCAACAGATGGCTGGACTGGGCAACGGCCTGACGACAACAACGGCCGTGCGCGCGATGGCGTGTGCCCGGCCGCCGGATTACGTGCCAAAGGCATCACGACATTGTTCGTCGCACTGCGCCAGCCTGCCGGTTTGCGCTCACCCACGGGGTCTACGATGGAAGTACGTTCTGTTCTGGTCAACATGGACATCGCCAATCCGGATTCGCCGGCGCTGCGATACGCGGTGAGCCTGGCCGAGACGATGGGCAGCACCCTGATCGGCGTGGCCGCAGACCAGCCCAACATTGCCTATGCCGGCATCGACGGTGGCGCGACCGCCATCGACCTTTACGGGCTCGAGCGCTCGGAGATCGAACTGCAACTCGCCCGCGCCGAAGAGGCATTCCAGTCGCTGGTGCCCAAGCAGGTGAAGCGGCAATGGCGGGCCCTCATCGCCGACCGCACGACGGCCCTTATCCAGGCCGCGAGAGTGGCCGACGTGCTGGTGACGGGGTCGAGCACGACGTCGGCATTCCAGCAGCAGCAGATCGTCAATCTCGGCGCGCTCGTGCTGTCGACCGGCCGGCCGCTCATCGACGTCGCCGCGACCGCCGCGGCCGCCCGGTTCGACAAGATCTGCATCGGCTGGAAGGACACCCGCGAGGCCCGTCGCGCGGTAATGGATGCGCTGCCCTTCCTCAAGCGGGCGCGCGAGGTGGTGGCCATCACGGTGAGCGAAGGTGACCAGCCAGCGGAACGCGCCTCGCTCGCCGACCTCCTGGCCTGGCTCAAATTCCACGAAATTGCGGCCCAGTCCGACCTCATCGCCAACCCCGACGGCTATGTCGACGTGCTCGAGACCAATGCGCTGATGCGCCAGGCCGATTTGCTGGTGATCGGCGGCTATGGGCACAGCCGCATGCGCGAGTGGCTGTTCGGCGGCGTCACCCGCAACATTCTGGGCGCAAACTCGCTGAACCGCCTGCTCTCGAACTAGCGGGGCGGAAGGCGGCCGGTTGACCCCGGTCAAGGTGCAGGCGGTCCCCGGCTGCGAGAGTAGCTTCAACCCAGTGCACAGGAGAGGCAGGATGTCTCAGTTCGACGGTAAGGTCGCGATCGTTACAGGCGGCGGTTCAGGCATCGGCGAAGCGATCGTGCGAGAGCTCGCCGCGGGCGGCGCCCGGGTCGTCGTCGCCGACCGCGATCAGGCGGGCATGGATCGCGTCGTCGCGGCCGTGAAGGCCGCCGGGGGCACGGCGACCGGCTTCGCCATCGATGTGGCCAGCGCCGAGCAGAACGCCGCAATGGTCGCCTTCGCCGAAAAGACCTATGGCGGCCTGCATCTGGCGGTGAACAACGCCGGCATCGGCGGCCCCGCCGCCGCCACGGGAGACTATCCGCTCGATGGCTGGAAGACCGTCATCGACGTCAATCTCAGCGGCGTCTTCTTTGGCCTGCGCTATGAGATCCCCGCAATGCTGCGGTCGGGCGGCGGCGCCATCGTCAACATGGCGTCAATCCTGGGGACGGTCGGGTATGCGACGGCGGTCGCCTACACGGCGGCCAAGCATGGCTTGCTCGGCATGACCAAGACCGCGGCCGTGGAATACGCCGCCAAGAACATCCGCGTGAACGCCGTCGGCCCCGGCTTCATCGACACGCCGATGCTGTCGAAGAATCTGGATGCCAATACGCTCAAATACATCGCCGGCCTGCACCCCGTGCAACGCCTCGGCCGCTCCGAGGAAGTCTCGGCCCTCACCTGCTTCCTCCTCTCCGACCGCGCCTCCTTCATCACCGGCAGCTACCACCTGGTGGATGGCGGCTTCGTGGCACAGTAGGAAGGGTGTAAGGCGGCCGGCAATCGAGGCCTTCGGCAATAGACTCTCCGCCACCTGGTTTCGCCACCCCATCAGTGCTGATATCCTCGCGACATCGGTTCACTCGCGTTGGCGTTGCTGCTGTGCCGCAAAATCCGGGTCTGCTTCGCGACTTCTACGAGATGCTGTTCTCGAGCCAGTTCTGGCCGGACGAGCGACTGGTGGCGTTCCAGCGCAGCCAGCTCGGTCAACTGCTGCGCCACGCCCGGACCTCGGTTCCCTTTTACGAAAGCCGCCTCGACGCCGTCTTCCGCTCCAATGGGGAGATCGACTGGGATCGCTGGACGGAAATCCCGATCGTCACCCGACGCGACATGATCAACCATCGCGATGCGATGCAAAGCCGCAGCATGCCGACCGGGCACGGACCAACGGAGGTATTGTCGACATCGGGGTCGACCAGCCTGCCGATCCAGATCACCACCACTGCGCTGCTGAATCTCGCCGCGGATGCGTGCCGCTGGCGCGGGCACGTCTGGAACGAGATCGACTGGTCGCAGAATCTGGCGGTGCGCCTGGGTAACAGTACCGCGCCCATCGACCGGCCCGCTGGTGAACTCAAGGGGCAATGGGGGCCACCCTGGTTGGACAAGCGCGGCAGTGTGTTCGACCTCAACGTCCGGCTGCCGGCAACGCATGTGCTCGAATTCCTGCGCGAGCAGGACTGCACCTATCTCAATACGGGCGCGGCGCCGGCCCATGTTTTTGCTCTCGAAGCCGAGCGGCTCGGCCTCACGCCGCCGCCATTGAAGGCCATTCTGGCGCAGGGCGCCTCGATCGGCGACGGCGACCGCGCCGCCTGCATGCGCGTCTTCGGTGCGCCGATCATCGGCTCCTATTCGTCCAAGGAAGGCGGACAGATGGCGCATCCATGCGAATGCGGCACCCTGCACATCAGCGCTGAAACCTGCATTGTCGAAATCGTCGACGCGGACGGGAAGCCGGTGCCTCGCGGTACGCCCGGTCGGGTGATCATAACGCCGTTCTTCAACACCGCACAGCCGCTGATCCGCTATGACCAGGGTGACATCGCGAGGCTGGACGAACCATGCCGTTGCGGGCGCACGTTGCCCACGATGGGTGCGATCGAGGGCCGGCACAGTATCTTTTTCACGCACCCAGACGGCCGAAAGGCCACCTCGCTGCTACCCGAGCGTGGCCGCGCCGCGCTCAAATGCACGTTCTGGCAGATCGCACAGGTCGGCCCGCTCCAATTCGAGGTCCGCTACGTTCCCGACGACTGGACCATTCACGGCGACGAAGAGGAGTTCATCCGCATCTTCCGGGCGCAGTATTTCGACGACGCCGAGGTGCGGCTGAAGCGGCTGCGCGAGATCCCGCTTTCCGCCAGCGGCAAGTACATCGAATACAAGGTCGAGATGGAGCGCGAACCGGCCTAGGCGCGCCTCAGGACGAGATAGACACGCCGCCGAACCCTGCCCTCAGTGCCCTCGCTGACGGCATCGACGGTTTCGTCCAGCGCGAGGCCGGCAGAGGCAAACAGCGGCTCGAGGCTTGCAAGCGTCGCCGCAGGTGCGGGGCTCGACCCCAACTCGCGCTGCATCGCTGCGATCAGGTCTTCGGACTTGGCTGGCAGGCTGAAGCCGTGGGCCTCGAGGCCCTGCAACACCTCATCGAGCTTGTTGCGGCTGCTGCGCCCCTCGGCGGATGCCCGCGATTGAGGGGCCGCCACAACGAGACTGCCCCCGGGTGCCAGTGCGCGGCTCAGTCGGGCGAGAGCCCCCGGGCGATGGTCTGGTTCAATGAAACTGAACACCAGATGGGCCACGATGAGATCGTAGCGCTCCATATCGTCAAGCCGCAGGATATCAACTGGCCGCGTGGCTATCTCGACGGCGCGCCCTGCCGCGTAGCGCTGTGTCAGGATGAGGGGCGTCTCGCACTGGTCGATGACGGTGATTGCCGGCTGCCGATCCGCAAGGCTCTCCCAGACGAAGCTGGCAAGCCCCGCGTCGGCCGCGCCCGCGATGAGAACGCGCGCGCCCGCAGGGGCGAGCCGCTGCAACAGCGGACGCATGATTTTGCCGTCGCGTGAGGGCCCCATTCGCACGCCGCTGGCAACGAAGTACGGGCGTGTCATGTGGTAGTCGCGGCATACCTCCCGGCAATGTTGGGCGGCAACGGCGGCGGCGGCCTCAATGTCGGCCTGGGTCATTTCAATGGGCACTGGGCCTGGCTCCAAGCCGGGACAGGGCCGGCAACAGCAAATAGATGATGGGGCCGAGCAGCGCGGCCGGCCCGACCCACAGGGCCAACAGGCTCGAGGCGACGAAGAGTGCTGTCAGTGCCGGCTCGGGCCGTGGGCCCGTCGCCGCAGCCGCCTTGCGGCCATAAAGGAAGGCAAGGGAAATCAGCGCGGCGGCCATTCCGACGCCGGCGGCAAGCAGCGGCAGGAAGGCGTCTATGGTGCCGTAGCCACTGGCCACCCAGATGGCGACACCAAAGACGACGACCAGCGCTGCCAGCGCCCAGCCAGCTTCCGCCGGCAGCCGGACCTTATCCGGGCGCTCGGTGCGCCCTCGCCCCTGCAGCATCAGATACGCTGCGATGATCACGGCAAGCACGACGATCACCACAACTCCCGGCCGCGTCAGAGCAGACAAACCAAATACCTGCTGCGATCGCAGCAGCGCCGATTCGAACACCGGGCCGACGACGAAGCCGATGATGAAGGGAGGACGCGCCAGCCGCGCCCGGGCGAGCAGCAGCCCGAACAGGGCAAAGACAAGGAGTTCGATCAACGTCGCTGCCGTCGGGTTCGAGTAGAACGTTGATATTGTCGCGCCCGCCAAGGCGAAAACCGTCACGATGCGACGAGGCAACGACGCCAGCCTGATCATGGCCGGCGCAGCGAAAAATGACAGCAGGAACCCAGCCAGCGCCGCCAGCGCCACGCAATAGGCAATCATCGCGAGGAAATCCGGATGCTGGCTGACCATGGTCGGGCCGACCCGTATCCCAAGAACCGCAAAGGCCCCCAGCAGGATGGCCATTCCCGAGCTGCCGGGGATCCCGAGCAGCAAGGTGGGGATAAGAGCGCCACCTTCTTTGGCGCCACTGCCGGTTTCGGGCGCGACGACGCCTTCGACCGCCCCCTGTCCGAACGGCACCGCCGGCCGCGAGGTCGATGTGGCGCCGCCGTACGACACCCAGGCGGCCACGCTCGACCCCAGTCCTGGAGTGATGCCGACGAGAAGGCCGATGAGCGTGGAGCGAAGCACCAGGGCTGCATGGTGAAATGGCTCGAGCGCACCCTGGAAGATGCCGGCATAGCTGATCCTGACCGATCCCTTGCCCTGCTCCTGTGCGACACGCAACAGTTCCGGCAGAGCCATGATTCCCGCGATGATCGCCGGGGCGGCCACACCCTGGTCGAGATAGGCGTTGCCGAAAGTGAAACGGTCGAGCCCGCTTGCCGCATGCAGACCGATGGTCGAGGTCAGGACACCGGCAGCACCGAGGGCAATGCCGGGGGCCAGGCCCGAGGTGGAGACCGCGGCCACCGCGACCAGCCCGCAGAGGCTCAGGGCGGCAATCTCCGGCGACCCGACGTTGAGCATGATGGCGGAAAACACCGGCCCGGCCACAAGAAGCACCAGCGCGCCGAGCACGAGGCCAACGAGGCTCGAGGCAATGATCGCCCCGTAGAGGCGCGCGCCCTCCCCTCGCCGCATCATCGGATACCCGTCGACGACCGACGCTGCCTCAGATGCCGAGGTCGGGACGCCGAATAGCGCTGCCGGGACCGTGCCTGAAATCTGCGAGGCGGCATGCATAGCGATCAGAAAGATCGCCGCAGCCGTTGGATCGATCGAGAGCAGGAACGGCAATGCAACCAGCAGCGCCGAGCGTGAGCTCAGGCCCGGGGCGAGGCCAACGATGACGCCCACCACGGCTCCGAGCAGCATGGCCACAAGGTTGGGCAGTTGCAGGACCAGAAGCCCGAACCCCGCACCCAGCCCGCTCAACTGCCGTTACCCGCCGCAACACAATTGCTCTCCCCCGCCCTGGCGCAGGCGAGAACGTAATTTATCGCCGTGGACAGCTCTGTGCGCTGCGCAAAGAGCCGGTCGAACCGGGCCCGCAGTGTCGCCCGGTCGCTCGGCACGAGATCGGTTGGGCGAAGCCCCGGATCCTTGCGCGCCAACAGGCCGGGCGCCACCGTCGAGAACAAATCGACCAGCACCGCGACCTGGTCGTCGGTAAGTGCGGGAGGCCCGACCACCAGTGTGTTGGTCGCTGCCACTGCGTCGATGAGGTCGCAGATCGTATCCGCCTCCCCGCCCTTGGCAACCTGCCGCAGCGTTGGCAGCTCGGCAAACGGCGCTGAGGGCCCAGCGTCGTTCAGGCGGAGCAGCGGCAGCAGCTGCCCCTGATCCACGAGATCCTGGAAGGTATCCACCGATCCGAGCACGGCGCTGGCCTCGCCGGACATGAGGGCCAGCTTGCGTTCGGCATTGGAGTATCCGGCAACGGGCCGCAACGGTATGCCGGTCGTGCCGCGCACCAGCAATGTTTCGGTATGCGATATTGCATTGGCGGTCGCTGTGGGCACGATCAACTCGTCGCGCCGCGCAAGCAGTGACGGTACGTTCATTATTCCGGTGCGGGTGGACACGAACAGGGCGCGGCGATCCGCCCCGAGTGCGCCGACCAGTGTTAGCGAATGCAAATTGGCGCCATCCTGGTCGGACACGCCGGCGAGGTAGGTGTAGATCGTGCCGCCGGGCATGAAGCAGAGGAAGTCCGACCGGCCCGCGGCTTCCACGCAGAGTCGGACGGCCAGCGCGCTCGGCTGGCTCTCGACGTCGACGACGAGGCCTGGCACGGCAGAGCGCGCGACTTCGGCGAATGCCCGGCAGGCCGCGTCGAGATTGGATCCTCCCTGTGTTCCGCTGAGGAGCGACAGATGCGTGAGCGGCGACGGCGCTGCCCGCGCTCGCGTGGCGAGCACGGCCGCGAGCAGCAGCGCCAGCGAGTGGCGGCGCGTCAGGCGGAGTTGATCAGGCATACGAACTCCTCGTACTTCCCACCCGGTGTCCGGTCGATGTGGTCGACATAGGTGAAGCGCACGCCGATCGGTGCGGGCAGACGGCTGAGGATGATCCGTCGCGCATCGTCCTCCTCCGCCGGCGTCAACGGTGCAGCCACCGCGAGCACCACTTCCAGCGTGTCGTAATCGAGCTGGCGGAACTGATATTGCCGGACCTTCGGAAATGCCTTGGAGCGCGTACCGAACGACGGCCAGAATGTGGTTCCATCCCGCCGTTTGAAGATGTTTCGCACGCGTCCGGCGATGCGGTTGAGCGTCGTCAGGTGCCGGCCGCAGGTGCACCCATCGGAGGCTTCCGCCAGATCGCCGATGTCGTAGCGCAGCAGCGGCGTGGCATAGCCGAGCAGTGGAGTAACGAGGATTCGTCCCACCTCCCCCGGCCGGCACGGATTGCCGTCCGCATCCACAATTTCGACGATCACGGCATCGTCCATGGCATGGTAGCGCCGGCACTCCGAGCACTGCACCGCGACGACGCCAATCTCTTCGCAGGAATAAGTATCGTGGATGTCCGCGCCGAGAAATTCCGTCGCCAGGTCGCGGAGGTCGTCCCCCACGGTCTCACCCACGGTGGTAATGCCACGGAGTCGGCAGGGTCCGCTGCCGTCCCGGGCGGCGCGAGCGGCGAAGGCGCGCACGATCGACGGGTACGCCATCAGATAGTCCGGCCGCTTGCGCCCGAGCCAGTCCCATTGCTGCTCAAGGCTGGCCCGCGTGCTGAGATGATAGCTCCTGCCGGTCGGCACCGGAAACGCCGCGGCTGCCCCCCAGGCGGGGAGATCGTCGCCGTCGTCGCCAGCTTCCTTGTTGCCGCGCTGGTGCCTGATCACCGCGATGCATCCGGCGAAATCGCGTTTCGCCCAGAGCTGGGCGCGAAAGGTCAGCGCCGCCTGCCAGCGGGCATCGACATTGGTCGACAGCACTTCGATCGGCTGCCCGCTCGTCCCCGACGAGCGCTTGTGGCCGACCACCGTGTAGCCCTGCGGCAGTTGCCTTGCGCGCAGGGCGTCGGCGCCGTCAACCAGTTGCGCGCGCTCGAGGATCGGAAGCGCCTGCAGCGCCTCCTCCAGCGTCGCGGCGCGGGCCAGCAACCCCATGTCGATGCGCTGATAGTACGGCGTGGTCGCGTGGGCGAAGTGCGCGAGGCTCTTCAGCATCCGGAACTGATGTTGACGGACCGTCTCGCGCGGGAGCCGCTCGTTGCGCGACAGCTGCTGCTGCAGCGTCAGCATCTCGCGCGCGACCAATCTCTCGGGGGCACCAGAATCGAGGCTATCGCTCAGCAAAGGCGTTGGTGCTCCCACAGTGTCGCGGCTCCGCCCAAGCGGGGCCGCCGCCGCCGCTACCTCAGCCAAGAAGGGGCC
>JAEWCE010000062.1 GCA_023390785.1 Pseudomonadota bacterium
CTCCCCCTTGCGGGGAGGGGCTGGGGGTGGGGGCCACGGCCATCAAGACCCGGCTCACGTCCATCACATCCCGACCGCGGCGCGTTCGCGCATGGCCTGGGCGTCGCGCTTGCTGAGCTCGCCCTCCATGTCCGCTTCGGCGAAGAAGCGGCGTGAGCGCAGGCACTGGCGACCATGGGCGTCGGCCCGGTCGAACACCACGCCCACGCCCCTGACCTCGGGGATGGTGAAGGCGTCGGCCGGGATGGCGCCATCCTCGAGATCGAGGAACGAGGTGATGGCGATCTCGGCGAGGTCGACGCCGTCGAGCGCGGCGCGCAATTCCGGGTCGGTGACGTAGACTCTTGGCGCCGCTTCGAGCGACGAGCCGATGATCTTGTCCTTGCGCACGATCTCGAGCGCGCCGGTAATGACCCGGCGCACTTCGCGCACCTTCTCCCATTTCTCGGCCAGTGCGGCGTCGGCCCATGCGGCCGGCACCTCAGGGAACAACCGCAGATGCACGGACTCGGTCGCTCCGGAATGCCGCTCCAGCCAGCACTCTTCCATGGTGAACACCAGGATGGGCGCGAGCCAGGCAGTGAGGCAGTCGAACACCGCATCGATGACGGTGAGGGCAGCCTTGCGCCGCGTCGACGAGATCGGATCGCAGTACAGCACGTCCTTGCGGATGTCGAAGTAGAAGGCCGAAAGCTCGACGTTCATGAAGTTGCTGAGCGCGGCGACGACGCGCTTGTAATCGTACTCGCCATAGGCCTCGCGCACCACGCGATCGAGCTCGTGGAGGCGGTTGAGGACCAGCCGCTCGAGCTCGGGCATGTCGGCAAGCGCCACCCGCTCCTCGGCCTTGAAATGCGCCAAATTGCCGAGGAGCCAGCGCATGGTGTTGCGCAGCTTGCGGTAGCTGTCGACGGTGGTGTTGATGATCTCCTTGCCGATGCGCTGATCGTCGGCATAGTCGGTCGAGGCCACCCACAGGCGCAGGATCTCGGCGCCGAACTGCTTGACCACATCCTGCGGCGCCACGGTGTTGCCGAGCGATTTCGACATCTTCCGCCCCTCGCCATCGAGGGTGAAGCCGTGGGTCAGCACGCTCTTGTACGGTGCGTAGCCGTTGGTGGCGCAGCTTTCGAGCAGCGAGGAGTGGAACCAGCCGCGGTGCTGGTCGGACCCCTCCAGATACATGCCGGCCGGGAATTCGAGGTCGGGCCATTTCTGCTTGTTGCGCAGCACCCAGGCATGCGTCGTCCCGCTCTCGAACCACACATCGAGGATGTCGTCGATCTTGGTCCAGTTGTCGGGATCGGGCACCGCATCGCCGAGGAAGCGCTGCTTGGCGCCGGGCTTGAACCAGGCGTCGGCGCCCTCCTCCTCAAAGGCCTGGGCGATGCGGTGGTTGACCCGCTCGTCCTTGAGAATCTCGTTGGTCGCCTCGTTGTAGAACACGGCGATCGGCACGCCCCAGGCGCGCTGGCGGCTGAGCACCCAGTCCGGTCGCTCGGCGATCATCGAGCGCAGGCGGTTCTGCCCGGCGGGCGGGTAGAACGACGTTGCATCGATGGCGGCGAGCGAGCGGGCCCGCAGGGTATCTCCGGGTTTGCCCTCGATGTCGCGGTCCATGTAGACGAACCATTGCGGCGTGTTGCGGAACAGCACCGGCTTCTTGGAGCGCCAGCTATGTGGATATTGGTGCTTCAGCCGGCCGCGGGCGACCATCATGCCCTTTTCGGCAAGCGCCGTGATGACGCGCTGGTTGGCATCGCCCTTCTTGCCGGAATCGTCGAGCACGCGGCCACCCTCGAAGCCCGGCGCCTCGGCGGTGAAGAAGCCGGCGTCGTCGACGGTGTAGGGGATGGCAGGGTCGATGCCGAGGGCCTGCAGCTTGCGCGTCGATTTGAGCCAGATCTCGAAATCGTCGAGGCCGTGACTCGGCGCGGTGTGGACGAAGCCGGTACCGGCATCGTCGGTCACGTGCTCGCCCTCGAGCAGCGGCACCTCGAACTGGTAGCCGCCGCCGAGCCCGCGCAGCGGATGGTTGCACGAGACGATCTTGCTCATGTCGACATCGGACAGGCGCACGAAGGCCTCGACCTTGGCCTTGGCGAAGGTGTCGGCGGCAAGCTTGTCGGCGAGCACGTACTTCTCGCCGACCGCGGCCCAGTTGCCCTCCGGCGCCTTGGTGACCTCGTATAGTCCGTACGGGAACTTGCCCGAATACGAGATGGCGCGGTTGGCGGGGATGGTCCAGGGCGTCGTGGTCCAGATTACCACATAGGCGTCGAGAGACTCGAAATCACGATCGCCGAAGGCGCCGTTGCCCGAGCGGATGGGGAACTTCACCCAGATGGTGTCGCTCTCATAGTCCTGGTACTCGATCTCGGCCTCGGCCAGCGCGGTGCGCTCGACCACGCTCCACATCACCGGCTTCGACCCACGATAGAGCTGGCCGGAGGTCGCGACCTTCATCAGCTCGCGGGCGATCTGCGCCTCGGCGTCGAAGCTCATGGTCAGATACGGGTTGTCCCAGTCGCCGAGCACGCCCAGCCGCTTGAACTCCTCGCGCTGGGTGTCCACCCAGTACTGCGCAAAGGTGCGGCATTCGGCGCGAAACTCGTTGATCGCGACCTTCGACTTGTCCTGCCCCTTGGCCCGGTACTGCTCCTCGATCTTCCACTCGATGGGGAGGCCGTGGCAGTCCCAGCCCGGCACGTAGGCCGAGTTGTAGCCGAGCATCGATTTCGACCGGCTCACCAAATCCTTGAGGATCTTGTTGAGGGCGTGGCCGATATGGATGTTGCCGTTGGCGTAGGGCGGGCCGTCATGCAGGGTGAACAGCGGCCTGTCCTTGGCCTGCCGGCGCTGCAGCGCATAGATGTCCATCTCCTCCCAGCGCTTGAGCCAGATCGGCTCGCGCTCGGGCAGTCCGGCGCGCATGGGGAAATTGGTCTGGGGCAGGAACAGGGTCGCGGAGTAGTCGGGCTCGGCCGCGACCTTTGGCATATCGTTCATCGGGATGCTTGGCTTGGACTGTCGGTTTGGCCGGCCTTTTAGCGGGAAAGGCCGGGGGGTGAAAGGGTTTTGGCCGGCCCGGGCGGACGGGCGGCGGCGGCGATCTGTTGTGGGTATGTCCCGGCGGCCCCTCCCCCGCGGCGCATCCGTGCTAGGAGACGGGCTTTCCGATGACTGACTCGCATTACCAATGACCATCGCCGTCGACATGGGAGCGGCCGCCGGCGGCGGGACGGCCACGGGCGGCGCCGCGGTCGGCCTCGACCTCGAGGAATTGCTGGCCACGCGCCTGTTGGTGCAGGGCAATTCCGGCTCGGGCAAATCGCACCTGTTGCGCCGCCTGCTCGAGCAGAGCGCCACCCTGGTGCAGCAGATCGTCATCGACCCCGAGGGCGATTTCGTCACGCTGGCCGAGAAATACGGGCACCTGACCATCGATGCGGCCCGCACCGAGGCGGAGCTGACGCGAATCGCCGGGCGCGTGCGGCAGCACCGGGTGTCGGCGGTGCTCAACCTCGAAGGCCTCGACATGGAGCAGCAGATGCGCTGCGCCGCTGCGTTCCTGGGTGGGCTGTTCGAAGCCGAGCGCGACCACTGGTACCCGGTGCTGGTGGTGGTTGACGAGGCGCAATTGTTCGCGCCGGCGGTGGCCGGCGATGTGTCCGACGAAGCGCGCAAGCTGTCGCTCGGGGCGATGACCAACCTCATGTGCCGCGGCCGCAAGCGCGGCCTTGCCGGCGTGATCGCCACGCAGCGCCTGGCCAAGCTGGCCAAGAACGTCGCGGCGGAAGCCTCCAATTTCCTGATGGGGCGCACCTTTCTCGATATCGACATGGCGCGCGCCGCAGATCTCCTCGGCATGGACCGGCGGCAGGCCGAGATGTTCCGCGATTTGCAGCGCGGGCATTTCGTGGCGCTGGGTCCTGCCCTGTCGCGGCGGCCGCTGCCGGTGGTCATCGGCCCGGTCGAGACGCAGGCGCAATCGACCAACCCCCGGCTCGAGCCGCTGCCCGAGGCTCCAGTCGATGTCGAGGCGCTGATCTTCACGGCGTCGGCCGAGGAGAGGTCCCGCCCGGCCCGCCGCGCGCCCAGGCCGACGGTGACGCCTACGGCCGACATCCTGGCCCAGCTCAGCCGGCCGCGCCCGCCCGAGCCGTCCGAAGCGGCTGAGGCGCCGCCGGTCGATGCCGCCGAACGCGAGGCCCTGATCGACCGGGTGTTGCGCGACGTGCTCGAGGATCCCGAGAGCGGCTTCCGCAATGTCGCCGTGCTGTACCAGGACTTTCTCGTGCGCTGTCGCATCCAGCGTGTGCCGGGCGAGCCGCTGGCGCTCCCCGCCTTCCGCCGGCGCCTCGCCATCGGGCGCGCCCGGGTCTCCGAGGAGGTCGCGGCCCGCGGCGAGTGGCAGCGCGTGCTCGATCTCTCGGAGCGGCTGCCCGACGACGTGCAGAGCGTATTCCTTGCCATCGCGCACGCGGCGGTGACGGGCGAGCCCTGCCCCGCCGACGCCATGCTGGCGCAGATTTACGGCACCCATTCTGTCAGCCGCGCGCGGCGGCTGCTCACCTATTTCGAGGAACAGAACCTCGTGGTGGTGCGCACCGATTTCCACGGCCGCCGCATCGTCGCCTTCCCCGATCTGGGAGTCGAGACTGCGCCCGGCGATCCCGCCTCGCTGTCGGCAGCCTCCTAGGCGAAGAAGCCGAGCGCCCGGTCGAGCGCACCAAGCGGGCCACACTGGCCCAGCGACTCGCGCGCCTTGCGGCTGTCGCGGGCGATGGCGGCGATCAGCTCGTCGAGCCCCTTGTACACTTCCTGCCCACGGATATGGCCGATCAGCGCGATCTCGAGATGGCGGCCGTAGATGTCGGCATCGAAATCGAACAGGAAGGTCTCGAACGGCGGCAGCTCGTTGTTGAACATCGGCTTGCCGAAGCTGGCGACGCCGTCGAGCAGCTTCTCGCCCAGCCGGGCGCGCACGGCGTAGACGCCCTGCGCCAGGCCAAAGCTCGAGGCGGTGGCGATGTTGGCGGTGGGAAAGCCCAGCAGGCGACCGCGCTGGTCGCCCTTCACCACCTCGCCGCCGAAGAACCAGTGATAGCCGAGCAGGCCGTTGGCGAGCGCCACGTCGCCCTCGCCCAGCGCCTTGCGGATGCGCGACGACGACACCGCCTCCTCGCCCTCGGGCAGGAGGTCGAGGATATCGACGGAAAAGCCGTGGATCGCGCCGGCGGCGCGCAGGAAGTCCGGCGTGCCACGGCGGTTGTGTCCGAAATGGAAATCGGCGCCCACCACCACGCCGGAAACGCGCAGCGCTTTGACGAGGAAGCGCGCGACGAAGTCCTCGGCCTCGACCATCGACAGATCGCGGCTGAAGGGCATCAGCACGATGCCGTCGAGGCCGAGAGCGGCGCACAGGCGCGCCTTGATGTCGGGCGGGCTCAGCCGGAACATGAAGGGCGCGGGGGCAAACACGTCGCGCGGATGCGGCTCGAAGGTCAGCATCACCGCCGGGACGTTGCGGGCCCTGGCCTGCGCCTTGAGCCGCTCCAGCACCGCCTGGTGGCCGCGATGCACGCCGTCGAACGAACCGATGGCGACCATGGCCCCCTTGAGCGCGGCGGGCACGTTGTCGAGGCCGTCGAGGCGGTAGAAGCTGGTCATCGGAAGCTGGTCATCGGAAGCTGGCCTCGGCGGTGTCGCGCGGATGGTTCGGGCTATATGGCAAGCGCGGCCTTACCACGCAAGGCGCGGCATGAAGCCCTTGAGGCGCGCGCCGCTCGGCGCCACCAGGTCGCGGACCGCCTCGGGGTCGGGCGAGCCGAAGGCGTCGAGCTCCTGCGCATGGATCGAGCCGGTGATGAACAGCAGGTCGAGCCCGGCATTGGCGGCGCCGATGGCGTCGGTGCGCACGCTATCGCCGATGGCGAGGATGCGGCTGCGCTCGAGCGGGCGGCCGGCGGCGGTATCGGCCAGCCGCAATGCCTCGTCGTAGATCTGGCGATAGGGCTTGCCGGCCATGCGGATGCGGCCGCCATGCGCCTCATAGAGGTCGGCCAGCGCGCCGCCGCAATAGATGATGCGGCCGCCATGCTCGACCACGCGGTCGGGGTTGGCGCAGATCAGCGGCAGCTTGCGCCTCAGCCACACGGCAATGCGCGCCTCGTACATATCGGGCGTGTCGTCGTCGGTATCGAGGTCGGTGACCACCACCGCCTCGGCCTCTTCCGCCGGGCCGCGAATGACGCCGAGCCCGTCATAGATCGAATCGTCGATGGTGGGCGGGCCGATGTGGTGGATGATCTTGCCGCGATAGGGCGCGATCATCGCGCGCGTCACCTCGCCCGACGTGATCACCGCGTCATAGGCGTCGCGCGGTACGTGCAACCGGTCGAGCATGTCGACGATCGGGGCGACGGCGCGCGGCGCATTGGTGATCAGCACCACCCGCCCGCCGGCCTGGCGGAACCGGCGCAGGGCTTCGACGGCCTCGGCATGCGCCACCACACCATTGTGCACCACGCCCCACACATCGGAGAGAATCGCGTCGTAGTCGGGGGCAAGATCGGAAAGCGTCATCATCGCCCGCTTATCCGCCCGCATCGGCGGAAATGCAAAGGGCCGAGGACAGGCCCTTACCGGGCGGTCCGCTGATTTGTTGGACAATGGGGAAACATTTGACAGGCAGCAGCGCTACCCGGAGGGCGTGACTGCTGTTGGGCCGACGCGAAGTTGGGGCACGAACCGACCTCTCGCAGTCAGGTCCGCTTTGATGCTTCGCCTCCTATTGCTGCACGGCGCGCCTCGATCCGGGCCAGGTTCACGGCCACCGCTTCGGGCGTGGGGTCCCAGTCCTGGCACCAGGCGGCCGGCAGGCCGGCCATCAGCGCAGCGGGGTCGCCGAAGGCGGGCCGGTAGCCGCGGGTTCGCATCTCGTCGATGATCGCGAGCTGCCGCTTCACCAGATAGCCGAGCCGGCAGTAAAAGAATCGCACATGGCCGGCGCCGAGCGTGTAGCTCGTCGGGTTGCGGGGATCGTCCGGACTTTCGCCGCGGGCAATGGCGGCGCGCACGAGCGCAAAGATGCGCGGCAGTTCCCGATACTCGGCGATCAGGTGCTCGCGGCTCAGCTCGCGCGGCGGGATGCAGTTGATGCGGGTCATGACTGCAGTCGGAAGAGCCCCAGCACGAGCGTACCGGCCGTGGCTGCCAGCATGGTGAGGACGGTGCCCCAGGCCACATCGACCAGCGCCACCTGGAGCGACCAGCCCTTCAGCGTCGCCATGTTGGTCATGTCATAGGTTCCGTAGGCCACGAGCCCCAGCAGCGCCCCGCCGAGCAGGGCATTGACCCAGCTGCCGGCCGTCGCCGCCGGCAGCACCACCAGCACCAGCACGCCGATCACATAGACTGCATAGAAGGCGCCGGCATAGCCCAGCCGCGGCTTGTCCAGCAGCAGGCCACCCAGTTGCGACTGGTAGAAGCCGAGCATGCGGCTCAGCCAGAGGAAATCCAGTCCGAAAAAGACGATCGCGGTCGCGAGATAGGCGACGACGAATTTCAGCATGCGATGGCTCCGTGGCTGCGCTTGCCAGAGCTACGAAAAAACCTGCGCAAAGTTGCACCTAAATCCGCAGCCGACTCGTAGCTGCACCTCGACATCGGAACGAAAGGGTTCGTCGTGGGTGCAAATTGGGCGGGTGAAGGTCGCCGAGTGGCGGTTGTCGGGTCCGGGATTGCCGGGCTTTCGGCGGCCTGGCTGTTGAACAAGCGCTACCGCGTCACGCTATTCGAGCGCGACCAGAGGCTGGGCGGCCATTCGAACACCGTCGACGTCGCCACCCCCGACGGGCCCGTGCCGGTGGATACCGGGTTCATCGTCTTCAACAACCGGACCTACCCCAACCTCACGGCCCTGTTCAGGCATCTCGGCATCACCAGCCACCGCTCCGACATGTCTTTTGGCGCCTCCCTCGACGGCGGCGCCCTGGAGTATTCGAGCGTGAGCCTCGGCGGCTTCATTGGCGAGCCGCGCAACCTCGTCCGCCAACGCTACTGGAGCATGCTGCGCGACATCGTGCGCTTCTACCGGGCCGGCCCGAAGCTGCTGGACCGCACCGACCTCCAGTCGGTGACGCTCGGCGACTATCTCGATGCGAACGATTATTCGCCGGCCTTCATCAATGATCACCTGCTGCCGATGGGCGCCGCCATCTGGTCGACGACGGCGCGCCAGATGCGCGCCTATCCGCTGGTCGCCTTCGTGCGCTTTTTCGCCAGTCACGGCCTGCTCGACCTCAACCTCGTCAGGCGGCCGAAATGGCGAACCGTGGTCGGCGGCAGCCGAACCTATGTGCGACGGCTCGCCGATGGTCTCGACATCCATTTGAACGCCGCTATCGAAACCATCCTGCGCGGGCCGGACGGTGTCGAGATCGTCCATCGCGACGGCCGGCATGAAATGTTCACGGACGTGCTCATCGCCACCCATGCCGACGAGGCGCTGCGCCTTCTCGGCGATGCGGATCGCCTCGAGCGCTCGGTGCTCGGTGCCTTCCGCTATACCGAGAACACGGCCGTCCTGCACACCGATCCCGCCTTGATGCCGCACAAACGTGCGACCTGGGCGAGCTGGAACTATATCGGCGACAGCGTCGCGCGCGACGACACCCGCCTCTGCGTCACCTACTGGATGAACCGGCTGCAACAGCTGCCGACGGCGACGCAGATCTTCCTCACCCTCAATCCGACGCGGCCGATCGCGGCCGAGCAGATCCATCGGGTGATCGACTACACACATCCGCATTTCGATCATGCGGCATTGGCGGCGCAGCAGCGGCTGCCCTCGATACAGGGGCGGCGGAACATCTGGTTCGCCGGCAGCTATTTCGGCCATGGCTTCCACGAAGATGCGCTGAAGGCGGGCCTCGCCGCCGCCGAAGGCATCGGCGGGGTGGCGCGGCCTTGGGGCAGTGCAGTGCCGGCGCAGGCGGTGGAGCAGGTTGCGTGACCAGATCGGCCATCTATGCAGGAGACGTCGTCCATGTCCGGCATCGGCCGCGGCGGCACCGGCTGCACTATCGCGTCTTCTCGCTCCTGATCGACCTCGACGAGTTGCCGGCGCTCTCGGCGCGGTCACGCGTCTTCGGTTACAATCGGCCTGCGCTGTTCAGCTTCCACGATGCCGATCATGGCGACGGCGTGGCCGGCCGCCTCCGTCCATGGGTGGAAGCGCGGCTCGCCGAGGCGGGCATCGACAGTGCCGCCCCGGGTATCTCAGTCCTCTGCTACCCGCGCATCTTCAACTACGTCTTCAACCCGCTGACGCTCTACTTTTGCTCGGACCGGAGCGGACGGCTGCGGGCGGTGCTCTACGAAGTCTGCAACACCCATGGCGAGCGCCACACCTACGTCATCCCGGCCGCCGAGTCGGATGTGGTGCGTCAGACGGCGCCCAAGCTGCACTTCGTTTCGCCGTTCGTGCCGATGGCGTGCCGCTACGACTTCCTGATCCGGCCGCCAGAGGACCGGGTGCTGGTGCGCATAGAAGAAGCCGACCGGGAGGGCCCGCTCCTCGTCGCCTCGTTCGCGGGACGGCGCCGCGACTGGACGGACAAGGCGCTGTGGCAGGTCTTCTTCTCCTACCCGCTGATGACCTTCAAGGTCACGACCGCCATTCACTGGGAAGCCCTGAAGCTGCTGCTCAAGGGCCTGCCGGTGTTCGCGCACCACCCGGCGCCGCGCCATGTGGTGTCAACGCACCATCCGGCGGGTGATCGCCAGCCGGAGCGGGTGGGGTAGGGCCGCCAACATCCGGATGGCAAGCGACATGCGGCGTGGAAAGGCGATCTCGAACCGCCCCGACGCAAGCCCGTGTACGATGCGGTCGGCGGCATCCTCGACGCCGATGAGGAACGGCATGGCGAAGTCGTTCTTGCGGGTCAGGGGTGTGTCGACGAAGCCCGGGGTGATGACCGTCATCCTCACGCCACGGACGGCCAGCTCGGGCTCGAGCGCCTCGCACATGTTGATGAGCGCCGCCTTCGTTGCGCCGTACCCCGCAGCCGTCGGCAGGCCGACATAGCCGGTGAGCGACGAGACTACGGCAATGTGACCGCGGCGTCGCTCCATCATGGCCGGCATCAGGTGCTCGAGGCATTTGGCGGTGCCGAGGACATTGACGTCGAAGTTGGCCGCGATCTTTTCCGCGCTGAACCCCCTGGCGGAGACCGGCACGTAGGTGCCGGCGTTGAGCACCGCGCAATCGATCGGACCGAGCCGGGCTTCGATCCGCGCGACCACATCTGCCACCGCCGGATTGTCGGTGACGTCCAGCGGAAACGCGGCGATGTGCGGCGCCTTCCTGGCCAGGGCCTCGAGACTGGCCGCCGAACGCGCCGACACCGCCACCCGCCAGCCGTCCCGCGCGAGCCGAAGCGCCACCGCCTCGCCAATCCCGCTCCCCGCCCCGGTTACCCACGCCACCTTACCGACACCCACGCCAGCCACTCCTTCTGCCACCCGGGCAGCTACGGACCACGCACCCGGATTGTTTCAGGCCGCCGCCACGTTGCGAACTGTTGGCGACAAATGGCGGCATTGCCGTCTTCGGACTCCTCCCCCCGCCAAAGTCTATGGGCAAGCAGGTCCATCGTGGACGGCAGCAAAGGGATGAGCTACCGTGCCCAGAACCAGTCATAGTCGCGTTGGCAGCAGCAACGCCAATCAGACCGCCAGTTACTCGCGCCTTCCCGGCAATCCTGAACTGCGACTAGCTATGTCTATGGGCGAACACACCTACGTCTTCGGCCAGTTTGCACTGCACGCAGGCGGAGAACTGCAGCGCGACGGTCGCCCGGTCGAGCTGGGGAATCGCGCCTTGCGCATCCTCGAGGTGCTAGTGGCGGCAGGCGGCCGCGTTGTCACCAAAGAGGAGATCATGGACAGGGTCTGGCCCGGCCTTGTCGTCGAGGACGGCAATATTTCTGTCCAGATCGCCTCGCTTCGCAAGGCACTGGGGACGCGTGACAGCGGGCAGGATTGGATCGTAACGGTTCCCCGCATTGGATATCGTTTCAGCGGCGCAACGACAGTTTCCAGCGCTGAATCGGTCGGACAGGGAAGAGAGCCGACTGTCGCGGTCCTGCCCTTTGCCAATCTCAGCCCGGATCTGTCGCAAGACTACTTCGCGGATGGCATCGTCGCAGACCTGATAACGGGATTGAGCCGCTTCAAGTCGTTCTCGGTCGTGTCCCGCAGCTCGTCCTTCACCTACAAGGGCAAGGCCGTCGACGTGCGGCAGGTCGGGCGCGAGCTCGGGGTACGCTACTTGCTCGAGGGCAGCGTTCGACTGGCCGAGGACAAGGTTCGGGTTACAGCGCAGCTCGTCGATGCATCAGAGGGACATCACCTTTGGGCATCGAACTTCGACGGCAAGGTCGCCGAGGTGTTCGAATTCCAGGACCGCATTTCGGAATCGGTCATCGGACGTGTGGAGCCGCAGATACGGCGAACCGAAATCGAGCGGTCCCGCCGAAAATGGCCGCAGAACCCAAAGGCCTACGACTACCTCCTGCGAGCGATGCCGCATTTTTACAGCAACGACCCCGCAGGCTATGGAATCGCCCTCGAGGACCTTGAACGAGCCATTGCGCTGGAGCCGGACTATGCGACGGCACTGGCCTACGCATCCTGGGCCATTGTCCGCCGCGTCACTGTCTCGCTCAAGCCATTGGCTCCCGCGGAGGCGGCTCACGGCCTCCACCTTACCCGCCTGGCACTCAACTACGGCGAAGACGACCCTGTGGTGCAGGCGATTTGCGGACATTCGCTCATTGCAGGGGGAATGAGGTCGGAGGGGTTGGCCGCTGCTCGACGAGCCCGCATCGCGAACCCAAACAACGTGGTGGTTCTGTTGTCTGCGGGCACGAGCAACATGTTGGCGGGGGACCTGGCTGAGGCCGAACAATGCTACCGTCGTGCGCACGAACTGAGCCCCGGTTCCCCCGAGGCCTACGAATGCCTTGCGGGCGTCGGGTACTGCCGCCTTCTCGAAGGCAGATACGACGACGCGCTCGAGTGGCTGGAGAAATCCAGGGCCTCGCTTGCGAACTGGCCGCCCTCACTGTGGGTAACGATCGCCGCCTTTGCGCACCTGGACCGACTCGAGGAGGCGCGCAGCACCCTCGCCCATCTGTTGAGTTTTGCACCTTACACGAGCCTCGATGGCGTCCGCCTCATTGCGGCCAGGTCGGATGGACGCTGGGATGTCATCGTGTCGGGGCTGGAGCGGGCGGGACTGCGTTAGCCGAACGCACGGCCGGATGCCCCGAAACCGGCCTTAGGAACTTTTAGGAAGCCCTTAAGGACAGGCGGGAGGCAGTGAGCAAGACTGCGCGTCGACAGGAGGGGTAGAAAATGGCTTTGGATATCATCGGACCCGGCTTCGGGCGCACCGGCACCAGCTCGATGAAGATCGCGCTTGAGCATCTCGGTTTCGGGCCAGCACATCACATGTTCGAGGTAAGCGATCATGCGGGCACCCAGATTGCATTCTGGGACGCCGCCGCGCGGGGTGAGAAAGTCGACTGGGACGCGGTCTTCGCCGGCTATCGTTCCCAAGTTGACTGGCCAGGCGCGCGTTTCTGGCGCGAGTTGGCGGACTACTACCCGGACGCAAAGGTCATCCTGACAATTCGCGATCCGGACGAATGGTTCGACAGCGTCCAGGCAACGATTGCGCCCTTCCTTGCCTCCCGGGGACAGAACGCTTCCGCCGTCGCCAACGCCGTTGCGGCAATGGCGCACCGGCTCATCGGTGAAGGGGTCTTCGATGATCGCCTGAGTGACCGCGCCCACGCGACCGCAGTCTTTCGGGCGCATGTCGATGAGGTTGTCGCCACGGTTTCTCCATCCCGCCTGCTCGTTTTCAACGTCAGCGAAGGATGGGAGCCGCTTTGTGCCTTTCTTGGCGTCCCCGTTCCGACGATCAGTTTTCCGAAGCTGAATTCGTCAAAGCAGTTCGTGGAGACGTGGGCCCGGGAAGACGCCGAGATGGCTGAGCCAAGCCGATCTCTCCCCTGATCTGCCAGCGCACGACGCACAGGGATCGGCGCAGGCTACGATCTACCGCGCGGCCCGAGCGAACCCTATGCCGCGGTCGAGCTGCAGGTCGGGGCGCACCGGGCCGGGGGCGGCGATGTGGGGGCCCTGGGCCAGGGTCACGCCGTCCTCGAACAGATGCAGCAATTGCTGCTCGTCGATGATACCGGTCGCCACCATCTCGATGCCGAAGCGGCGGCCGTACGCCGCGACGTCGGCGGCATGGAAGTCGGTGAACATTTCGGGCTGGCGCAAAAAGCGGGTGGCATCGACGCGCACCGTCTTGAAGCCGAGCCCCTGCAGTTCGGCATAGTCGAAGCGCAGCGAGGTGGCATTGGCCAGCGACAGCGCCACGCCCATCTTGTTGATGGCGCCCAGCGATGCCTTCTCGCGCGGGCCCAGCGCCTTGTATTCGGCCTGCTCGATCACCAGCAGCAGCGAGCCGGCGACGGCGCGGTTGGCATCGAGCGCGGCCAGCACCAGCTCCACCGCCTTGGCACTCGACAGGGTAGCGCGCGAGACCGGCACGAACAGCGTGATCGGACTGCCCGAGGTGCGGGCACGCCGGGCAATTACCACCGCCTCGTCCATCGCGTCGGCCTCGAGCCGCGCCACCACCTCCTCGCCGCCATGGCGCGGCATGAAGTCGGGACGGTCGGCGAAGCTGCCGTCCTCCATGGCGAGGCGCGGCACGAGGTCGTAGCCGAGCGGCCGGCGCTGCGGCAGCGTGACGATGGGCTCGATGTGAAAGACCAGCCGCTGTTCCTCGATGGCCTGGCGCAGCAGCTCCAGCGGAATGATCGGCTCGGGGAGGATGTCGAGGTCCGGCTCGGGCAGCGTCTTGACCTCGCTGTCCTCGACGGTGATGCGGCGCTGCTCCTCAAGGTCGGCGACGGTCTCGGTCACCTGCTTGACCACG
The DNA here is from genome assembly GCA_023390785.1 of Pseudomonadota bacterium. GTDB lineage: Bacteria > Pseudomonadota > Alphaproteobacteria > Rhizobiales > Devosiaceae > Devosia_A. The sequence goes on from JAEWCE010000062.1 coordinate 14,030, forward strand.
GTGCCCAGCACCGCAAGGTCTGACTCGATCGCCTCGAGGCGCTTGCCGGCGTTGAGCTCGCTCAGGGCATTGATGCGCTGGCTCAGCACCGAGCCGGCCTGGGCATCGGTCGACAGCAGGCGCGACAGATCCTCGATGGCCTTCTCCAGCCGTCCCTCGGCGCGGCGGCGAAGCTGGCGCTCGACCAGCAATATGGCGAGGCAGCCGAAGGCGATGGCGGTCACCGCAGCTTCAATGGGGGTGAAGGTCAGGCCGAAATACGCGGCCGCCGCAACACCCAGGGCCGCCAGCGCGATGAACAGATAAACCAGGCCCTGCACGACTATTCCGCTCCCCGCTTCGGAAACGCCCCTGGTGCCACCATAGGGCGCGCAGCGGGCGCGTCAAAACGGATTATTTACCCTGACCGTCAACAATCACCGGCAAGTGACTGAGTGCTGGGACCGGGGTCGATGAAGGACGAAATGAGCAGCGAGGCGGCCGTGCCGGCGCGTCTGTTGCTGGTCGATGAACATAATGGCCTCGCGCAACTGGCCGGCCCGCTGGCCGCCGAATTCGTCGTCTCTCCCATCGTCGTCGAACTGGGCACCGGCCGGGCAGCGATCGACCTGCTCAAGACGTCGGTGTTCGACCTGATCGTGGCCGACCTCACAGCGCTGGGCGATATCGCCGAGGGCGCCGCGAACCGTATCGGCAAGCTGGCGCGCGCCGCCTCAGGTGCCCTGCTGATGGTGCGCAGCCAGGGCTGCTCCATCTCGGCCGCGCTCGAGGGCATGCGCGCCGGCGCGCACGACTGCGTTGGCGCCGACCTCGAACCAGCAGCCATGGCGCGACGCATCGCCGATCTCGCCCGACGCCACGGCAAGGGACAGTTCCTCGTGCCGGCGCCGGCCCCGGCGACTGCCATGCCGCACGGGCAGGCGGCGGCCGCGCCGCAGATTCCGGTAATGCGCGACCTGGTGCTGCCGATGTGGCGGCAGGAGCAGCGCATCATCGAGGACGCGATCCAGAGCTTTGCCGGCAACATCGCGCTGGCCGCCGCCGCGCTGGAGCTCAGCCCCTCCACCATCTATCGCAAGCGCCAGGCCTGGGCCGAGATGGAACTGAAGCGGGCGTAGCTACAGCTTCAACGCGGCTTCGATGGCCCGCACCACAGCTGGAATGACGTGAGGATGCTGCCTGACTGTGCTTTCCGACTTTTCGGCAATCAGCACCGGCTCTGCACCCGAATTGTCATAAATCCTGGCTTCATCGGCCTGACGCAGGAACCACGGTAATTGCTCAAGCGAGCGCCAGTAGCGCTCGATGATCTTGTGCTCCGGGACGGCGTGGCCGCCTCGCTCAATTCGGGCATGCACCCGCTCGATGTTCCGCTCCGGAGAATCGAGCACGACATAGATCAACCGCACAAGAAAGCCGCGCGTCTTCGCATGCGTCACGAGCCGCTGGTACTTTGGTGTCGACAGAACAGTCTCGACCCCGATGCTGCGATGCACATCGATGGTGGCCTCAAGCCAGGCCTCGAGCCGCTGCACCGCCGCCAGATTGGCAGCATCGAGCGCCAGCCCCTCGCGCTTCTTGATGCTCAGAGTCAGAAGATCCGGGTTGACGATCCAGAACGGACGGCTGCCAACTTCCGGATCGGCACCACTGTAGAACGTGCTTTTCCCCGAGCCGTTCGGCCCGGCGAAGATCCAGAACTCAGGCTGGGTCTCACTCGGCGGCGATTGCCGTCGGCTTTGGTGCCGTCCGGCGTGCGCGGCGGACATTGAGCTTGAAGACTTTCTCGAACTGATCGCTGAAATTGGGATCGGCAGTATTGAGGACGTAGACCGTCTCAACCTTGCCGTCGGCGGCACGGCGGCGGCGCGTCGGGACTTTGGTCGCATCGACGCGCTCGCGGCGCTCTTTGGTGTTCAGGTCAGTGACGATGAGTTTGTCCATGCCTCATACATAGCATTGAGCGGCGAAAAGCGCCAATTAAGCCTCACGCCCGCCAAGTGATGGCGCGGCTGACGGCGTAGTTGAACACCACGCTCATCAGGGCGCCGGTGATGCCGGCGAAATAGGCCGAGCGGTCGAGGGTGAAGATCCAGTTGGCCACCGAGACGTTGGCGATCGCGCCGATGGAGCAGATCACATAGAAGCTGAACAGGCCGGTGAAGACGCGCCAGCCCTTGAGCTTCTTGTGGGCGAAGGTGAACTCGTTGTTGAGCACGAAGTTCGTCGTCATCGAGACGATGGTCGCCACCACCTGCGAATTGACGAAATTGAACTGCAGCAGATTGTAGCAGATGCCCAGCACCAGCAGGTGGACGACGATGCCGAGCACGCCAACGCCGCCGAACAGCAGGAAACTGGTGGGCAGGAAGCCCCCGGTCATCTTCGAGACCACGAGGCCGAGGAACTGCACCACCACCAGCGGGCTCATCTTGCTTTCGCCGGCATTACGCTGGCGGAAGGTGTAGGGCACTTCGCCGATCTTCAGGTCGCGTCCCTGGGCGCGGCGCACCCGGCTGGCCGACACGACGATATCGAGCAGGATCTTGAAGCCCTCATTGCTGAGCGCGCCGGCGACTTCGTCGAACACTTCGCGCTTCATCAGGAAGAAGCCGCTCATCGGGTCCGACAGCGACTTGCCCGTCACCAGGTGCGAGAGCTGGGTGGCAAAGCGGCTGCCCGCCTCGCGCGTCTTGCTCAGCCCCTCGCCTACCTGGCCGGCGCCGGCGTAGCGGGTGCCGACGACGATGTCGTCGCCGCCCAGGGCCTTCTCCAGCATCTCGGGCAGGATGCGCTCGTCGTGCTGGTGGTCCGCATCGATCACGGCGAAATACGGCGCGGCGCTGGCTGAAATGCCTTCGATCACCGCCGAGCTCAGGCCGCGGCGGCCGATGCGGTGGATGCAGCGGACATTGACGTGCTGGCGCGCCATGTCCTTGACCAGGGCAGCAGTGCCGTCGGGGGAATTGTCGTCGACGACGATGAATTCGAACGGGATGTCGCCCAGCGCGGCCGTCACCTTGTCATAGAGCGGCGCGATGTTGTCGTGTTCCTTGTAGCTCGGCACGATCACCGCGAGTTGCGGCGAATTCCAGATCTGCTGGGCGGCGAGGGGTTTGCTGTCGAGCTCGATGGTCACGGCATGTCCAGGTGGGAAACAGGTGGCGCCCAATATCGCCCGCACAGCATAATCCGCAAGACTGGCGAGCGTTCCCGCGCGCAAATGCGCCGGTGCAGGGAGCGATCCATCTTGACGGCGAAAACCGACCCTCCTATATCC
>JAEWCE010000147.1 GCA_023390785.1 Pseudomonadota bacterium
TCTTCGGACCGCTGTTCTTTTCGGCGGTGTATTTCGGCGTCCGCGACACCTGGCCGGGGATCGTCTGGGCGGTGGGAGTCGGGGTCTATCTGCTGGCGATTCCCCTGATCCTGGGGATCCATCGGCGCCCCCCGGCGCCGCAGCCCGCCTGATTTGGTGGAAAACCCCGGAATCCGGGGGTTTCAGCCATAGTCGAAGGCGGTTTTCGATTGACCGCACTAAATTGCCGTCCCATTAACGTCAGCGCGGTCATGACGGGGCAAAACGCCCGGAACTCCTTGCGTTTCGCCCGGAATCACCAAAGGAATGGCCGCGCTTTTTGCTTCGCCGAGAGGGCGGGCTTTTCACTGTGAGGAAACGCTATGAACAAGAACGATCTGATCGGTGTCGTCGCCGACGGCGCGAGCATCACCAAGGCCCAGGCCGGGGAAGCCGTTGACGCCGTTTTCAACGCCATCACCAAGTCTCTGAAGAAGGGCGACGAGGTCCGGCTGGTCGGCTTTGGCACGTTCTCCGTCTCCAAGCGCAAGGCCTCGATCGGCCGCAATCCGGCCACCGGCGCCGAGATCAAGATCCCGGCCTCGATGCAGGCCAAGTTCAAGCCCGGCAAGGGCCTCAAAGACGCGATCAACTGATCCGTCCGAGCTTTTCAGGTTTCGAACGGCCCTGCTTGCCTCGCGCAGCGGGGCCGTTCGTTTTTCGGGCTAATGCTGGTTTTGCGGCAGGCCGTCGGCAATGTCGTAGTAGTCGCCCTTGTCGGCGACGAAGATATGAACGGCGAGATGGGTTTCCGTCGGCCCGTCGAATGCCCCCATCGCGACGCCGATCCAGTCCAGTTCAGGCGGGTCGAAGAACAGCGACGACCCGCACACTGAACAGAAGCCGCGGCGCACCTTTACCGAAGACTGGTACCAGCCGATGGCCTCGGCACCGCTGATGCGGAGCCGGTCGCGCGGGACGTCGGTCGAGGCGAAATAGTGCCCGGAATGCTTGCGGCAGCTGGCGCAGTGGCATGCGTCCGGCGCCGGCAGTTCGCCATCGACCTCGAAACGGACTGCGCCGCAGAGACAGGACCCCTTGTGCATGTCTTCCTCCCGACTGCCGAAGCGAGTAGGGCGGTTGCAGCGCGGGATGTTCAGTGGTGAGGCGATGTGGCCTGGTGGGCGGTGACGGTCTCGAACCGCCGACCCTCTCGGTGTAAACGAGATGCTCTACCGCTGAGCTAACCGCCCATTTCAGGCCAGGGCGCAGTAACTAGGGGCTCGCACCAAAGGCGTCAACCGCGGCCCTGTACAACGCCCCGAACTGCGCTTGACTTGCCCCAACCGCGTCGATACACGGACGCCACGTTGCGCGGGGCCATGCTTCGCCGTCAGCGGGTGTAGCTCAGTTGGTTAGAGCGTCGGCCTGTCACGCCGAAGGTCGCGGGTTCGAGTCCCGTCACTCGCGCCATTTCCCGAAATCGTCGAGAAAATGCGCGCCGGCGCCTGATCTGTGGCGTTCGTGTCACACCTGTGGGCTGCCACATTGTCGCCGCGTGGGCGACCCATTGCCCCCACAAATCCCTAGGAATCTCAGGGCTGTCAGGTCTCCTGGAGAGTCGTTCTAATCGAGCGATGAAACAGGTGGCGCAGTGTTTTCGAGGGACGGAACTGCCGCAGAGGAGGCGGCGTTGTCGGTCCGAATATCCAGGGAGAACAGGATGCGCCTGTTCAAGATCGCCAGCCTCGCGGCCATCCTCGCCGCCCTCAGCCCCGCCGCCCAGGCGGTCGATCTGCTGACGGTGCCGACCTCGGGTAACGATTCCCTGCCGGTTGCCGATTCCGGCTTCGACTGGAACGGCTTCTATGCCGGCATCTATGGCGTCGGGCAGGCCAGCACGGTTGGCGGCGGACAATTGGGCCTTGGCGTCGATGTGGGCGCCAATGCGCGCTTCGAGTTCGTACTGGTTGGCGGCGACGTGGCCATCCAGGGGCTCGGCGGCGGCGCCGGCACCGGCGTCTATCTCCAGGGCGTCGGCAAGGCCGGCATTGCGCTCACCGACAACGTCATCGCCTACGGCGCGGGGGGGCTGGGTACGGCGCTGAGTGGCGCGCCCGAATCCGACCTGCTGGCCGGCGGCGGTGTCGATCTCGCTCTCGCCGACAATCTCAGCGTGGGCGCACGATATCTTCACGGATTCCCGGTAACGGGGGCCAATCCGAAGAACCAGTTCACGATTGGGGCCAATTTCCACTTCTAGGCCACGATCACATCTGCGGCATGCTGCGGCAACGCTTGGGCGGGGCGCGATTTGTAACGTGGAATCAAAAGGTTGCCTGTTCAGCCAAGTGTGGCGGATCGGGCACATAGATGACCAAAACGGGGCGGGGGCGGTGTCGCTCGGACGATATCGGCGTTAAATAAGGGCTCTCGTGACTCGCGGCTCCCAAGCGAGTTCCGACTTAGATACGTAAAGGACTTTGATATGCGTTCTCTCAAGCTTGCCTTGCTCGCTACCGCGGCTACGGCTGTGCTCTCCTCGGCGGCTTTCGCTGCCGATCTGGTTGTCGACACGCCGACGGTTCCGCCGGTCGTGAACAACAGCTTCAACTGGGATGGTGCCTATATCGGCGCCTTCATCCAGGGCCAGTCGGCTCCGTCGGCCTTCGGTCTCGGCGTCGATTTCGGCGTGAACGCCCTCATGGACAACCTCGTCCTTGGTGGCGAGATTGAAGCTGTGGCCTCCACCGGCCCGAACTTCTCGGGCCAGGCGACCGCCAAGGTCGGCGGTCTGATCAGCGACAGCGCGATCCTGTATGCCTATTCCGGTCTCGGTTCGCGGACCCCGACGAGCTACTACGTCCCCGCGGGCGTTGGCGTCGAGTTCGCCGTGGCCGACAATCTCGGCATCAAGGCGGAAGCGCAGTACAACTTCGACCTGACCTCGACTGCCGAGAATTCGGCGGCCGTGAAGGTCGGCCTGAACTGGCACTTCTAAGAATCGCCCGCCCACGGGCGGTTGATTTGGCAAGGGGCTCCGCTGCGGCGGGGCCCCTTTGCTTTTGGCGGCATCAGGCTCGTAACCACTCGTTAAGCCTATGAGATAATTAAACTTTGTCGCTAATTGTCGGCAAAGCTGTGGTCGCGCAAAATCCCTGGCACCAAATTCCGACCTCCAGGGGACCCAAATGAAAATCGCGCACTCACTTCTGGCGGGCGCCGCACTGGCGGTCGCGATGGCCTCGGCGGCCAACGCTGCCGACCTGCTCCGTCCGGCCGATCCGATCTATTCGAGCCCGCTGTTCAACTTCGAAGGCCTGTATCTGGGCGGCTCCGCCGGCGGCGCGCTGTCCGGCGGCACGGGCTACGGCACGCTCGGCGTCGTCGTCGGCGCCAATTTCGCCGTCAGCGACGGAATCATGGCCGGCGTCGAATTCCAGGGCGACGCGTACTGGAACGGTGGCTTTACCGCCTATGACGCCCTGGCGCTCGGCCGCATCGGCGGTTTCGTGTCCGACAACACCATGCTCTACGGCGACCTCGGCGCCGGCTTCCTCAACAACACCGCGGCCTATGCCCTGGGTGGCGGTGCCGAAATGGCGCTCACCGATCAGCTCAGCCTGCGCGGCGATCTGCAGTTCATCGGCCCGTTCGGCGGCTTGCCGTCCACCGCCAAGGCGACCGCCGGCCTGCTCTGGCATCTGAACTGACCTTACGCGACGACGATTCCATGCACGGAAGGCCCTGCGAAAGCGGGGCCTTTTCGTTTCGGCCTCAAGGGAAAAACATGCCCGTCTGAGGTTGAAGCTGAGCAAAATCGTCAGGTTTTGTTTTCCTTGAAACACCGAGGGTCGTGGGCTAAGCCCGGGTGCATCGAAACGCGCCGTCCACGGGGCCCATCATTGCCCTCTGGCCCACGCGTTTCGGCCGGTATCCCACCGGTCTGAGAATAGGCGCAGAATGAACGATCTGCTCAGCAACTATCTGCCGATAGTCATCTTTATCGGCCTGTCCGGCGTTATCGGCCTGGCCCTGCTCCTCGCCCCCTTCATCGTCGCCGTGAAGAGTCCCGACCCCGAAAAGGTCTCGGCCTACGAGTGCGGATTCGACGCTTTCGACGATGCGCGCATGAAGTTCGACGCCCGATTCTACCTTGTGGCGATTCTGTTCATCATCTTCGATCTGGAGGTGGCGTTCCTGTTCCCGTGGGCAGTGGCCTTCAGGGACGTGGGCTGGTTCGGGTTCTGGTCCATGCTGATCTTCCTCGGCGTGCTGACCGTCGGGTTCATTTATGAGTGGCGGAAAGGTGCGCTCGAATGGGATTGACCGAAACCCTTGTCGCGCCCGCCCCCAAGGGTGTGCTCGACCCGCGCACGGGCAAGCCGATCGGCGCCGATGATCCGTATTTCCTCGAGATCAACAACGAGCTTGCCGACAAGGGCTTCCTCGTGACCGCAACCGACGACCTGATCAACTGGGCCCGCACCGGCTCGTTGATGTGGATGACGTTCGGGCTCGCCTGCTGCGCCGTCGAGATGATCCAGATGTCGATGCCGCGCTACGACGTCGAGCGCTTCGGTCTTGCGCCGCGCGCCTCGCCGCGGCAGTCCGACGTGATGATCGTTGCCGGCACGCTGACCAACAAGATGGCGCCGGCGCTGCGCAAGGTTTACGACCAGATGCCCGGCCCGCGCTACGTGGTGTCGATGGGCAGTTGCGCCAACGGCGGTGGCTACTACCACTATTCGTATTCGGTGGTGCGCGGCTGCGACCGCGTCGTGCCGGTCGATATCTATGTGCCGGGCTGTCCGCCGACGGCTGAGGCGCTGCTCTACGGGTTGCTTCTGTTGCAGAAGAAGATCCGCCGCACCGGCACGATCGAGCGTTAGGAGCGAAACATGGGGGATGTTTCGTCCCTGAGCGCGATCCAGGAGCGCGTCGTCCAGTTGCTGGGCGACCGCATCATCGAGCAGGGCATCGCGTTCAACGAGCTGACGGTACGGCTGCACCGCGAGACGGTGCTAGACGCGGTGCAATTGCTGCACGACGATCCGGCGACGGCCTTCATTTCCATCATCGATGTCTGTGGCGCCGACTATCCCGAGCGCGATGAGCGCTTCGACGTCGTCTATCATCTGCTGTCGCCGAGCAAGAACGTCCGCATCCGCCTCAAGGTGCGTACCGACGACGAGACCCCGGTGCCCTCGATCACGCCGGTGTTTCCCGGTGCCGACTGGTTCGAGCGCGAGGCCTACGACTTCTACGGCATCCTGTTCTCGGGGCACCCGGATTTGCGCCGCATCCTCACCGACTACGGCTTTGACGGCCACCCGCTGCGCAAGGATTTTCCGACGACGGGATATGTCGAAGTCCGGTACGACGAAGAGCGCAAGCGCGTGGTCTACGAGCCGGTCAAGCTGACGCAGGAGTTCAGGCAGTTCGACTATTTGAGCCCATGGGAGGGCACAGACTACGTGCTGCCCGGGGATGAGAAGAAGAGTTCGTGATGGCTGAAGCCGACGTTCGCAATTTCACCATCAATTTCGGGCCGCAGCATCCGGCCGCGCATGGTGTGCTTCGCCTCGTGCTCGAGCTCGACGGCGAGGTGGTGGAGCGGGTCGATCCGCATATCGGGCTGTTGCATCGCGGCACCGAGAAGCTGATCGAGACCAAGACGTATCTGCAGGCGGTGCCGTATTTCGACCGGCTCGACTACGTGGCGCCGATGAACCAGGAGCACGCCTTCTGCCTCGCGGTCGAAAAGCTGCTCGGGCTCGAAGTGCCGTTCCGCGGCCAGCTCATCCGCGTGCTCTATTGCGAGATCGGCCGGCTGCTCAGCCACATCCTCAACACCACCACGCAGGCGATGGACGTCGGCGCGCTCACCCCGCCGCTGTGGGGGTTCGATGAGCGCGAGAAGCTGATGATCTTCTACGAGCGCGCCTCGGGCAGCCGCATGCATGCCAATTATTTCCGCCCCGGCGGCGTGCGGCAGGACCTGCCGGTCGAGCTCGTCAACGACATCGACGCCTGGTGCGACCCGT
>JAEWCE010000194.1 GCA_023390785.1 Pseudomonadota bacterium
GCCTCCGGAAGGACACGCGGAATGTTGTCGATGAAGCCGCCGCCGGTGATATGGGCCAGCGCCTTGATGCCGATGACGGCCTTCAGGGCGGAGAGGATCGGCTTGACGTAGATGCGCGTGGGAGTGAGCAGGGCGCCCGAGAGCGTGGGTTGCGGATGGAACGGGTCGGGCAGGGACCAGTCGATGCCCGAAATCTCGACGATCTTGCGGACCAGCGAAAAGCCGTTGGAGTGAACGCCCGACGACGCGATGGCCACCAGCGCGTCCCCGGGTACGACGTCGGCGCGTGGCAGCAGCGTGCCGCGCTCCGCCGCGCCCACGGCGAAGCCCGCGAGGTCGTAGTCCTTGTCGTGGTACATGCCCGGCATTTCGGCGGTTTCGCCGCCGATCAGGGCGCAGCCGGCGATGCGGCAGCCCTCGGCGATGCCCTCGACGATGGCCCTGCCGGTGTCCACGTCGAGCCGCCCGGTAGCGAAATAATCGAGGAAGAATAGCGGCTCCGCGCCCTGCACGACGATGTCGTTGACGCACATGGCAACGAGGTCGATGCCGATGGTGGAGTGGTTGCCGGTGTCGATGGCGATCTTGAGCTTGGTGCCCACGCCATCATTGGCCGCGACCAGCACCGGATCGATGAAGCCGGCCGCCTTGAGGTCGAACAGGCCGCCAAAGCCGCCGATCTCAGCGTCGGCACCCGGCCGCCGGGTCGAGCGAACCGCCGGCTTGATAGCCTCTACAAGGGCATTTCCGGCATCGATGTCGACGCCCGCATGCTTGTAGGAGAGCCCGTTTGATGGCAGGTTCGATGCGTCGGACATGGGCGCTGATGCCGGCTCTAGGGAGGGGCGAAATCTGCTCGCGCTGATAGCCGCTCAACCCGCGGGACGCAAGGGCACGACCAGTCGATGACACTCCGAAATCAGGTCCTCGTATGGGTCGGCTTCACGGTCGTCGTGATCCTGCTGATCTGGCTGTTCCGGCCGATCCTGCTGCCGTTCGTGATCGGCATCGCCCTGGCTTACATCCTCAACCCGGCGGTGGTGCTGGTCGAGCGGACCGGCATGAATCGTGCCTGGTCGGCGGCAACCGTGCTGCTGGCGGTGCTGGCGGTGCTCATCGGGGCGCTGTTCGTGATCACGCCGCTGATTGCCAGTCAGTTTGGCGGGCTGGTTTCCCTGCTGCCCGGATATGTGAGCGATCTCAACAACCTGGTGCGCTCGCTGGCGCCGCAGCTCAACGAGTGGCTGGGCCCGGAACGGGCGGCGCAATTACAGGCCCAGCTCACGCAACTGATCGGTTCGGGCGTCGAATTCCTGGGCTCGATGACGGCGCAACTGGCGCAGAGCGGGCTCACCGTGCTCAACACCATCGCGGTACTGATCCTGACCCCCGTGGTGGCCTTTTACCTGCTGCTCGACTGGAGCGGCATGGTGAAGGGGATCGACGATCTGCTGCCCCGCGAGCATCGACGAGAAATCCGCCAGGTTCTCGACCAGATCGACCGCTCCATCGCCGGCGTGTTCCGCGGCCAAGGCTCGGTCATCCTGGTGCTGTGCATCTATTACGCCACCGCGCTGACACTGACGGGGCTCAATTTCGGGCTGGTGATCGGTCTGATGACCGGGCTCTTCAGCTTCATCCCGTTCTTCGGGTTCCTGACCGGTTTCGTCCTGTCGATGGGGATCGCCCTGGTGCAGTTCGCCCCCAATTGGTGGTTCGTCGCGATCGTCTTCGTCGTCTACATGATTGGCCAGTTCCTCGAAGGCAATGTGCTGTACCCGCGCCTGGTGGGCCAGAGCATCAACATCAACCCGGTCTGGCTGATGTTTGCATTGTTCGCTTTCGGCTTTCTCTTCGGGTTCCTGGGACTGGTGCTGGCGGTGCCGCTGTCGGCGATCACCGCAACGCTGACCCGCTACGCCATCCGCCGCTACCAGGAGAGCGCTCTCTACCGCGGTGAGCGCCCGGCAAAATCGGCGGCCGAGCCGGAACTGGCGTTGACCGCGCCAGCGCTCGAACAGCCGGCGCCGAGCAAGACCTCGAGGCGCCGGGCGCCACGGCGCAAATGAGCTCGGACCTAGCCGGCGGCCAACTGCCCTTCGACTATGGGCACGAGCCGTCACACCTCGAAGACGATTTCATCGAGGGTGACGGCAACCGGCTGGCGCTCGCCCACATCCGCGCCTTCCCGCATTGGCCGCATCCGCTGACGCTGCTCGAGGGGCCGCCGAAGGCCGGCAAATCGCATCTCGGCCGAGTCTGGCAGGAACGCGCCGGGGCGATCCCTGCGACGCCGCAGAGCGCTGAGATGCTGGCGCACGCCGCCGGCCGGCAGCCGGTACTGGTGGAGGATGTCGATCGGGCCGGTTATGCCGAGGCGGCGCTGTTCCACCTGATCAACCAGTCGATGCGCGACGGCCGCCCGGTGCTGATGACCAGCCGCGAGCCGATTGCCAACTGGCCCTTCGCGACCGATGATCTCAAGTCACGGGCGCGACTCGCCCAGCACTTCACCCTCGCGCTCAGCGATGACATCCAATTGTCACAGATGTTCGTGAAGTTGTTCGGCGACCGGCAGGTGGCGGTGGACCCCAAGGTCATCGCGTATCTGGTCCGCCGGATGGAACGGTCGCCCGAGGAGGCCGTGGCGCTGACGGCGCTGCTCGACCGCATGGCGCTGGCGCAGGGCACTGCCATTACCCGCCGCATCGCTGCCGCCGCGCTGGCCGAGCGCGGTGTGGCGCAGCTCGAACTCGACCTGGAAGGCGACGACGATGAATGAAATAGGAGAAATCCTGCCCGACGAAGCCACGCAGCCCGACATCGAGGCGCTACGCGGCTCGCCGGCGCGCTTCGTCAACCGTGAGGTGAGCTGGTTGCAGTTCAACATGCGGGTGCTGGAGGAGGCCAACAATCCCAACCACCCGCTGCTCGAGCGCATGCGCTTCGTGTCGATCTCGGCCAACAATCTCGACGAATTCTTCATGGTGCGCGTCGCCGGTCTGAAGGGGCAGCTGCGGGCCGGGATCACCACGCAGAGTGCCGACGGGCTGACCCCGTCCGAGCAGCTCGATGAGATCGCGACGCTGGCGCAGCATCTGCAGCTCGAACAGCAGGACGCCTGGCAGACCCTGCGCGAGGAACTCTACGACAAGGACGTGGTGATCCACGAGGCCGCCGACCTGTCGGCCGATCAGGTGCGCTATCTGCAGCGGCTGTTCCGCGAGGAAATCTTCCCGGTGCTCACGCCGATCGCGGTCGACCCGGCGCATCCGTTCCCGTTCATCCCGAATCTCGGGTTTACGCTGGCTTTCGAGCTGACCAGGCCGGGCTCGGTACAGACGCTGACGGCACTGGTGCGCGTGCCCTCGAACCTCGATCGCTTTATCACGCTGCCCTCGGGCCTGACCAGCGAGGGGCGGATCGAGGTCGTGACCATCGACACGCTGATCAATCTGTTCCTGCACAAGATGTTCCCCGGCTACGAGGTCGCCGGGTCGGGGGCCTTCCGGGTGATCCGCGACAGCGAAATCGAGATCGACGACGAGGCGGCAGACCTCGTGGTCGAGTTCGAATCCGCCCTCAGGCAGCGCCGGCGCGGGCAGGTGATCAGGCTCGAGATCGAAAAGAAGATGCCGCGTGCGCTGCGGCGGCAGATCTCCGACCGGCTTGGCGCCACCGCCGCCGACACCTTCGAGGTGGAGGGCTTCCTCGGCCTCGCTGATGCGGCCAAGATCTGTGAGATCGACCGGCCGGACCTGAAGTTCACGCCCTACATACCGCGTTATCCGGAACGGGTGCGTGACTTCAACGGCGACCTGTTTGCGGCGATCCGGGCCAAGGATCTGCTGGTCCACCACCCCTTCGAAAGCTTCGACGTGGTGGCGCAGTTCCTGATGCAGGCCGCCCGTGATCCAGACGTGGTGGCGATCAAGCAGACGCTCTACCGCACCTCGCGTGACAGCCCGATCGTCAAGGCGCTGGTGCTGGCGGCCGAGGCCGGCAAGTCGGTCACGGCGCTGGTGGAGCTCAAGGCGCGGTTCGACGAAGAGGCCAACATCCGCTGGGCGCGGGACCTCGAGCGCGCTGGCGCACAGGTGGTCTTCGGCTTCATAGAGCTCAAGACGCACGCCAAGATGAGCCAGGTCGTGCGGCGCGAGAACGGCAAGCTGGTCAGCTATTGCCATCTCGGAACCGGCAATTACCACCCGATCACCGCCAAGATCTACACCGACCTCAGCTACTTCACGACCGACCCGTCTATCACCCGCGATGTGTCGCGCGTGTTCAACTTCATAACAGGATATGCGCGGCCGACTGAGCTGGAGGCGATCGCGGTGTCGCCGGTGAACCTGCGCTCGACCCTGCTCGAGCACATCGGCCGGGAAGTGGCTTTTGCCGAACGCGGCCAGCCGGCGAGCATCTGGCTGAAGATGAATGCCTTGGTCGATCCCGAAATCATCGATGCGCTCTACGATGCCAGCCAGAAGGGCGTGAAGATCGAGCTCATCGTGCGCGGTATCTGCTGCCTCAGGCCGGGGATCCCGGGTTTCTCCGAAAACATCCGGGTGAAGTCGGTGGTCGGGCGCTTTCTCGAGCATTCGCGCATCTTCTGCTTCGGGCAGGGGGAGCCCATGCCCTCGCGCAAGGCCAAGGTCTACATGTCGTCGGCCGACATGATGCAGCGCAACCTCGACTGGCGCGTCGAGGTGATGGTTCCCATCCTTAACAAGACCGTGCATAAGCAAATCCTCGACCGCATGCTGGTTTCGTATTTGCGGGACAACCAGCAAAGCTGGGAGGTGTTGCCGGATGGCTCGTCGCACCGCGTGCCCTTGAAGGAGGGCGAAGAGCCGTTCAACGCGCATAGTTATTTCATGACCAATGCGAGCCTCAGCGGCCGTGGCAGCGCGCTCTCGCGTGAGACGCGCGAGAACGAAGAGAGTGATGATTGAACCAGCTCTGGGGCCATGACGCGGACCCGACGGCACAGGGGCGCATTCAGGGCGCCAAGCCCGTGGCTGTCCTCGACATCGGCTCCAACTCGGTTCGGCTCGTGGTGTATGAGCGCCACGCGCGGTCGCTGACGCCGCTCTACAACGAGAAATCGTCGTGCGCGCTGGGGCGCGGCCTCGCCCAGACCGGCCGGCTCGCCTACGAGAACATCGACCGGGCGCTGACCGCAATCCAGCGCTTTGCCCTCGTGGTGCGGCTGATGAAGGCGGGCGAGGTGCACGTGCTCGCCACCTCGGCGGTGCGCGACGCCAGCAATTCCGATGCCTTCGTCAACGCCGTCGAAGCGACGATGAATGCCCCCGTGCAGGTGCTGAGCGGGGAGCAGGAGGCGCATTTTGCAGCACTCGGCGTCGTCGCCGGCATCCCCGATTTCACCGGGATCGTCGGCGATCCTGTCTCATAAA
>JAEWCE010000205.1 GCA_023390785.1 Pseudomonadota bacterium
GTTCTTTGCCGAACGCCTTGCCGCGCGTCCGCCGGGTGCGGGCCCGGCGGGTGCGCCGCGTGCGCTCGAGCGGGTCGGCGTGGTGGGGGCCGGCACGCTGGGCAGCGGCATCGCGGCGGCGTTCGCCCTTGCCGGCTTCCCCGTCACGGTGCGCGAAATGTCGGGTGCGGCCCTCGCGGCCGGGCGCGAGCGCATTGCCGCGGCGATGCGCAGCGGTGCGCGGCGAGAGCGGCTGACGCCGGCCGAGGCGGAGGCGCGGCAGGCGCTGATCTCGGGGACCGTCGATCTCGGCGAGCTCGCGGCCTGCGATCTGGTGGTCGAGGCCGCCTTCGAGGATATCGAGGTCAAGCGCGGTCTGTTCTCGGACCTCGACGCGATTGTCAGGCCCGGCGCCATTCTTGCAAGCAACACCTCCTATCTCGACATCAACGCGCTGGCGGCCGCCACCTCGCGGCCGGAGGATGTTGCCGGAATGCATTTCTTCTCGCCGGCGCACATCATGCGTCTGGTCGAAATCGTGCGCGGCAGCCGCACCGCCCCGGAGGCTCTCGCAACATTGGGCAGCGTGACTCGCCGGATGGGCAAGGTGCCGGTTTTCGTCGGTACCTGCCACGGCTTTGTCGGCAATCGTATGCTGGGCAGTCGCAACGCGCAAATTCCCGACCTGCTGCTCGAAGGAGCGCGGCCGCAGCAGATCGACGCGGCATTTCGGGCCTTTGGATGGCCCATGGGCCCGCTGCAGATGTGGGACATGGCCGGCCTCGATATCGCGTGGCGCAATCGCAAATTCCTCGGCACTGTCGAGCCCATCGGCGACGGCTTGTGCGCCCAGGGCCGCTTTGGCCAAAAGACTGGGCGCGGCTACTACCGCTATGCCGCAGCGAGCCGCGAGCCGATCCCCGACGGCGAGGTTGCGGAGATGATCGAGCGGCTGTCCCGCAGCGCCGGTGTCGTGCGCCGATCGATAGCGGACGACGAGATCATCGCCCGCACGCACTATCCGATGATCAGCGAAGCCTTCCGGATCGTCGACGAGGGTGTCGCCGCGAGGCTCTCGGACATCGATGTGATCTGGACGAACGGCTACGGGTTTCCGCGCGACCTCGGCGGTCCGATGTACTGGGCCGAGCAACTCGGATGGGGGCATGTCGCAGACACGCTGGTGCATTGGCATGGGAGGACCGGGAACGACCTGTTCCGGCCAGCCGCTGGCCTCCACCGACTAAATCAACACGATCGGCGTGAAGCGACCCACTCATTGGGCTGCGGGAGGCTGAAGTCCAATAGTAGTCCCGGGGTTGCTTGATACAAATATCAGCACGCACACGCTCGTCCGATGGTGCCTTGAAATCGGATTGTGCATCATGCACATCTGAAAATGAGCTGAATCCGCTGAAAGCGCTGGTTTCCGGGAGTTCCCGGAGAGTCCCTCCCTCTCCGCCAGGCTCCCGCACCTTCCCGGCCGCTTCTGACCCCCCGATTTCCGGGCTTTGCAGCGACAGCGACCCCTTCGAAAAGAGGTGTCGGATGTCCATTCCGCCAGAAGTACCAGCAGAAGTACCAACGAGTGTATCAGCGGTTGACTCCAAGAAACCATCGCGCCGCACGCCGCGCTACCTGACAGCGGCGCCCTCGGGATGGCGGTTTCAGTACCGCCTGCCGCGCAGTCTCATCCCCTCAGATTCGACTCTTGCATCGTCTCAGACGACCATTCGCAGGTGGTTGGGACCGCTACCGATTCGAACGGCCCGCCACAAAGCGGAGCTGCTGGCCTCAGTGTGCCGGACCACAGCCGCAACAGTGCTGGGACGTCAGGAGTACGGCATGGACGGTGGGGATCTGGTCGGTCGCGTGGTCGAGGCGTGTCAGGCGGCCATTGGCGCGGCGCTGAGCAATCCGAGTGAGGCGCTCGCAATCGCCGGGGGTCTGCAGTCGGCAATTACGACCCTCAACCTGGTGGCCAGCGAAACGGCCAAGGGCGAGGCCGGCCTACGCCAGGTCGTGGACAACGCCACGGGTCTCACCCAGAGCGCCCTCGCCTCCGTTCTGACCTACACCGAAGCCGGGCTGGATCCAGCGAAGCTCGACATGACGCCGATGCTCGCCAGCCTCGGGCCGGCGGCAGCCCTGTTGCCAGCGACAGCAGAAATCCGGCTTGTCAAACCTGGTCAGGGGATCCCGGGGTTCAGCCAGATTTCCCGCGACTACATCGAAATGCGCCGCAACAACGGCGCCAAGTCCACCGAAATCGACACCCTCGAGCTGCGCCGCAAAACCTTCATCGACGTGATCGGTAACCGGCTGGTGACGGATTACTATCCACGGGATCTCCAGGATTACGTGTCGCGGATGCGTTTCTGGCCGGCCAACGTCACCAAACGGTTCGATCAGACAGGCGGTAAGCCCAGTCGCGACGACTGGAACACCAAGGACGTGCTCGCAGCCAATGCGGATCTGCATGAAAAGCCCATGGCGCTAAAGACCATGAGCGACGGCTACGTGGCCAACATCAAAACAATGATGCGTTACGGAACGACCGACTACAACTACCGTGATCCCTTCGCGAGTGCCAAGATTCGCTGGCCAGCCGAACTCCGCCTCAGCGCACCGCGCGAGAGCATCGATATCGACGTGCTCAACCGACTGTTCGCCCGGGGCGTCGCCTCCGGGCGGATCGACGAGGCGCTCATTCCGCTCGTTCTGTATCTGACGAGCCGGCGCCTTGGTCTCGTCCTTTACCTGCGGGGCTCCGATATTCGGCGCAAGCACGGTCACGCAGTGGCACAGACCGCGGGCGTCGTTTGCGACCAAGGAGTGTGGAAGCGCGTTCCGCTCAAGACCTGGGATGTGTTTCGGCGTGCAAGTTTGACCCCCTGAGCGGGGTTATCGGCGTCCAATATTG
>JAEWCE010000246.1 GCA_023390785.1 Pseudomonadota bacterium
ACACGACGCCGCTCTTGAACGGCGCGGCCCAGACCTTGCCGTCGAAGGTCATGGCGCTGATGGCGCCCTGGCTCAGCTCATTCCGCCACTCGCCATTGTTGGCGTCGAGTGCAGCGTCGATTGGTCGGATCTTGCCCGTTTCGGACTGTTCCTTCAGCACGCCGCCGCCCCAGGTGTAGAACAGCGACGGGGGATCGTTGGACTGCAGCAATGTCGGCAGCTTGGCCTTGAACGCTTCGTTCTCGAGGAACTGCAGCTCGACCTTCACGCCCGAGTGCGATGCCTCATAGGCCTTGGCGACATCCTGCATCGCGGCCAGCCGGTCGGGGTTGGTCTCCAGATGCAGCCATTTGATGGTGGAATCGGCAAATGCCGACGACGTGCCCATGGCCAGCAGCGACGCGCCGAGTGCCAAGACCACGCGGCGGGTAAGATGTACGTACCTCATTTCAACCCCTCCCAAAACGGCTGGGACTCTGCCCCGCCTGTTCGCAGTGTTTCAGAAACCGCCGGTTTCCTCCTCCCGGCTACGGTCATGGTAGAGCAGCACGGGTGGGTGTCAAGTTGCCCTCGCAAAGGGTTGTGATGCTGCTGCCTACCCGTTGTCGTCCGGCAAAGCGTAGGCCATCAGGTAATCGCCCACGGGGGTCTTCATGAAGTGGTGTCCGCCCGCGAAGATGGCGACGACCTGCTTGCCGTCTTCTTCGAACGTCATTGGCGTCGCCTGCCCGCCGGCGGGGAGTTGCGTGCTCCAGACTTCCTTGCCGGTCTTGATGTCGAACGCGCGGAAGACGTTGTCGGTCGTCGCGGCGATGAATATCAGGCCCCCAGCCGTAATCAGGGGACCACCATTGTTGGGGGTGCCGATGGTGATCGGCAGATAGGTCGGCAGGCCAAATGGGCCATTGGCCCGGGCGTCGCCAAGCGGATGGTCCCAGATGGTCTTGCCGGTCTTGAGGTCGATGGCGCGGATACCGCCGTAGGGCGGTTGCTTGCACAGCAATCCAGTGAATGGCACCTTCCAGCCGGCATTGATCAGCGCGGCGTAGGGAGCGCCCTTCTGCACGGCGGCCTCCTCGCCCTTGGTGTCGGCGCCGCCGAGGTCGTCGATGGCCTTCCAGCCCAGCTTGTCGGCTTTCGCCCGCGGCACGAGCTGGTCGAAATTGGGCATGTCGTTGTAGTTGGCGACTAGAATCCCATCCTTTTCGTCAACCGCCACGCTGCCCCAGTCGGAGCCGCCATTGTAGCTCGGGTATTCGATGAAGGGTTTGTCGGCGCTCGGTGGCGTATATTGGCCGAAATAGTTGGCCTGACGGAACTGGATGCGGCACCAGAGCTGGTCCATCAGTGTCGCGCCCCACATGTCGGCTTCCCGAAGGTCGGGACTGTCGACATTGGCGTAGCCCGAATAGGGCTGCGTGGGGCTGAGCTTGTCCGGCTCGACGCTGCCCGTCTTGGGGACCGGTCGTTCGGTGACCGGCTGCAGTGGCTTGCCGGTGCGACGGTCCAGCACATAGATCTGGCCCTGCTTGGACGGCAGCACCAGCGCCGGGATCGGGCCATTGTCGCCCGGATAGTCGAACAGCGTGGGCTGACTCCCGAGGTCGTAATCCCAGACGTCATAGTGGACGGTCTGGAAGTGCCAGGCCTCTTTGCCGCTGGTCACGTCGATGGCCACGACGGACGAATTGTAGGTGTTTTCGTAGGGCTCGCGGTTGCCACCGAAATAGTCGACCGAGGAATTGCCGAGCGGCACGTAGACGAGTCCGAGCTGGTCGTCGCCGGCGGCAGCGGTCCACATGTTGGGCGTGCCGCGGGTGTAGGTTTCGCCCGGCCCGGGCTCGGTGGTGACACCGGGCCGCCCCATATCCCAGGCCCAGAGGAATTTCCCGCTGACCACGTCGTAGCCACGAATGACGCCCGAGGGCGCATCCTCGTCCATGCCGTCCTGCACCTGGGCGCCCATGACGATGACGTTGCGCACGATCATCGGTGGCGCATTGTTGCCGTACCAGCCCGGCACGGTGCGGCCGATGCCCTTGAGCAGGCTGACCTGGCCGCCGGTGCCGAAGTCGGCACAGAGCTTGCCGGTCGCGGCGTCAACTTCGATGAGTCGGGCGTCCATGGTGCCCTCGACGATACGGTTGGCACAGGGCTGCCCGGCCGGCGTGTTGGGAACGGCGTAGTACGCGACACCACGGCAGGTTGCGCCGTAGGGGATGTTGCCGTTGCTGACCTGCGGGTCGTAACGCCACGCTTCCTTGCCGCTGCCAGCGTCGACCGCGAGGATGATGTCGCGCGCCGAACATAGGTAGAGCGTGTCGCCGATCTTTATCGGCGTCGTTTCAGGCGAGTACTTGTCCTTGAGCTCTTCGGGGTGCGGCTGTGTCTTGGGCAAGTCGCCGGTGCGGTATTGCCAGACCTGCTTCAGCTTGCCGGCATTTTGCGGCGTGATTTCTGCCAGCGTCGAATAGCGGGTTTCGAGGTTGCTGCCCCCGTAAACCGGCCAGTCCTTGCCGCCACCCTTGGCCATGGTGTCGATGGGCGCCGGAGTTTGCGCCGTAATCTGCGCGTCCTGCGCGGCGGCGCGATCGTGAAGGGCAGCCGGAACCGCAAGCAAGAGGCCGAGGGCTATGGCCACGGTGGCAGTTGCGCCCTGCGGCGGACGCCAATTGGTCCAGTTGAGCGGGCGGATGGCTCGCAGCACCGGATTGGCGAGCAGCACCAGGATGAGCAGGATCACGGGGCCGAGAAGGCGCGGGACTTGTGCCCAGCCATTGAGGCCGGACTCCCATATGGCCCAGATCAGGGTGAAGACGAAGGCGAGGATGTAGACCGGAATGGCGAGCTGATCGCCGCGGAACAGCAGTGCGCTGGTGAGCAGCAACAGCAATCCGGCAATCCCATAGAATGGTGAACCGCCCAGGCTGATCAGCCATATGCCGCCAATAAACAGCCAGAGCCCGATGAGACCGACGACCAGCGCCAGCAGCATCGTGAGCCAATAGCCGAAGCCGCGATGATAGGTTCTGTGCGTCATGGCGGGCTCCTCTCCTCGTCTTCTGACGCTCAATCAGCGTTCAGCAAGCCGGTTCCGCGCTGCGACGAAACGCGCATGCGACAGGTGCCGTACGGCCGAATGGAGCAGGAACCATTCAGGAGAGCGCTGGTTTACCTGTGTCGATATTTCAGCGTCGTCCTTCACTCATGGCGCAAATTTTCAACCAACAGGCCAGCCAGCTTGTTTATGTCGTGCTCTACGGCCTTCTGGCCTTGGTGCTGGTGGTTCCGATTGCCTGGGCCACCGCGGATCGGTCCCCCTGGGTCACCGGACAACATGCCGCTCTTGCGCAGCCAGTGCCCTTCTCGCACGCACACCATGTCGGGGAGGTTGGGCTCAGCTGCCAATATTGTCACCAAGGGGTGAAGACATCCGCAAGCGCGGGGTTGCCGGCCACGGAAGTGTGCATGACATGCCACTCGCAAATCCTCAAGGATGCGCCGGTGCTGGCCCCGATCCGCGCCAGCTTCCAGTCCGGCAAGCCGGTGGTGTGGAACCGCGTCAACGCCCTGCCCGACTATGTCTATTTCAACCACGCCGCGCATGTGAACAATGGCGTGGGCTGCGTCACGTGCCACGGGCGCGTCGATGACATGCCGTTGATGCAGCAGGCGGCGCCGCTCACGATGGAGTGGTGCCTCAACTGCCACCGCGATCCGGCGCCGAACCTGCGCCCGGAGACGGCGGAATTCTCCATGGATTGGACGCCCGCCGATGATCCGCGCAAGCTCGGCACGGTATTGCTGGGGCATTTTCACATTCATCCAGACACGCTGACGGACTGCTATGTCTGTCATCGATAACAGCATCCGCGCGCAACTGGCCGGCGAGCCACCAACACGCTTCTGGCGCAGTCTCGACGAGCTAAGTAGAACGCCGTCCTTTCGGGCTCGGCTGACGCAGGAATTTCCCGATATTGCCTCGCGGTTTTCCGCTGGTGTGCGCAGCAACCGGCGAACCGCGTTGAAGCTGCTGGGTGCGTCACTGCTGATGGCCGGGGTTGCGGCGTGCAAGGCACCGCAGGGCATTGCGCCCTATGTCGACGAGCCGGAGCACATCATTCCCGGCCGTCCTCGCTTCTTTGCTACCTCGATCCCGGTCGACGGCTATGCCATGGGGGTGCTGGCCGAAAGCCACGAGGGCAGGCCGACCAAGATCGAAGGCAATCCCCTGCACCCTGCATCACTTGGCGGTACCGATGCCATCATGCAGGCGAGCGTCTGGTCCCTGTACGATCCTGGGCGCTCCAGAGTGGTTCGCAAGGGCACGGAGGTGGCGACCTGGACCGACTTCCAGGCGGAGTTCGCCGCGCTGCGCGCGTCCGCTGCGGATGGCGCCGGGATCGGCATCGTCATCGGAGCCGAGACCTCGCCGACGCTCAAGCGCCAACTCGAGGGCTTGCAGGCGCAGATGCCGGCCTTGCGTGTATATCGCCATGCGCCACTGTCCTCCATGGCTTCGGCGGTGCCGGTTTACGACCTCAGCAACGCCACGACGATCGTGTCGCTGGGCGGCGACCTTCTCGGCGAGGGTCCCGGCAAGCTGGCCTATGCACGCGCCTTCGCCGACGGCAGGCGCGTGCGGCGCGACCACCGGGCGATGAGTCGCCTCTACGTCATCGAAAGCGCCCCGACCCTCACCGGTGCCAATGCGGACTGGCTGCGGCGCGTGAAGCCAAGCGCCCTCGATGCGGAAGCGGACAAGATTGCGGCGGGACTGACGGGGGCTCGCCCCGACGACACCGGCATCATGCCCCTGATCGATGACCTGCATCACGGCAACGCGGTTATCATTACCGGCTCGCAGTCGAGCACGCACGTGGCGGCGCTGGCGCAGCAGATGAACCAGCAGATCGGTGCGCCGGTGCGCTACATCGCAGCTCCGGAAATTGCTGGTGACGGCACGCTGGTCGAGCTGGTGGAAGACATCGACACTGGCCGGCTGCAGGTGCTGTTGGTGCTGGGCGTCGATCTCGTGCATACGGCGACGTCGATCGCTCCGGCTTTGCGGAAGCTACGGCGGCTCTATCATCATGGCCTGCATGTCGATGCCACGGCACGTCTGGCGCATTGGCATGTTCCGGCAACGCATGCCTTCGAAAGCTGGAGCGACCTCCGCGCCTATGAGGGCACCGCCTCGCTGCTGCAGCCGCTGATCGAGCCATTATATCAGGGGCGCACCACTCACGAGATTCTCGCCACGCTGGCCGGTGACTTTACCAGCAGTGCCCATGATCTCCTTCGCGCGACGTGGCACCTCGACGACGGCGCGTGGGACAAGGCGCTGAAGGCCGGTGTGGTCGCCGATACGGCGGCACCGGCACTGGCGCTGGCACCGGCACCAGCACCGGGTCCGGCCGTCAAAGCGCCTGCTGCAGACCTGGAACTCGTCCTCGCTGCCGATCCCTATTTCCGTGACGGCACGTGGGCGGCGAACCTGCCGCTCAACGAGTTGCCGCGGCCGCTCAACAAGCTGGTGTGGGGCAACGCCGCGGAAATGTCGGCGGACACCGCATCCCGGCTAGGCGTGACGTCCGGCGATGAAGTCAGCATAGAGCGGCAGGGCCAAGCCATCACCCTGCCGGCGTTCGTGCACCCAGGGGTTCCGCCGGAGACCATCGCGATCTCACTCGGTTGGGGCCGGCAGGTGGGCGACGAGGCGGCCGTGGGCGCCAATGCGTTTCCGCTGCTGGGCGCGACTGGCCCGCTCACCGTCACGAGCACGGGGCGCCACATTGGTGTGATCACCACGCAGGAGCATCACGCGACTGAAGGGCGCGACCTGCTGCATGAGGTGGAGTTCAACCAATGGCCCGGCCCCAGGCCCACGCCGGAAGACCAGCCCTCGGTCCTGCCCCGGTGGGACAACCCCGAAGAAGCATGGGGCATGAGCATCGACCTCAATTCGTGCATCGGCTGCATGGCGTGCGTGTCGGCGTGCCAGGCGGAGAACAATTCGCCGGTCGTGGGCCCCGAAGAGGTGGCGCGCGGCCACGACATGCACTGGCTCAGGGTCGATCGCTACTATTCCGGTGACCCGGCGATGCCGGACACGTCGTTTCAGCCGGTCCCCTGCATGCAGTGCGAGGACGCCCCGTGCGAGGTCGTTTGCCCGGTCAACGCTACAGTGCACACGCATGATGGCCTCAACGCGCAGGTGTACAATCGCTGCGTCGGCACGCGTTATTGCTCGCAGAACTGTCCTTACAAAGTCCGCCGGTTCAACTTCTTCGACTACAACAAGGACATCACCGAGACCTCGCCGCTGAGCCTGCTGATGAACCCGGACGTGTCAGTGCGCGAGCGGGGCGTCATGGAAAAATGCACCTATTGCGTGCAGCGCATCGCCGAGGCGCGGATCGGTGGGGACATAGCCGACACGCCGATCGCCGACGGCACGGTAATGACGGCCTGCCAGCAAGCCTGTCCCACTCGGGCGATCACGTTCGGCAACATCAACGACCCGAGCGCGAAGGTTGTGGCCGAGAAGGCCGAACCATCGAGCTATGCCATGCTGGCCGAGCTCGGTACGCGGCCGCGGACCACCTATCTCGCCAAGGTGCGCAACCGTGTCTGAGCCGGTGCTCATCGGGCGTCCGTCCGACGCCGCAATCGCCGGCCGCATCGCCAGCGTGCCGCTACAAGGACGCTTGCCACGGTATTTCTGGCTGGCCTTCCTCGTGTTGTTCGTGGTGACGCTCGGCTTCCTGTTCTCGATCACTTGGCTGCTGGTCGAGGGCATCGGCACGATCGGCCTTAACATTCCCTCGGCCTGGGGCTTCATGATCGTCAACACCGTTTGGTGGATCGGGATCGGTCACGCCGGCACGCTGATCTCGGCGGTGCTGGTACTGCTCAACCAGAACTGGCGCAATTCGATCAACCGGTTCGCCGAAGCGATGACGCTGCTGGCTGCATCGATGGCGGGCTTGTTCCCGATCCTGCATCTGGGCCGGCCGCAGTATTTCTACTGGCTGCTGCCGCTGCCGGTAACGCACATGCCCTGGCCACAATGGCGCAGCCCGCTGGTGTGGGACTTCTTTGCCATCGCGACCTACATCCTCGTGTCGCTGATGTTCTGGTACATGGGACTGGTGCCGGACCTGGCGGTGCTGCGCGACCGGGCGACGACGCGCGGCAAGCAGATCGTCTATGGGCTGCTCGCGCTGGGCTGGCGCGGCTCGGTGTACCATTGGAGCCGGTTCGAGCGCGCCTACTTCCTCGTCGCCGCGCTGGCAACACCGCTGGTCGTCTCCGTGCACTCGGTGGTGTCGCTCGATTTCACCAGCGCCATCGTACCCGGCTATCATTCGACGATCTTTCCGCCCTACTTCGTGGCGGGTGCGCTCTATTCCGGCTTTGCGATGGTCTTCACCATCACCGTACCGCTGCGGCAGTTCTTCGGCTTCCAGCAATTCATCACCGAAAAGCACCTCGACGCCGGCGCAAAGGTGATGCTGGGCTCGGGTGCGCTGGTTGCCTTCGGCTACATCTCGGAGGGGTTCTTCTCCTGGTACTCGGGCGACGAGTTCGAACGGTTCATGATGTGGAATCGGGCCTTCGGCAGCTATGCCTGGACGTTCTGGGTGATGCTGTTCTGCAATGTCGGACTGCTGCAGTTGCTCTGGTTCAAACGCGTGCGCACCAATCCCTGGCTGCTGTTTGGCCTCTCGATCCTCATCAATGTCGGCATGTGGCTCGAGCGCTACGTCATCGTCGTCACCAGCCTGACCAAGGACTTCGTGCCGTCGGCGTGGCGCGACGTGGCGCCGACCTGGACCGATTTCGGCCTGCTGTTCGGCTCGCTCGGCATGTTCTTTGCGCTGCTGTTCCTGTTTCTCCGCGTACTCCCCGCGATCACCATCTTCGAGGTGCAGGAACTACGCCACGAGATCCGGCCATGAGCGGCCCGGAGGGCATCGGCCTGCTCGCAGGCTTCGACAGCCCAGAGGCGCTGCTCGCCGCCACGCGGAAGGCGCGCGAGCACGGGTATGTGGCACTCGATGCTTTCACACCATTTCCCGTCAAGACACTGCCTGAACTCATCGGAGTCCAGCCGAGCCGCATCCGCATATGGGCCTTCATCGGCGGCGTCGTCGGTGGCCTTGGGATCATCGGACTGCAGCTCTATTCGACCACTATCAACTATCCCGTCGATGTCGGCGGGCGACCGCTGGCCGCCTTCACCGCCTTTCTCGTACCAGGGTTCGAATGCGCGACGCTCGGCGCCTCGCTGGTGGCGTTTTTCGGCATGTTCGCCGGTAACAAGCTGCCGAGGCTCTATCATCCGGTGTTCAACGCCCAGAGCTTCAGTCTGGCCAATGGCGATCGGTTCTACCTCCTCATCGGTGCCGAAGATCCGGAGTTCGATCGCGGCAAGCTGCGGCGTTTGATGCGGTCGTGGCATG
This sequence comes from Pseudomonadota bacterium, assembly GCA_023390785.1. GTDB lineage: Bacteria > Pseudomonadota > Alphaproteobacteria > Rhizobiales > Devosiaceae > Devosia_A. Next base: position 8,469 of record JAEWCE010000246.1, read on the forward strand.
CCGTCAGCATCGAAGACGTGGCGCCATGAAGTATGTGGTCGGCTTCATTGCGCTGCTCGTCCTCGCCGGTTGCGACCAGAAGATGGCCGACATGCCCAAGCGCGGCCCACTCGACACGTCGCCGTTGTTCAGCAACGGCGCCGCGGCTCGGCCGGAGATCGAGGGCACGGTGGCGGCCGACGCGAATCTCGGACCGCAGCCCGATGCCCTGCCCGCGGCATTGCCGCTCGGGCTACTGCAGCATGGGCAGGATCGTTTCAACGTCTTCTGCTCACCCTGCCACGCCTATGACGGCCACGGCCATGGCCGCGTAGTGCAGCGCGGCTTTCCAAACCCGCCGGACCTGCATTCGCCGGCGATTGTCGCCCTCGGAGACCGCCAGATCTTCGACGTCATCACCCATGGCTATGGCATCATGTTTCCTTACGGGGGACGCGTGCCGGTTGCTGACCGATGGGCCATCGTTTCGTATATCCGCGCCCTGCAATATGCCGATCGTGTACCGGTCGCGGACCTCACGCCGGAGCTCAAGGCGAAGCTGGGGGTTGGCAAATGAGCTGGCTCGCCCCGATCGCACAGGCGTGGCTGGTTGCCGTGATGACGGGGATCGGGCTGCCGCTTGGCGCGCTTGCGATTCTGATGATCCACAAATTGACAGGTGGTGTCTGGGGCAACGAGGCCAAGCCCGCCCTCGAGCGTATCGCCAGCGCGCTGCCATTGCTGCTACTCTGCGGCCTGCCGCTGCTCGCGTCGATCACGCTGATCCTGCCGTTCGTCACGCAACCTGCTGCCGACCTGCCGCCACGCGTGGCCGCCAAGCTCGATTATCTGCAGCCGCTCTGGATCATCGTCCGAACCCTCGTGATCGCCGGCATCTGGCTGGTCGTCTGGCGGACACATGACCGCTCGCGGCGTGCGGCCGTGCTTGGCCTTATCGCCTATATGCTGGGACTGCTGGTCTTCACTACCGACTGGATGCAGGCGCTGGACCCGGGCTACTACTCGACCATCTATCCGGTCGTTGTCGCCGGCGCGCAGATTCTTGGCGCCTTTGCGCTGGTGATCCTGCTGATCCCGATCGACGTCAAGGGCGATTTCGGCAAGTTGCTGCTCGCGGCGCTGCTGAGTTGGGCGTATTTCGCCGCCATGCAATGGCTCATCAACTGGATGGGCGACTTGCCCGACGAGGCCGAGTGGTATCTGCGGCGGCTCAACGGCGCATGGCCGGTGCTCTTGATCCTGATGATCGCGCTGTTCGCCGTGGTGCCGTTCTTTGCGCTGTTGCCGGCGAGCATCCGCACCACATTGCCGAAGCTGCGCATCGTTGCGGGCATCGTGTTGGCCGGCTATGTGGCCGAGAGCCTGTGGCGGATGGGACCGGCGCATGGCTGACACCGCCATCCAGCATCACGACGCGCATGAGCAACGCGACGTCTCGCGCCGCGGCTTCCTGATCTTTGCGGCGGCATTCGGGGCGCTGGTGGTGCTGTCGGTGGCGGTCCTGTGGATCCTGTTCGGCGTGCACCAGGGCGGTTTCTCGGCAGCGCAGCACCTGGGCCAGGTGCCAGCGGACAGCGAGTTGGGCCAGCGGCAGCAATTGGCCACTTATATGGCGGCGCAGAAGGCCGAGCTCGATCGCCTGGGGTGGACTGACGGAAGCCGTCAGTACGCCAAGGTCCCCATAGCTGACGCCATGCGGCTACTCGCGGCAAAAGGAGCGGCACGATGAGAGTGCTGCTGATATTGTTGCTTTCGCTCGCGGTATGTCCTGCCCTCGCCGCGGTGCAGCAACCCGAGTTCGACCCGACGCTCGGCCGGCAAATCGACATGTCAACCAGCCTCACCGACGAGACCGGTCGGACGGCGACCCTTGAAACGTTCACGGCCGGCCGACCGGCGTTGATCCTGTTCGGCTACCACAATTGCCCGAACCAGTGCGGGGTCGCCCAGCAGGTGATTGCATCAGCGTTGAGCCGCACCGGGCTCAGGGACGAGGTTGCACCACTGTTCATCACGCTGGCGCCGGAGGAAGGACCAAGCGACGCCGCCGCCGCCAAGGACCGGCTGGTCGGTGCCGCCGGGAGTGCTGCCGCCGCTCGCTGGCGCTTCCTGTCGGGACCCGGCGTGGCGCAGCTTGGCGAGAGCTTTGGCATCGGCACCATCGAACGCGCTCGTATCCGGCAGTTCGTGCATCCCGTCGCGGTGTTCACGCTGACGCCGGCCGGCCGGATCTCGCACGTGCTGCCTGGCCTCGAGCTCACGCCGAGCGACCTGCGGCTGGCGCTGGTCGACGCGTCGGACGGAACCGTGGGAACTCTTATCGACCACATCGTGCTGTGGTGTGCCGGATACGACACCAGCACCGGCAGATACACCGCCCCGGTGATTGCGCTGCTGCGCGCAGGAGCCGTCGGCACCGTAGTGCTCGGCCTTGCCGGCATCGCGTTTATCGAGATCAGGAAGCGGCGATGGACAGCCTAGCGGTCCATCCCATCGAGGCCTCGACATTGGCGCCGCAGGTCGACTTGCTGTTCTACGCCCTGCTCGCCTTCTCGCTCGGGCTCGGCATCTTCCTGACTGTGCTGGTGATCGGCTACGCGGTGAAGTATCGGCGCGGCAGCAAGGCCGATCGGTCGGGCGAACGAGCGCGTAACACGGTACTCGAGGTCGCCTGGACCAGCGCCACGGCGCTGCTGGCGCTCGGTATCTTCCTTTGGGGGGCCGACCTGTTTCTGGAGCGCGACCATCCGCCGGCCGATGCCATTGAGATTGCCGGCATCGGCAAGCAATGGATGTGGATCTTCGAGCACGCGAACGGCCGGCGCGAGATCAACGAACTGCACGTGCCGCTCGGCAAGCCGGTGGTCGTGAACCTCAGCTCGGAGGATGTCATCCATTCCATGTTCGTACCGGCATTCCGGCTGAAAATGGACGCCGTGCCCGGCCGCGAGACCCGGCTCTGGTTCCAGACGACGCGCGCCGGCACCTTCGATCTGTTCTGCGCCGAATATTGCGGCACGCAGCACTCCGAAATGCGTGGACATATCGTGGTGATGCCCGAAGAGCAGTTCGCGGCTTGGCTGGCCGCGGCGCCGAGCACGGCGTCACTGGTCGAACAGGGCCAGACGCTGTTCCGTGCCCTCGGCTGCTCTGGCTGCCACGGCCCGCGTGCTACGGTCCGCGCACCCAAGCTCGAAGGCCTCTACGGCCATCCGGTCGGACTGACGCGCGGGCAGACCGTGATCGCCGACGATGGTTACATCCGCGACTCGATCTTGCAGCCCAAGAAGGACGTGGTCGGAGGATTCGAGCCGATCATGCCGAGCTTCCAGGGACTTATCACCGAGGATGATCTGGGCAAGCTGGTCGCCTACATCAAATCGCTGGCCAACGCCGGAGTTTCACCATGACCGCCACCGCCGAAGCCCCGCAAGACCGAAGCTATTTCGCGCAAGGCTGGAACCCCGCAGCGTGGTTGCTGACCACTGACCACAAGCGCATTGCCTGGTTGTACCTCGTGGCGCTGCTGGCGTTCTTCTTCGTCGGCGGTGCGGCGGCGACGCTGATGCGGGTCGAGCTCGCCACCCCGGCTGCAGACCTCGTCAGCGACGACACCTACAACAAGCTCTTCACCATCCACGGCATCGTCATGGTGTGGTTCTTCCTGATCCCGTCGATCCCCGCGACGATGGGCAACTTCCTGCTGCCGTTGATGCTGGGCGCCAGGGACCTGGCGTTTCCGCGCCTCAACCTCGCGAGCTGGTACGTGTTCATGGCGGGGTCGCTGACCACGCTCTATGCGGTGATCGCCGGCGGCGTCGATACCGGTTGGACCTTCTACACGCCGCTGTCGACAATGTTCAGCAACTCCCAGGTGAGCCTCGCTGCCGTGGGCGTCTTCATCGTCGGCTTTTCGACCATCATGACCGGAATCAACTTCATCGTCACCACGCACAAGCTGCGGGCGCCAGGACAAACCTGGTTCCGGCTGCCGATCTTCGTGTGGACGCTCTATGCCACAAGCCTGGTGATGGTGCTGGCGACGCCCGTCCTCGCGGCGTCCCTGCTGCTGATCGTGGCCGACCGGGTGTTCGGGATCGGCATCTTCGACCCGGCACAAGGCGGCGACCCGCTGCTGTTCCAGCACCTGTTCTGGTTCTACTCGCATCCGGCCGTCTACATCATGATCCTGCCCGGCATGGGCGTGGTCAGCGAGATCCTGCCCTGCTTCTCGCGGCGGCCGCTGTTCGGCTACCGCTTCGTTGCCTATTCCGCGATGGGGATCGCACTGCTCGGCTTTCTGGTGTGGGGCCACCACATGTTCGTTTCCGGCCAGTCGAGCTTCGCCGGCGTGGTGTTTTCGTTCCTGAGCTTTTGTATCGCCGTTCCATCGGCGATCAAGGTGTTCAACTGGACCCTCACCATGCGCAAGGGCTCGATCACCTTCGAGACACCGATGCTCTACGCGCTGGGCTTTCTCGGTCTCTTCGTATTCGGGGGACTGGCAGGGCTGTTTCTCGCCGCACTCGCGGTGGACGTGCACCTGACAGACACCTACTTCGTCATCGCCCATTTCCATTACATCATGGTGGGTGGCATGGTAACAGCCTTCATGGCGGGCCTGCACTTCTGGTGGCCGAAGATGACTGGCCGCATGTATTCTGAGACCTGGGGGCGCATCGCTGCCGCCACCACCTTCATCGGTTTCAATCTCACCTTCTTCCCGCAGTTCATACTCGGGTTCCTCGGGATGCCGCGGCGCTACCACACCTATCCGGACGAATTCGCGGTATGGAACATGCTGTCGAGTGCCGGAGCGGTGATCCTCGCGCTCGGCTATTTGATGCCGCTGGGTTATCTGGGCTGGTCGCTGTTCCGGGGCCGGCGGGCCCCGGACAATCCGTGGGATGCAACAGGACTCGAGTGGCAGACGAGTTCGCCACCGCCGCACCACAATTTTGAATCGCCGCCCGCAGTCACCGGGCCACCCTATCAATACGAGTTGCCGGAGATCGACCGGCCGGCGGATCAGCAATGAGCGCCGAAGCACAAGGCCACGGAACGGGCGTGCAGCCGAGCGGCGAATTCGGTGTGTTCGTCTTCCTGGTCTCAGAGGGGTTACTGTTTTCCGCGCTGATCCTTGGCTATCTGGTGGCGCGCCTGGCGCCGGGTGCCGATTTCGCCGCAGGCAGCCACGAATTGTCGCTGCCGCTCGGCACCATCAATACCGCGGTGCTGCTGACGAGCAGTTTCTGCATTGCGCTGGCAACGATCTGGGGCGAGGAGCACGGCCGATGGGCGCGGCTGGCGTGCCTCGCCACGGCAGCGCTGGGCGTCGCGTTCCTTTGCATCAAGGGCTACGAGTATTTCGAGGAGGCGCAGAAAGGGCTGCTGCCGTTCCGCGATATGTCCGACCGATATCCCAGGGTTGAACCCCCCCATCTGCGGCTGTTCTTTGATGTCTATCTGGCGCTCACCGGCACACATGGGGTGCACGTCATCTCCGGCGTCGGGCTCGTCGGCGGCATCGCGGTGTTTTGGGGCCGCCTCGCGCGGCCCACCCATACGCTGAAAATGGCCGCGCTCTACTGGCACTTCATCGACGTGATCTGGGTATTCCTGTTCCCACTGCTCTATCTGGTGCGCTGATGACGATACGCGCCGCCCTCCTCACCTATGTCGGCCTGCTGTTGCTGCTGACCCTCACCGTAGCCTCGACCTTCGTGCCACTCGGCGTTGGAAACTCGCTTATCAATCTCGCAGTGGCTGTCGCCAAGGCGGCCTTGATCGGCATGGTATTCATGCACCTGCGCCGCAGTGGCCTGCTGGTGTCGCTGACGGTGGTGGTGCTGCTGTTCTGGATCTGCCTGATGTATGGGCTCACCCTAAGCGATTACTTCACGCGCTGACATGCCGGTTGCCGGGTGCAGTGAGTCGCCCTGTTCGGCTGTTCCTGGGTTGGAATCGGCACAAACGCTACGCTTCAGGGCTTCCATTTCCCGACATGACTGACTCTTCGCCGATGGGCGAAGGCACCGCTGGACGCCAGGAAGCGCGGCCCGCTCCGGTCCTCGGGCTCGAACCACGGTTTGACATGACAGGGAACTCAGCCTTCAATCGACTTTCGTCGATCCTATTCCTGGGTCATGATGAGGGAGACTGCGTCGGTGAGCACCAGGGGGATGGGGGATTATCGCGTGGCTGAACCTGCTTACGATCGCCGACTCATGTGGGGCATTGTGGCGCTGGGCGTGCTGTTGGCCGCATCGCTGCTGTGGAGCTGGAACCTCGGCAACACGCTTTCGCGACTCGACCAGCGCAGCCAGCAGTTTGGCGACCAGCTTCCGACCCTTGCATCGGTCGAACGCGCCGAGGCGCTGGAAAAGCGGCAGACCGAGCTCGAAACCAAGCTTGCAGCGCTTCAAATGCCAGACATGGCGCCGGTCCGGAAAGAGATTGACGATTTGGCAACGCGGATGGCCGGCGTCGAAACCGCTGTGGGTGGCATCAAGCCGCCAGACCTAAGCGCCGTTCAGACCAAACTCGACGCCCTTGGAACTCGAGTGGAGGCCATCGAGACTGCTGCCGCCAACACCAAGGCCCCGGATCTGTCGGCGGTTCAAACCAAGCTCGACGCCTTGGGAACACGGGTTGATGCCATTGAGACGGCGGTCGCCGACACGAAGCCAGCGGATTTGTCTGCTGTTCAAACGGCGCTCGACAGTCTGCGCACGGACCTGCAAGGCCTGCGGACGCAAATTGGCGACTTCGCGCCGTCGCGCGTCGACGAGCTTTCGAGCCGGATAGATGCGATGTCACAACAAGTGGCCGCGCTGTCGGTGCCGAACCAAACTGATATGGCGGCCAAGATCGACCAGATGGCCAGCCGGCTGACGGCCATGGAAACGACTGTCGCCGGGGTGGTGGCGACCGGCCCGGAAAGCCTGCAGGGGCGCCTCGACGAACTTGCGTCCCGCATCGCGGCCCTGCCCGATACGAAGCCGCTGGAAGCCGAGTTGGGAACGGTTGCCGCCGACCTGGCCTCGCTTCGCACAACGGTCGAATCGGGCCCGACGGCGGATCGGGTGGGAGCAATCGAGTCCCATGTTGCGGACTTGGGCAACCAGGTGGCCGAGTCGACCACGGGGCTGGCCCAGGCGCGTACGGACACGACCGCTTTGTCGAACCGCGTCGCCGAGATCAGTGCCGCCCTCGCCACCAAGGCCGAGAGCGCCGAGGTCACCACGCTCACCGGTCAACTCGATGTCCTCGCAAAACAGGTCGCCGCGCTGCCGACGACGGACACTCAACCTCTCGCAGCCAGCGTCGCAGCGTTGCAGTCGAGACTGGAGACCCTCGAACAGCAGGTGACGGCATTACCGCCCGCCGACGCTGTAGTGACTCTGCGCAACGATCTCAACGCGCTTGCCGCCAAGCCGCTGGCGGTGCGGCCGCCGCAGGTGCTGGAACGGATCTATTTCGGCTCCAGCGACACGAGCATCGCGTCGAGCGAGCAAGGTAAGCTTGACGCGATCGCGCGGCGATTGGCGGCTACTCCGGTTCCGCTCGCGCTGGTCGGGTTCTCGGACAGCAAAGGCCCTGCCGAGCTCAACCGCAGCCTGTCGTTGCGACGCGCGGCGGCCGTGCGGCTGGCCCTGCTCAACGCGGGGGTCGATCCGTCGGCGGTCACCTCGGTGACGGGACTTGGCGAAGACGCGCCACCGGTCGCCACAGGTGACAATGCCGTCGAGGCAGGAAACCGCGTCGTCTTGATCTACGGGTACCAGTAGGGCCTGGGCTGCTCCCGAGCGCCCCCGACACTGACTGCAGTGCGACTTTTGGCCTGCCGCCCTGTGCCTTGAACTTTCGCGCGCAGACGCCATGTCTCTTGCATGAGCAACCGGTGCTTCACATTGCCGTCGCCTATGCGGACCCGCACGCGATCGGGACTGTTGCGCCCTAAGGGCGCGGCGGCGTTTGCGCCGATAGCCGCTTAGGGCATTTCCCCATCGAGAGCGCTGCCGAGCGAGCCCACGTGCCCGCGCATGGCAGCTTAGGTCAACGGCGCCGACGCATGGCTTCAGGCAGCGTCCGAGAGCCACTCCTAGCGAGGATGTGAACCATGATGCACGACAAGCACCAGCCGACGATCGTTTCTCCCAGCGACTACGCGCGATTGCAGGGTCTGATGGCAACTCTGATCGGAAGCAGAACGCCGCTCGCATCGTTGTTGCGACACAAGCTCGGATCCGCGGTGGTGATTTCCGAGAGTGACCTTGATGCCGATGTCGTCACCATTGGCGCCCGCGTGCGGTTCACCATCAATGGCGGAGCGCCTGAGACTCGCAGGCTGGGCTGGCGCCAGGACCGAAGCAAGGATGGCCTTGCGTTGTCCACGCTGTCGCCAAGGGGATTGGCCCTGCTCGGTCTTCGGACCGGTCAATGGATTTCCTATCAAACGGATAACCGGCAAACCGAAGTGCTGTCCGTGCAGGAGGTAGATAGCCCGAATGCGCTCGCTGAGGCTGGTCCGGACGCCAAGGCCCGGGCCATTGCCCGCTGGGAAGACGATGGTGGCCGTGTCCTCGATCTTGAGCAGGCAGGCGCGGTCAGAGCGACATTCGGCAGAACCCGGGTTTCGCAGGCGGCTGGATGGCTATCAGCTTGATGGGCTACGCCTTCCGCCGCGCCACCATGACGTCGCAGGAGGTCTGCGCCATGATCTCCATGGCCGTGCTGCCCAGCAGCGCGTTCATGACGCCCTGGTGTCCGTAGGTCCCGGTCACCACCAGGTCGATGTCCCTGTCGACGACGAACTTCGACAGGATGGGAGCCGGCGCGCCGAGCTCGGCGATGATCTCGACCTCGGCGGCAGCAGCGGGCCCTGCCACTTCGACAAGCAGCGCGCGGCATTCCTCGATCACGCTCGGCCGCATTGTTCTCTCCAATTCAGCCCGATCGCCGGCCAGGCCACGATAGGGAATGTCAAAGGCATTGAACAAAGTCAGTCGGCCGGGTCCAAACAGCCCGAGGGCCAGCTCCAGCGCCGAGTGCGATGTGTCGGTGAGGTCCGTTGCGACGACGACGCGGCGGGGCGCGGTCAACAGCCGCTTCTTGACGACGAGCACCGGCGCACTGGCCTGTCGCGCCAGGTCGGGAACCAGGACTCCCAGATCGTCCCGCCCGTAGACATTCTCGCGGGCGATGCCGGTGATGATCAGATCGGTGTTCTCGCGGGCCGCAGCTTCGAGCACCACGTCGAGCGGCTTGCCGACCTTGACCTCAATCGCGGTCTCGACACCTTCCCAGCCGGGATAGTCGAACTGAAGTTTACGGCGAGCCACCTCGACGCCGTCAGCGCCACGTCGCCACGACGGCTGATCGCTCAGCGACGGACGTTCCTCCACAGCGTGCACGATGAGGAGCCTCGCGTCCCAGCGGCGCGCCAGGCTCACCGCGCGATCGAATGCCCGATCGGTTCTTGCCGCAAGATCTGTGGCAAGGGTGATGTGTCGCAGATTGATGCTTCGAGCGTCTGACATTTGTCATTCTCCTCTTCGCGCACCGTCTCTGAAACGCGCGTCGTACGCAAGACATTGGCGCAGTGCACGATAGGCACAATGGGCCGAGGCCTTAGGTCGCGCCGGCACTCGGTTGACTTCACTCGGGGAACCAGCTTGATTGTCTGCATGGTTCGACATCGTGTTTCCAACGAGCTCCTGACCGGCTGCTAGCCTGGTTCGGTTACCTGCGCGAGCAAGAGCCGAGCCAGGATCCTCGAACTTTCCCAACACAAGGATCGCATGGGCTGCCGACCGGCAAGCCCTCGCCGATCTCGCGCCTGCGCTCTGTCCAGCGACAACGCGACGGATGTGCATGGCCATGCTCGAGGACGAAGATGGAAACCACCTTCAAGTATGGTTTTACGTTCCCCATTTCCGGAGGAAACAAGCTCCAACGCTTCAAGCACTGGGCCGCAGCCAACGTGCCCGATCTCGACTATCGGCTGCCTGTCCAGACGCCGATCGAAACCACCGCCATGACGATACGGCTCAAATCGCTGGACGATAGGGCGAGGCTGGTCCAAGCGCTGCCCGCCGAACTGCCATAAGGAGCGAGGCCACACCTTAGGCCGTCCGCAGTCTGCTCAAGGCGCTGGGCTGGCCGGCGGCAGCGCGCCGCCAAGGTGGTGGTTGCCGCCGCCAGCGTTCGCCTGCAAGATGCGCGCCATGCCGACCAGCGCGCTCCTCTTGTGGTCCCTCGCCTTGCCCTTTGCGGGGAGCGTCGTCGTGGCGCTGCTCCCCGCACATGCGCGGCGCGCGGCCGCCGTGATTTCGGGCATTGTGGCCACCGCCCTCACCGCGCTGGCCGTGCTGTTCTACGGCAGAGTGGTGGTGGAACACCTGCTCCGCACGGAAGTCCGCTGGCTGCCCGACCTTGGGCTGAGCATCATCGTCCGGCTCGATGGCCTTTCGTGGCTATTCATGGCCATGATCAGCGGCATCGGCGCCCTGGTTGTGCTCTATGCGCACTACTACATGGCGCCGAAGGATCCGGTGCCGCGCTTCTTTGCGCTGCTGCTCGCGTTCATGGGGGCGATGCTCGGCATGGTGCTGTCGGGCAATCTGATCCAACTGGTGCTGTTCTGGGAACTGACCAGCATCTTTTCTTTCCTGCTCATCGGGTACTGGCATCACAATGCCGGGGCCCGCGACGGCGCCCGCATGGCGCTGGTGATCACGGGCAGCGGCGGGCTGGCGCTGTTTGCCGGCGTACTGCTGCTCGGCCACATCGTCGGCAGCTTCGATCTAGATGTCGTCCGCGCCTCTGGCGAGCGGGTGCGGGCGAGCGCGCTCTACGCGCCGACGCTGCTGCTCATCCTGTTTGGCGCCTTCACCAAGAGCGCGCTGTTTCCGTTCCAGTTCTGGCTGCCGCGCGCCATGGCCGCGCCGACGCCCGTCTCGGCCTATCTGCACTCGGCCACTATGGTGAAGGCCGGTGTGTTCCTGCTGGCGCTGCTGTGGCCGGTGTTGTCGGGCACCGCGCTCTGGTTCTGGATCGTTACCTATGTGGGTATGGCGACGCTGCTTCTCGGCGCTTATTCGGCGATCTTCCAGCAGGACATCAAGGGCGTGCTCGCCTATTCGACCATCAGCCATCTGGGACTGATCATGGCGCTGCTCGGCATGAACTCGCCGCTGGCGCTGGTGGCGGCCGTGTTCCATATCGCCAACCACGCGACGTTCAAGGCCTCGCTGTTCATGGCTGCCGGCATTATCGACCACGAGACCGGCACCCGCGACCTCCGGCATCTGGGGGGCTTGGCGCGGTACATGCCGGCGACCGCCACCCTCGCCATTGTCGCCAGCGCCGCTATGGCGGGCGTGCCGCTACTCAACGGCTTTTTGTCGAAGGAAATGTTCTTCGACCAAACTGCGCTGCGCAATCCGATTCCCTTCGTGGACGTGTCGCTTCCGGCCATTGCCATCGTCGCCGGTGCGTTCGCCGTGACCTATTCGCTGCGCTTCATCTACAAGGTGTTCTTCGGCCCGGTTCCGACCAACCTCGAGCGCGTGCCGCACGAGCCTCCCGCGCTGATGCGGCGGCCGATCGAGATCCTCGTGCTCGCCTGCCTGCTTGTGGGCATCATTCCGGCCATCACCATCGGCCCGGCGCTTGCCACCGCAGTCGGCTCGGTGCTCGGCCCCGAGG
>JAEWCE010000374.1 GCA_023390785.1 Pseudomonadota bacterium
TCGCCACTGCCGTCGCGTGCCGACGCCAGATGCACTGGCGCGAGCGGCACCACTGGACCGAGCCCGATCGTGACGCTCGCGACCGTCCCGTCCGCATCGGTCGCGCCGGCGTAACTGCGCAGTTGCAGCGTCGCATCCAGCCACGCAGCCTGCACCGGCACCAGCTTGCTGCGCGCATCGAGCAGCAGCACGCGGTTGCCGGCCGCCGCTGGGCCGATGGCGAAGTCGCTGCCCCAGCGGCCGCGCAGCAGCCGGGTCAGCCGGTACTGTCCCGGCGCCACCAGTTCGGCATCGGCGAAAGCCACGACCTCCCAGTCGCCCGCGTCGGTCTCAACTGCCAGGTGGTTGGCACCGGCAAGCACCTCCAGCTCATCGCGCGAGGCCAAATGACCTGCGTACAGAGTCACTTCGAGCGCATTGGTGTCGTCCCAGGTGAAGATCCCGCCGGGGCCGAAACCCACCGTCAGCTCGCCCAGCGTCGCCGCAGCGCCGAGCGATGCGATGGTCGCCGCGCTCGACTCTTCGGTCACCGTCACCCGCCCTGGCCAGGGGCTGGCATAAGCGGCTGCCGCCAGGCGCGAATGGCCGACATCGTCCGGCGCCGGCGGCAGGTGCGCGTAGGCGAGCACCGGCAGCGCAGCGCTGGCCGGCGTGTCGCCCACGCCACCCACGCGGCCGGCCACACTCATCATCTCCACCACCGGCGGCACGGCGGTTGCTGCAAGGCGCCGCGCCAGCCCGTCGCGGATCTCGGTCACCTCGAAGATCGCATCGTCGACTGCAATCGCATCGCCGACCTCGAGCCCCGCCTGCGACGGCGGCAGCGCCAGCTCCACCGTTTCCGCGTGCGCCAGCCGCTCGCCGAGCAGCCGTTCGGCGGTCGCGCGCGCGCCGCTGAGATCGAGTACCATCCCGGCATTGGCCGTCTGCAGCATGCCGCCGCTCGCGGCAATCGCCGTTACCGATCCCGACTGGTAGCCGCGCTCGCGATCGAGATAACCGAGCGCCACCTGCCCGACCGCCTCGCCCGGATCGGGACGGCGGCGCGATAGCATCGGCCCGTCCTCGGCCACCACATCCGCAATCGTCAAGGCGTCGCGCGCCACCGGCGCCACCAGCTCCAGCCCCTCCGGCCGGTCGCGCAGCGCCAGCCCGCTCGCTGCGAGCAATGGCTCGAGCGCGGCACGCGCCGCCTGCGGCGCCTCGACCACATAGCCGTGGACGAAAGGCGGCCGCACCTCGGCGCTGCCGACTGTCACGCCAAAATCGGCGCCAATCGCCGCCGCCAGCTCGTCGCTCGCCATACCGCCCAGCCGCCCGGTCAGCCAATGGCCGGTCAGATGGTTCGGCCCGTCGCTCCACACATCGGTGCGCAGCGGGAACGCCGGATAGGGCCGCGCGTCCCAGGTCCACAGCGTGGTACGCGCCAGCATGCGCCCGGCATAAACATCCGATACCGGATTGTTGGCATCATCGGCCCAATAGGCCAGCACCACGCGCAATGCCTGCCGCTGCGCCAGCGGATCGGACGCGCCGGTCGAAAAATACGGCTTGCCGCTCTCGCTGCTCTTGGGATCGGAAAACAAATTCGGCTGGTTGGCGCCTTTGTCGACGGCGCCGCAGCCCAGCTCCGTGAACCAGATTGGCTTGCTCCTCGGCACCCACGCCGTGGCCGATGCATTGCGCACGCCGCCCGGCCGGTCGTGATGCGCATGGCTCCACCAGCTCACCAGGTCCTTGCTGCGCCACACCCACGGCTCGCCATAGGCGCCGTCGGTGATCGGCGTGCGCGTTCCCGCGCTGCGGTCCGCGTCCGATGCATAGTACCAGTCGAACCCCTCCCCGCCGGCGACGTTGGCGCGCAGATAGTCGAGATCGTACGGCCCGTCCCACTGCGCGGCATCCGGTCCGCCGTCGCCGCGCCAGTCCGCGAGCGGCAGGTAGTTGTCGATGCCCACCGCATCGATGTCGGCCGAGGCCCACAGCGGATCGAGGTGGAAGAGCTTCTCGCCGCCCGACTGCACGCCCGAATACTCGCTCCAGTCGGCGGCGTAGGTGAGCATCGCCGCCGGCAGCACGGCGCGAACGTCGGCGGCAAGGCTCACCAGCGCGTCGACGAAGGGGAAGCTGTTGCCCAGCGCCCGCGTCGAGCTCAGCCCGCGCAGTTCCGAGCCGATGATGAAGCCGTCGATGCCCGCGCCCGCCCCCAGCCCGGCATAATGCAGCACGAAGTCGCGATAGCGCGCCGAAAACGCTGCGACCTCGCTCGCGGCGGCGGCCGTTCCCTCCGAGCCCTCCTGCACCGCGATCCGCCCGCGCCAGGGATAGGCCGGCTGGCCCAGCGCATTGCCCTCGGGGATATCCAGCAGCAGCAGCGGATAGAGTGTCACGCGCAAGCCACGCGCCTTGAGGTCGGCGATCGCCGCCAGCACCGCGGCGTCGGACGGCGTGCCGCCATAGGCCGGCCCGCCATCATGCATCGACACCACGCCGACGTCGCCGCGCCCCAGCCCCGCCACCGACCAGTCGGCGCCGACGATGGTCCGGTCCGCCGCCTCGACCTTGGGCGCGACGGCGCAGGTGCCGCAGCGCAGGTCGTCGCCGAACCAGGCGACCACCAGCGACACCTCCTCGAGGTTGGGGCACAGCGCCGTCAGCTCGTCGAGCGACAGCGTCCAGTCGGAGACGCCCGCCGCCTGGTGCGCGTTCTCCGGCACCGTCGCGCCGGGTCCGAGCAGTCGTACGCGCGGCGCCGGGTCGTAGCCGAACTCGGTCGCGCCGGGGATCACCGTCACCGCCGTCACCAGCGGCTCGAGCTCGCCCACCACGCGGCAGAGCTCCACCGTGATGTTGGGGATGCGGTTGCCGAACGGCGTCAGCGGCAGCCGCTCGAACACCAGATAGCACAGCCCGCGATAGGCCGGCGCATTGGCGCCCTGCTTGGCCTCGATCAGACTGTCGGCCGCCTGCGTTTCGGTGCCCCGATAGAAGCGATAATTCACGCCGGTCAGGTCCAGGAGCTGGCCGTCGGCCCAGACGCGGCCGAGCCGCGCCACCTCGCCCTCGCACAGCCCGAGCGCGAAATTGGCGCAGATGGTCGGCTCGGCGTCCTCGCCGTCGTCGCCGCCGCCGAAGCCCTTGGCGCCGCGGCTCTCGGCCTCGATGCGCTCGAGCTCGGTCGCCCAGATGATGTTGCCGCTGAGCCGGCCCCAGCCATAGAGTTTCGGGATCGGCGCGCCCTCGCTCGAGCCCTGCAGCCGAAGGTCGGCGCCAACCGTCGCCGCGGGCTGCGGTCTGTCGGCAAAGAGCGTGCTGTCGATGGCGCTGCCGGCGAGGGCGCCGAGCGCCCGCCCGATGGTGGCGCCGATCGGCCCGCCCACCGCGCCACCGACAAATTGTCCCGCCAGCGAAAGCGCGAGGGTCGCCATCAGATCGTCACTCCGGGAAAGTCGTAGCGGCCGGCGGTGCGTGTCGCCCAGCCGTCGGTAAGATTGGCCTCGACCACGCCCAGTCCCTCCTGCGCGTGGATGAAGCGGTCGGCAGCAACGGTAATGCCGCAATGGCGCGGCACCGGGCTGCGCCCCAGCCGGAACAGCAGCACCTGCCCCGCTTGCAGGCTTCCGTCCGCCGGCCACAGCAGCCGGTCGGCCGCCTGTCGCAGCGTCTCGCGATGCGCCGCGTCGCGCCAATCGGCGCGATAGGGCGGCACCGCCAGCGGCTCGCCGCCATAGAGCTCACGCCACACGCCGCGAAGCAGCCCGAGGCAGTCGCAGCCGGCGCCGCGCGTCGCCGCCTGGTGCCGGTACGGCGTGCCGAGCCACCCGCGCGCCGCCGCCACGATTTCGCCGCGCCTCATGGCACCAGCGGCGCGCCGTTGAGCGCGCTGCCCGCCTGCGGATAGCGCAGTACGAAATCGTTGCCCGGAATGTGCGGGAAGCCGCGGAAGTTGACGACATTGGCGAAGCGGTCGCGGCAGGTCGCCAGCGCCCGGTCGCAGCCGAGTCCGAAATTCGGATGATCGTGCGCGACCGTGCAGCGCGCGTCGCCCAGCACCGCGTCGCAATAGACCGCGTAGATGCGCCCGCGCACCCGGTTCAGCGCCTGCTGGCCGCTGCGCAGCTCGGCGCGATACTGCCCGTCCTCACGCACGATCTCGCCAATGGTGGCGCGCCGCTGCAGCAGCCGCTGCGTCACGTCGCGCCAGTTGACGCGCCAGGTCTCGACCTCGGCGCCGTCATAGAGCCCGGCGGCGATGTCGGCCTCGCTGATCGCCGCCGAATGGAGGATGCCCACCACCTCGCCGGTGTCGACCTGCGCCCCGAGCCGCGCCGGCGCCTCGCCGCCGTCGAGCCCGTGCATCGGCGCATAGTCGACGCCGTCGAAGCTCAGCGTGCGGTCGTGATCGGTGAAGCCCAGCACCAGCGCATCGCGGCGCGTCAGCTTCCAGCAGGTTGCCAGCGTCGTCGCGCCGCTCTCGACGTGCGTCTTGAAGCCCAGGTCCAGCGTCCTCATTCCAGCACCTCGATCAAAGGAATGGCCGGCACGTCCGCCGCATCGAAGCTCGACAGCTCGATATCGAGCCGGTCGGTGTCGAAGCGCACCGGCACGTCGAACAGGAAGCCGGCCGTAACGGCCACGCCGTCGCCAGGCGCCGCAGCCAGCGTCACCACGCCGGTCAGCGTGTTCACGGTGAAGCCGCCGCTCGCCAGCTCCACGCCGTCCACCGCCAGCTTCACGCTGCCCTCCACCGGCTTGGTGATCGGGCGCACATAGGGGTCGAACGCGGCGCCATAGGTCTTGCTCAACTGGAACGCCGTCGTACTGCCGTCGCCGGTGCCGATGGTCTGGTCGAGCGCGGTCGGCGCGTCCGCTCCGCTGGAATGGTCCAATCCGTCGCGCCACAGGAACGAGTGGAACCGCCCGCGCCGTTCCTCGAAAAACGCCAGCACCGCCTGCATGTCGGCGCGCGACTTCACGCCGTAGCCGGCGTTGTACCGCCGCCGCGACTGCGCCCAGCGCGAGTTGCGCTCTTCGCGCCCGCTGCGCAGTGTTACGATATCGGTCGCCCGCTCCGGCCCGCCGCGCGCGCCCAGCGCCACGTCGAGCGGAAAGCGGATCTGGTGAAATGCCATGTTGCCTGTCCCGTCAGCTCGCCCGCGTGCCGCGCTTCACCGCGCGCAGCAGCATGGCCGAGATCTCGGCCTCACTCGCCGCAAAGCTGCGGGCATCGCTCGCCGTCACATTGAAGGTCACGTTCACGCCGCCCCCGCCGCCGGCGATGCCGAGCCGGCCGTCGGCGCCACGGCTCAGCGGCACGATCGCTTCCGGGCCGGCCTCGCCGGCCAGCGCCATCCCGCCTTGCGTCGGAAAATAGCTCGGCGCGGCGATCACCCCGCCCTTGGCGAATCTGGTCACCGCCGGGTCCGTCGCGGTAAACAGAGTGCCCAGCGCGGTCGACACCAGCGTACCCACCGGTTTCAGCGCTGCTTTGAGCGCAATGTCGGCAAACGCCTTGGCCACCTCGCCGAGCACGCCCTTGAGCGACTTGCCGTCCACCACAGCGCCGCGCAGCGCATTGCTCAGCGAGCGGCCGACGCCGGATGCCAGGTCGCCGACGCGCGTCAGCTCGGCATTCACGTCGCCCAGCTCGCGCGCCAGATCGTTCGGATCACCGTCCATCGGGGAATTGCTCCATCATCTGCTTCAGCCGGTCGCGATCCGGCGCTCCCGGCCGCGCGCCGCTCCGCGCCTCGAAGGCCGCCGCCAGCTCGCGCGGCGTCAGCCCCCAGAACTCCTTGCTCGACAGCCGCAGCACGCCGAAGCCGAGCCGCATCGCGGCAGCCCACGGAAAGGCGGTCATGCCGCCTCCCCGAAGGTGGCGCGCAGCAGCCGCACGGCAATTTCCGCCGCGCCCCGGAGCCCGCCCTCGACCGCCATCTGCGCCAGGTCGTCGTCGGTGACGGCGTTGCCGCCGCCGCGCAGCCCGGCCCCGAGGATCGCCGTCAAATCGCGTGCCGACACCCGCCCGCCGGCAAACCGTTCGCCCAGCCCGCTCAGATCGCCCGCCCCGAGCCGCGCCTCCAGCTCCGCCAGGGCCCCCAGCGTGAGGCACAACACCCGCTCCTCCCCGCCGATCACGGCGCTGATCTCGCCACGCTGGATGTTGGGCATTCTTCTCTCCTCCAATTGGCTTTCAGGTCGTTTACGCCGCGGTAAAGCTCAGCTCGCCCGCGCTCTCGAGCGCGATCTCGAACGTCACCTCGCCGGCGTGGTCGGCGGAAAACTCCAGCGCCGTGATCTGGAACGGGCCCTCGACCACGCCGAAGTCCGGCAGAACGAGCTGCCAGCTCCGGATCGTGCCACCGAAGAACAGCTCGCGGATCGCCGCGTCGGACGCCTGGTCCTTGAAGATGCCGCTGCCGCTCAGTGCCGCCCGCCTGATGCCGCCGCCCGCCAGCAGCTCTCTCCAGCGCCCGGCACTCTCGGCATCGGTGACGTCGATCGACGCGGCGTTGAACGCCAGCGCCCGCGTGCGCAGCCCCGCCACCGTGAGAAAGCTGCCCGACCCGGTCTGGTCGAGCTTCAACAGCATGTCCTTGCCACTCTGGGCCGCCATGTCTCAATTCCTTGCTTGATGATGCAGTCGGCGATCCTCTCCCGCTTGCGGGGGAGGGGGACCATGCGAAGCATGGTGGAGGGGGCGGCCCCACGCGCCAGTGCTTGCCGCCG
>JAEWCE010000383.1 GCA_023390785.1 Pseudomonadota bacterium
TGGATGCTCGCTTTCCGTTACCTGCGCGCGCGCCGCGCTTCGGGTTTCGTCTCCGTCATCGCCGGCTTTTCGTTTCTCGGCATATCGCTCGGCGTGGCGACGCTCATCGTCGTGATGTCGGTGATGAACGGCTTCCGCGACGAGCTGCTGACCAAGATCCTTGGCCTCAACGGCCATTTCACCGCCTATCCGATCGACGCGAAATTCACCGACTACGACCAGACGGCCATGAAGATCGAGAAGGTGGACGGCGTGCTCTTCGCCATCCCCTATGTCGAGGGCCAGGCGCTCGCCTCCGGCCAGCAGGAATCGACGGGCGTCTCGGTGCGCGGCATCTCGGCCGCCTCGATCGACAAGCTGAAACTGCTGAAGCAGGGGGCGGTGCTGGGCGGCTGGGACCAGTGGGACCAGTCCAAGGGCGTCGCCATCGGACAGCGGCTTGCCGAAAAGCTCGGAGTGAGCATCGGGGATCCGATCACCATCGTGAACCCCAACGGCGCCAACACACCGTTCGGCAAGACGCCGCAGATCCGCAGCTACCCGGTCAACGTCATCTTCAACCTGGGCATGGTCGAGTTCGACAGCTTCTACGTCTATATGCCGATGCAGCAGGCGCAGAGCTATTTCAAGCTCTACGAGGACGTGCTGAAGCCGGGGGTGACGCCGCCCGGGCCGGAGGCCAGCGACGCGGAGATCGACGCCGCCTACCAGCGCCAGTACCAGGCGACCGCCATCGAGATCTTCATCGACAACCCTGACAATGTCGGAGCCGTGCGCGACCGCATCCAGAAGCAGGTCGATCGGCCGCTGATCCTCTACGACTGGCAGCAGCGCAACGAGACGTTCTTTTCGGCCCTGCAGGTCGAGCGCGTGGTGATGTTCGTGATCCTGTCGATGATCATCCTGGTCGCCGCCTTCAACATCATCTCGTCCCTGATCATGCTGGTGAAGGACAAGGGCAGCGACATCGCGATCCTGCGCACCATGGGCGCGACGCGCGGCTCGATCATGCGCATCTTTTCGATGACCGGCACCGCCATCGGCGTGGGCGGGACGCTGATCGGGCTGGTGCTGGGGCTGATCGTCGCCTCGAACGCCGAGTCACTGCGGGCCTTCGTTTCCAGCCTCACCAACGTGCCGATCTTTCCACCGGAGGTGTTCTTCCTGTCGAGCCTGCCCTCGAAGATCGATGCGACGGAGGTGAGCGTCGTGGCCGGCCTTGCCCTCGGCCTCAGTTTCCTCGCGACGCTGTATCCGGCATGGCGGGCCGCGCAGTACGATCCGGTCGAGGCGCTGCGCTATGAGTGAGCCGCACCTCAGGCTGCGTGGCGTCCACCGGCACTACGGCAAGGGCGAGACGCTGGTGCGCGTGCTCGAGGCCGCCGACCTAGACGTGGCCAGCGGCGAGCTGGTCGCCATCGTCGCCCCGTCTGGGGCAGGCAAGTCTACGCTGCTGCATCTGAGCGGGCTGCTGGAGCGGCCGCAGGCGGGCGAGATCGAGATCACCGGCACGCCTACTTTCGCATTGTCCGAGCGCGGCCGCACGCTGCTGCGCCGCACCACCATCGGCTACGTCTACCAGTTCCACCACCTGCTGCCGGAATTCACGGCGCTCGAGAACGTCTCGATGCCGCAGCTCATTGCCGGCAAGGGGCAAGGGGCAGCCAACAAGCGCAGCCAGGAGCTGCTCGACCTGCTCGGCGTCGGCAACCGCGCCACGCACCGGCCGGCGGAGCTGTCGGGCGGCGAGCAGCAGCGCGTCGCCATCGCGCGGGCGGCGGCCAACCACCCACAAGTAATCCTCGCCGACGAGCCGACGGGCAATCTCGACCCGGCGACGTCCGATTTGGTGTTCGGCGCGCTGCAGGACCTGATCCGCAACGAAGGCGCTGCCGGCCTCATTGCCACGCACAACCACGATCTCGCCCGCCGCGCCGACCGCATCGTGACGCTGAAAGACGGGCTGGTGCAGCCGCTGGAGCTCTAGGCCGCGGGCGGGGCCGAGCACATCTGCAGCCGGTTGCCCCAGGGGTCGTAGAAGTTGGCGTAGGTGACCATGCCAGGCACGCCGACGGGGTCGTCGCAGCGCACGCCGCGACCGCGCAACGCCGCGACGGCCCTGTCGCAGCTCTCGACATTGAGGACGACGGTGGTCGAGTTGGCAGGCTGGAACGGGCCACTTGCCGGCACGACCGAGATCGCGCCGCCGGGACCTCCGGTGCTGAACTCGATCCATCCCGCATCGGGAAAATCGTAGGTGGGCGCGCCGAGCCCGAGGATTTCCGAGTAGAACGCCTTTGCCGCGGGCAGGTCCGGCACGGTGATCGACACGACATTGATCCCCTTGAACACGCCCGCTAGCTCCCCAGCATGATCTTGTTCATGGCGCCGGTGGACAGGATGCCTTCGGTCCAGCCGAACGTCCCCGCTTCCGTGAGTTCGGCCGCGGCGTTCTGCAGTGCCGTGTAAGCGACGCGCGACAGGCCGCCTCCGGTGCTGACGCGCCGGACCCCGGCGGCCTCCAGTTCGGCCAGCGAGGGGCCGGGGCCACCGCGGACGACGTTGACCGGCTTGCTCACCGCCTGCACTACGGTGCGGATGGCGTCGAGGCTGGGCAGGCCGGGGGCGAACAGCACGTCGGCGCCGGCCTTTTCGAAGGCCTGCAGGCGGCGCACGATTTCGTCGAGGTCGGGCTGGCCCCAGAGGAACCCTTCCGCCCGGGCAACGAACATGAACGGAAAATCGAGGCTGTGGGCGGCCTCGGCCGCCGCAGCGACGCGCTCGACTGCGTGGTTGAACTCGTAGATCGGGGCGCCGGGTGCGTTGGTCGCGTCCTCGATGGACCCACCGACCAGCCCAACCGCGGCGGCCTGGCGGATGGTCTCGGCAGCGTCCTCAGGACGATGGCCGAAGCCGTTTTCGAGATCGGCCGCCACCGGCAGATCGACGGAGTCGACGATCAGCCTGGCGTTCCACAGCGACTGCTCGCGGGTCACGCCGCCATCGGGCTTGCCGAGAACGAAGGCGAGGCCGGCGCTGGTCGTTGTCAGCGCCTTGAAGCCCTGGGCCGCCAGGATCTTGGCGCTGGCGCCGTCCCATGGATTGGGGATGGCGAACAGGCCCGGGCCATCGTGCAGCGCCTTGAAGGCACGGGCCTTTTCCGCCTGGTTCACGGCAGGTTCATGCCCAGCGTTTTGGCGGTGTCGGCCGCCGTCTTGCAGTAGGCGTCCGTCTGCTCCTTGGTCCAGTCCTTCTGCTTGGCATAGAGGGCATGCGTGGCCTGGAACACGTCGACGTTGAACATGGTGTCGCCGGCCGGCGCATTGGCGTCGCGATAGGCGTCGACCTTGGCGCGGGAGATGGCGAGGTTGCACACGTCCGCCGAGTTGTAGAGCCCGGCGAGCGTCGAAACGGCGGTTGCGCGATCGACCGCGGCCGGGGCCGGGGCGGTGGCGGCGACAAGGAGAAGGGGAACGAGAGCGGCTTTCAGCATGGCGAATTCATAGCACGGACGATGTCAGGGGGAAGTGCCGAGCCGCCACAACGATACCACTTCGCGCTTTCGGGCGAAGTGCAGCGGGTCGGCGCTGTCGCGGACGCCCTTGGGCGAGGGCGCGGCGTCCATCCGGCTCAGGACGCGCAGGCCGGCGCCGGCGATCATCGCGGCAAGCTCGCCGGGCGCGCGCAGCCCCAGATGCTCCGCCAGGTCGGACATGATCAGCCAGCCCTCGCCGCCGGGCAGCAGGTGGCCGCCGAGTCCGGTCAGGAAGCCCCGCAGCATGGCGCTGTCAGGGTCGTATACCGCCGCCTCCAGCGAGGTTCCGGCCTTGGCCGGCAGCCACGGGGGGTTGCAGACGGCCAGCGACGCCCGCCCGTCCGGATAGAGCCTGTCGGGGACGAGCGTCGCCCGATCGGCGACACCCAGCCGGTCGAAGGCGTCGGCCGCGGAGGCGAGGGCGCGCGGCGCCGCGTCGGTCGCGACGATCCTGGAGACGCCGCGGTGCAGCAGCACTG
>JAEWCE010000014.1 GCA_023390785.1 Pseudomonadota bacterium
CCCCCCCCCGTATCCCACGACGGCCTCTGGAATACTGGATCGCCGCCTTCGCGGACGATGACAGCTGTGGACGGGGCGACGGCATGGCCACCCCCTCCCACACTTGCACCGCAACAAAAATCTTCCAAATTTTCCTGCATGAACAGTGAATTACTTCTCTTTCTGGCCCGGATCGTAGTAGAATCCTCGAAAACCAGTTCCACTGCCGGACTTCCTGCCATGATCTTCCGCCAGCTCTTCGACAGCGTTTCGGGCACCTACAGCTATCTCCTTGCCAGCCGCTCCGGCGGCGAGGCACTGATCCTGGATCCGGTGCTGGAGAAGGTCGACCGCTATTGCCAATTGCTGCGCGAGCTCGACCTCAAGCTGGTCAAGGCGGTCGATACCCATCTGCATGCCGACCACGTCACCGGCCTCGGCGAGCTGCGCGACCGCACCCATTGCATGACCGTGATGGGCGACCAGACCAAGGCCGACGTGGTGGCGATGCGGGTCGCCGACGGCGACAAGGTGACGATCGAGGGCCTGTCGCTCGACGTGATGTACACGCCCGGCCACACCGACGATTCCTATTCCTACCTGATGGGCGATCGCGTCTTCACCGGCGACACGCTCCTGATCCGCGGCACCGGCCGCACCGACTTCCAGAACGGCTCCTCGCGCGCGCAGTACGATTCGATCTTCAACCGGCTGCTGAAGCTGCCGGACGAGACGATGGTGTTCCCGGCGCACGACTACAAGGGCGACACCGTCTCCACCATCGGCGAGGAGAAGCGCTACAATCCCAGGCTCCAGGTGCGCTCGGTCGACGAATATATCGAGCTGATGGCCAATCTGAAGCTGCCCAATCCGAAGATGATGGACGTGGCGGTGCCGGCCAACATGCATGTCGGCCTGCATCAGGAGGCGCTCGAGAAGGAGGGCCGCGCGCTCAGCGCGACTGAAGCGATCCGCAGTCTCGGCCGGCCGGATATCCTGCTGGTCGATCTGCGCGAGGGCAACGAGCGCGCCAAGCACGGCATGCTCGAAGGCGCTCTGCACGCGCCGTATCAATCGGTGGAGGAAAGCCTCAAGCCCGGCGGCATGCTGCGCGAGGTCGCAGCCGCCACCGGCCGCCGCATCGTGTTCTTCTGCGCCTTCGGCGAACGCTCGGCGATGGCGGTGGCGGCGGCGAAGGAGGCCGGCCTTGCCAATACGGCGCACATCGCCGGCGGCCTGGATGCCTGGAAGAAGGCCGGCGGGCCGCTCGTGCACTGACGGGCCCACGCAGCTTCTTGAGATAAGTCAGCAACCGCCCACATATTCGGACTAGGATCGGATGCAGCATCACCATCCGGGACCAGCCATGAGCAAGACCGCCAAGCCGAGCGCGCCACCCAAGCCTGCCGACGAGAAACCGGCGGACAGCAAGGCGAAGAAGCCGCTGCCACTCGACATCGACGACGACGATTACGAGGACGGCGACATCGCAACACCGAAGCGCGACCGTTATGGTCTCGATGACGAGCCGTTGTGAGGGGGTGAAGCTTCCCCACGAACAGTGCGTTCCCTCCCCTTGCGGGTATGGCTATCGCATATGAATGATACGGGAGCTGTCTGGGCTTGCTCCGCCTCTCCCGCTTGCGGGAGAGGCCGACGCGCTCGTAGAGCGCGGCGGGTGAGGGTTCTCGTCGCGCTGAGACGCCCTTGGTTAGTCTCAATAGTCCCCGCACGGAGACACCCTCTCCCCAGCCCTCCCCCGCAAGCGGGGAGGGAGCGCAGTGTGTCCAACAGCATCATCAAGATTGCAGCAGCTGCGCCCGCCCTACCTGCCATGCGCTTGCGTTCATGGACAAATAACCGCCCTTCGATAGTTTCCGCATCCCGAAGGAGCAAAACGGAACTGCAATGGTCGACGTTCTCGCCGCACCGCAGCAAGGCAAGGCGGACAGCGCGCTGCGCACGCTGACGGGAATCTCGATCGCGCATTGGGTCAGCCACTTTCATCTGCTGGTCCTACCGATGCTGTTCCCGTTTCTCAAAGCGCAGCTCGGCGTCGGCTATATCGAGCTCGGCTTCGCGCTCACCGTGTTCGCGGTGGTGTCCGGGCTGACGCAGGCGCCGACCGGCTATCTCGTCGATCATTTTGGCGCGCGCAGGATCCTGCGGATCGGCCTCACGCTGGGCGGCTTCGCGCTGATCCTGCTCGGCCTGCATCTCAGCTATGTCTCGCTGATTGCCTGCGCCGTGCTGCTGGGCCTCGCCAACAGCGTCTATCATCCCGCGGACTACGCGATCCTGGCCGCGCACATGGACGAGGCGCGAATGGGCCGCGCCTTCTCGATCCACACCTTTGCCGGCTTTCTCGGCGGCGCGGTGGCGCCGGCGATCGTGGCTGCGCTCGTCGCCCTGTCCGGCGGCGGCGGCGCGCTGATCGCATCGGGCGCGATCGGCATTCTGGTGGCGCTGCTGCTGCTCGTCATGAACATTCCCGACGCCGGCGCCAGCAAGGCAAAGCCGGGCGCGGAGAACGCGCCGAAGCAGGCGGTCATCACCCCGGCGCTGATCACGCTGACGGCGCTGTTCATGCTGCTCAGCCTGTCGGTCGCCGGCATCAACAATTTCGGCGTCGTCGCGCTGATGAGCGGCTACGGCACGTCCTATTCGGCAGCCAACGTCATGCTGACGGCGTTCCTCGGCGCCAGCGCCGCCGGCGTGCTCGCCGGCGGCTTCCTCGCCGACCACACCGAACGCCACGGCTATGTCGCGGCGGCTTGCTTTGCCGTGAACGCGGCGATCGTGCTGCTGATCGCGCTGGCGACGCTGCCCGGCTGGGCCTTGACCGCGGCGATGACGGTCGCGGGCTTCCTCTCCGGCGTGATCGCCCCGTCGCGCGACATGCTGGTGCGTAACGCCGCGCCCGCTGGCGCAGCGGGGCGCGCCTTCGGCATCGTCTCCACCGGCTTCAATCTCGGCGGCATCGTCTCGCCACTGCTGTTCGGCTGGATCATGGACCAAGGCGCGCCGCACTGGGTGTTCGGCGCGTCCGTGATCTTCATGGTGGCGACGGTGGTGCTGTCGCCGTTCACGGAGCGGAAGCGGCAGGCTCCTGCCAATTGAGCGGTCGGTGTAGCTACAATTCAGATGCCGTCCCCCCGAAGGCGGGGTCGACATTTGTGATTTGAGCGGGCGGTTCGCAGCCCTATGTCGGCGACACCGCGCCCTTCAGCGCGCCGGCCTGTGCCGCGGCACCACGGGTCAACCTCGCCCTCTCCGTGTTCGGCCACAGCAGCAACAGGCCGAGCAGACCGGAGCCGACCATGATCACGGCGTTGATGGTGAAGCCGGTCATGTAGCCGTCGAGCGTGCTGCCGGCACGCTGGATCGTCGCGCCCATCACGGCCGGGGCGATGATGCCGGCCAGCGTGTACAGCGCACCGTAGATCGCGAGGATGGCGCCGCGCTGCGAGGTCGGCGTGAACTCGCCGAGCATCGGCGGGCAGACGACATAGATCGCGCCGCACAGGCCCGAGCCGACCACCAGCAGCGCGATCTGCAGGCCCGCACCCTGAACATGCGGCATCATCGCCAGGATCAGCCCACCCATCACCAGCGGCACCGAGCCGAGCACGCCGCGTGCGACGCGGGTGTTGTAGCCGCGCGCCATCATCACCTGCGAGATCCAGCCGGTGAGCATGACGATGGTGGCGCCGAACACCCAGGGCAGGATCGAGACGAAGCCGGCCTGGCTCTGCGAGAAGCCGAGGCCCTTGACGATGAACGGCGTGAACCAGGTCAGGCCGAGCGACAGCGCCCAATAGGCACCGAAGGTCGCGGCGACGCAGCCGATGAAGGTGCGCGAGGTGAGAAGCTGCAAGTAGGGAATTTTCTGCTCGGTCTCGGCAAGGACCTGCGTGTCCTCCAGCGGCCCTTCCTTGCCGAGCACGAGCCAAGCCGCAACCCAGATCAGGCCGACGATTCCGAGCGCGCCGAAGGCATAGTGCCAGGAATGATTGACGATGATCCAGTTCAGCGCCGGCACCGCCAGGATGACGCCGAAGGCCGAGCCCTGCGACAGGATCGCGGTCGGCAGCGTACGCTTCTCGTCGGGGAACCATTTGTAGATCGCGTGCGCGGCGACCGAGAAGGCCGGGCCTTCGCCGGCGCCCAGCACGATGCGGCAGATCAGGAGCGTGGTGAAGGAGACGGTGCCGACCATCGGAAACTGCGCCAGCGCCCAGATCACCGCGAGCGTCAGCAGCACCCAGCGCGTCGGCACCTTGTTGACGATGAAGCCGACCACGATGGCGGCGATCGAGAACAGGAAGAAGAACGAGGAGCCGAGCAGGCCGAACTGCTCCGGCGAAAGCTTCATATCGGTCATGATCGGCACGCCGGCGAGGCCGACGACGATCTTGTCCGCAAAGTTCACGACCATGAAGAGAAAGAGGAGAAAGGTAACGGTCCAGGCGCCCTTCGGCGTTGGCTTCGCCGAATCCCTGGATTGCCCTGCCGTCCTGCCCGCCGCATCGGGCGTTCCCTGAGCGCTCATCGTTCTCCCCGCATGTGTTTTTGGCACTTTTTTGATTTGGCCGTCTTGGAAGCTAACAACGGGTTCGAGACCAACGCAACCCGGCATTTCCACAGCAAGTGTGCTACGCAACAAGTCCTCATTCCGTCCGGCGCCATTCATCGTGCTGAGCATCAGAAATCTTTCCAAGACCTTCTCCTCGGCCGGCGAACCGGTCCATGTGCTGCGCGGCGTCGATCTCGACCTCGGCAAGGGCGAACGCGTCGCGCTGACCGGCGAGTCCGGCAGCGGCAAGAGCACGTTGCTGCACCTGATCGCGGGCTTGGACGCCGCCGACGGCGGCACGATCCGGCTGGAGAACGTCGAAGTGACCAAGCTCTCCGATGCGGGTCGCGCCAGCTTGCGCCGCGACCGGATCGGCCTGGTTTTTCAGCAGTTCAACCTGATCCCAAGTCTTTCGGTCGCGGATAATCTGGTGTTTCAGGCGCGGATCGCCGGCCGTCACGATGCAGCCTGGACCAACGAGCTGACCGAACGGCTCGGGCTTGGATCACTCCTGAAGCGCTATCCCGAGCAATTGTCCGGCGGTCAGCAGCAACGGGTCGCGATCGGTCGCGCCCTGGCGACAAAGCCCTCGCTGCTGCTGGCGGACGAGCCGACCGGCAATCTCGACGAAGACACCGCCGAGGACGTGCTGGCGCTGGCGCGCGACCTCGTCGCGCGCACCGGCTGCGGCTTCCTGATGGTAACGCACAGCCTGCATCTGGCAGCAACGCTCGACCGCCACCTCACCCTGCATGCGGGGCGGATCGCATGAGACGCGCGCTCTGGATCCTCGCGGCGCTGCTCAGCCATTGGCGTCGTCACAAGATGCAGTTCGCGACGCTTCTGATCGGGCTGATCGCGGCGACCGCGCTGTGGAGCGGCGTGCAGGCCATCAACCAGCAGGCCCGAACCGCCTATGACCGCGCCGCGGCGACCTTCGGCGGCACCCGCACGGCGATGCTGGTGGCACCTCATGCGGCAACGTTCTCGCAGGATCTTTTCGTAAAGCTCCGCCGCGCCGGCTGGCCGGTGTCGCCGGCACTGGAAGGCCGGGTCCAGATCAACGGCCGCTCGGTGCGGCTGCTCGGGATCGAGCCGGTGACGCTGCCAGCCGAAATCGGCAATGCGCCGCGCCTCGGTGCCGCCGATTTGAGCAGCTTCGTGGCGCCGCCGGGCCAGACATTGGCGGCACGCGAGACGCTGAGCGACTTGCAGGCAGCGGAAGGCGCGGCACCTGCGATCAGCAACGGCGCAACATTGCCGCCGCTGCGCGTGCTGCCGCAGCTCGCGCCCGGCGTGCTGGTGGTCGATATCGGCGTGGCGCAGCGCCTGCTGAACAAGCCGGACCAGCTGTCGCGACTGCTGATCGGCAAGCCGAAGAGCAAGCCCGCGCCGCTGGTCAGCGTCGTCGGCGACCAATTGCAGCTGGTCGAGCCGAATGCGGAGACCGAGCTGGAGCGCCTCACCGACAGCTTCCATCTCAACCTCACGGCGTTCGGCCTGCTGTCGTTCTTCGTCGGGCTCTTCATCGTCAATTCAGCCGTCGGCCTCGCCTTCGAGCAGCGGCTGCCGATGCTGCGGACGCTGCGCGCCTGCGGGGCCTCGGCGCGGCTCGTCAACATTGTGCTGGTGGTCGAGCTCGTCGCGTTGGCGCTGGTCGCAGGGTTGATCGGGCTCGTGTGCGGCTATTTCATTGCCGCCGTGCTGCTGCCTGACGTCGCGGCGTCGCTGCGCGGGCTCTATGGCGCGCAGATCCCGGGGCAGCTGAGTTTGCGGCCCGAATGGTGGCTCGCCGGCATCGGCATCAGCATTGCGGGCGCGCTGGTCGCGGCGGCCACCAGCCTGATCAAGGCGATCACGATGCCGGTGCTGGCGACGGCGCAGCCGCGCGCCTGGCAGCAGCGGCAGCGCCGCTGGCTGGTCCTGCAAAGCTGTGCGGCCGGCGCCGTGTTCGTGGTCGCGCTGCTGCTGCTTCGCTACGGCGAATCGCTGATCGCGGGCTTTGGCTTGCTGGCGGCCCTGATGCTCGGCGCGGCCCTGATCCTGCCGGCGCTGATCGAGCTCCTCCTGCTCGCAGGCCAACGTGCCGCGCGAAGACCGCTGGCGCTGTGGTTCTGGGCGGACAGCCGGCAGCAGCTCTCCGGCCTGTCGCTGGCGCTGATGGCGCTGCTGCTGGCGCTTGCTGTCAATGTCGGGGTGTCCACCATGGTGGAGACGTTCAGCCGCACCTTCCTCGGTTGGCTGAACGGACGGCTCGCCGCCGACGTCTACATCAGCGCCTCCGACAATGCGCAAGGTGTCGCGATCCGCAACTGGCTGAAAGAGCGCAGCGACGTGCAGGCGATCCTGTCGGGCGGCCGCGCCGAAGCGCAGCTTCAGGGCCAGCCGGTTGAGCTGCTCGGCCTGCCCGATCACGCGCTGTATCGCGAGCGCTGGCCGGTGCTGGACGCCGCGCCGCGGGCCTGGACCCGGCTCGTCCCCGGCAACGCCGCCTTCATCAGCGAACAGCTCAGCCGCCGCCTGAATGTCCGCATCGGCGACGTCGTCGCGGTGCCGGCACCTGGCGGGACCTGGGAGCTCGACATCGTCGGCATCTATGCCGATTACGGCAATCCCAGGGGACAGCTGACCGTGAACGTCGCGGCGCTGATCCGGCAATTTCCGCAGACGCCGCAGACGCGGATCGGCCTGATCGTCGCGAAGGAGAACATATCGGGCCTGATCGCGGCGTTGCAGAAGCAGTTCGCGCTCGACGACCGCAGCGTCGCCGACCAGGCGACGGTGAAGGCGGAATCGATCCGCATCTTCAACCG
>JAEWCE010000036.1 GCA_023390785.1 Pseudomonadota bacterium
GGATTGGCCGGCCGGGTGAAGCTGCGCGTCTCGCCGGCGACGGCGACGTCGTCCTGTCGCGCCAGCACGATGGCGGCATGGCCGGTGCCGGTCGCGCGCTGGCAGTCCTCGCACGCGCACAGGAACATCGACAGCACCTTGCCGGCAAAATGCAGCGAGACGGCGCCGCAGGCGCAGCGGGCCGTAAGGTCGACGACGGGGCGGGGCGTGCGGTCCATGGGGCGGAGGCTGCACCGGCCGGCGCGGCGCCGCAAGCGGTTGATTTGCCGGCGCGAGGGGCTTACCTCCGGCCGGCCATGAGCCAGAGCCAGCCGCTGCCCATCCCTGCTGCCGTCCTCTATATGCCGCGCTACCCGATCGAGACGGCGCGGCTGCGGTTGCGGCCGTTCAACCGCGGCGACGTCGATGCGGTCTATTCTTATCGCAGTCGGCCGGACGTGGCGGAATATCTGTTCGACGAGCCGATGAGCCACGAGGAATGCGCCGAGGCGGTGCGGGCGCGCATCACGCAGGTGGCGTTCTCGGGGGAGGGCGACAAGATCCTGCTGGCGGTCGAGCGCAAGGACGATGCCCGGCTGATCGGCGAGGTGTCGCTGATCTGGCGCAGCGTCGCCGATCAGCAGGCCGAGGTCGGCTACATCTTCCACCCGGATGTGCACGGGCACGGCTATGCCACGGAGGCGGCGATGCAATTGCTGGCCTTCGCCTTCGGCGATGCTTGCATGCACCGCGTCTATGCCCGCTGCGACGCGCGCAACACCGCCTCGTTCCGCGTGATGGAGCGGCTGGGGATGCGGCAGGAGGCGCATTTCCGTGAGCACACGCACCTCAAGGGACGCTGGGACGAGGAGCGTATCTTCGCCATTCTCGATCGCGACTGGGCGACGCGAAGCAACGCGACGGAATTGTGACACTCACGAAAATTTAGTTCAGGCAATGGCCGGAACTCGGTGTCACAGGTCACGTTCTCAGGACAGGGCTTTAGCGCGCAGCGGAGGGCGCCATGGCTGTTTCTGACCTGACCATAAAAACTGAAAGACTGATCCTGAGACCGTTCGAGAAACCCGATCTCGAGCAGGTGCTGAGCTATTATTCGCTGCCCGACGTGCAGCGCTATCTCGACTGGAAGGCGCGGGACAAATCCGAAGCCAAGTCGGCGTTCGAATCCATGTGCAAGCAGACACGCCTCACCCGTCCGGGCGAGGTGCTGACGCTCGCCATCGTGCGCAAATCCGACGGCAAGGTGATGGGGCACGTCTCGTTGCGCTACACCGACTCAACCGCGGCGCAAGGGGAAATCCGCTTCGCCATCGGGCCGACCTTCCGCAAGAAGGGCTATGCGTCCGAAGCAGTGAAAGCCGTGGTGAGCTTTGGCTTCGAGGAATTCCGCCTGCATCGCATCTGCGCCCGCACAGCTGGCCAGAACGAGGCCTCGGCCCGGCTGCTCAAGGGCCTGGGCATGCGGCTCGAGGCGCATTACCGCGAGCACGCGCTGTTCCAGGGCGAGTGGGACGAGGAACTGCATTTCGCCGTACTCGACCGCGAATGGAGCCGCGGCTCCAAGGTGCGCGAGATCACCCGGCACAAGGTCGCTTGATCTTCCCGCTTCTTCCGCCGTAAGTGCCGGCCATGGCCGGCACCGACAAGACCCAGAAATTCGAATACCGCCCGAGCCCTGCGGTGATCCTGTGCGAGCCGCAGCTCGGCGAGAACATCGGCACCACGGCCCGGGCGATGGCCAATTTCGGGCTCTGGGACCTGCGTCTGGTCAATCCGCGCGACGGCTGGCCCAACGAGAAGGCGGTGGCGGCCGCCTCGCGTGCCGACCACGTGATCGAGCGTGTGCGGGTGTTTCCGACGACCGAGGCGGCGATCGCCGACCTCTCGCTGGTCTATGCCACGACGGCCCGGCGCCGCGATTTGCAGAAGCCCGTGCTCGGGCCGGAAGAGGCGTCGCAGCGGGTGATTGCCCACATCGAGACCGGTTCCGGCGGCGCCGGCATCCTGTTCGGCCGCGAGCGCTGGGGCCTCTACAATGAGGAGGTGGCGCTCTGCGACGCCATCGTGACGCTGCCGGTCGAGGCGGCGTTCGCCTCGCTCAACATCGCTCAGGCGGTATTGATCATGGCCTATGAGTGGCGGCGCCAGACCGATTTGGGCAACAAGCTGCTGTTCTCCGAAACGGTGGCGGAGCCCGCCACCAAGGGCGAATTGCTGAAACTGTTCGAGCACCTCGAACAGGCGCTCGACGAGGCCGGCTTCTTCACCGCGCCCGACAAGCGCCCGACGGTGGTCACAAATCTGCGCGCCATGCTGAGCCGCGGCACCCTGTCGGGTCAGGAGGTGCGCACGCTGCACGGGGTGATTTCCTCGATCGAGCGCAAGCACGAGCGGCCCAAGGCCAACCGTCCCAACAAAGGCCAGCTGGGCGAGCCGATTTGACCGCATCGGGCGGGCGTGCGATTGGCACCGCCACCATGACGTCCTCCGCCGGTTCGGCCGAACCGTCCACCAAGGCCTTCGCCTACCGCGATTATCGCCTGTTCTGGGCGACCTCGCTATGCTCGAGTTTTGCCGCGCAGATCGCTTCCGTGTCGCTGGGCTGGCAGGTCTATGACATTACCCGCTCGCCCCTGCTGCTCGGGCTGGTCGGGCTGGCGCAATTCCTGCCGGCACTGCTGCTGGTGCTGGTGACCGGCCTTGCCGCCGACCGCTTCCCGCGCCGCCGCATCATTCAGGCGGCGCTGGCTGTCGAGGCCTGTTGCGGACTCGCCTTCCTCATCTTCTCGCTCGAGCATCTGCACATCATCTGGCCGTTCTTCGTGGTGCTGGTCTGCCTCGGCACGGCGCGCGCCTTCATAGGCCCCGCCGGCTCGTCACTGGCGCCGAACCTGGTGCCGCCGCAAGCGCTGGCCAATGCGGTGACCATGAACGCCACCGCCTGGCAGTTGGCCGGCATCGTCGGCCCCGTGGTCGGCGGCCTGCTCTATGGCGTTGGTCCGGCCGTCGCCTACGGCAGCGCCGTGACGCTGGTGGTGGTCGCCGCGATCGCCATCGGCCAGGTGCGCCAGCAACCGCGCGTCAGCGGCGAGCCGAGCAGCGTGCAGACGCTCCTGGCCGGCTTCCGCTACATCTTCGACCAGAAGGTCGTGCTGGGCGCCATCTCGCTCGATTTGTTCGCCGTGCTGATGGGCGGCGCGGTGGCGCTCCTGCCGGTGTTCGCCCGCGACATCCACGACGTCGGCCCGTGGGGCCTCGGCCTGCTGCGCGGCGCTCCTGGCGTCGGCGCCATCATCACCGCGCTGCTGCTGGCGCGCTTCCCGATCCGCGACAATGCCGGGGTCATCCTGTTCGTCTTCGTGGGTGGCTTCGGCCTGTTCACCCTGCTGTTCGGGCTGTCGACCAGCGTCTGGCTGTCGGTGCCGCTGCTCGCCCTGATCGGCGCCTGCGACATGGTTTCGGTGTCGATCCGCGAGACCATCATGCAGCTGTGGACCCCCGACAGCGTCCGCGGCCGGGTGAATGCGGTCAATTCGGTGTTCATCGGCGCCTCCAACGAGCTGGGCGAGTTCCGCGCCGGCGTCATGGCGGCGTGGATCGGGGCGCAGGCGGCGGTGGCGCTTGGAGGCGCCGCGACCATGGCGGTGGCCGCCATCTGGAGCCAGAGCTTTCCCGGCCTGAGGCGTCAGCGCACGCTCGACCGGGCGATGGTCGAGGGGTAGTTACCTCCCCGGCAGGGGAGGAAACCATGGCGTATTACGCAGTTTTCGATACCGACGTCTTCGATCCGGCAGGTTACAGCGAATATCAGGCAAAGGTCGGCCCAGGCATCGCCGCGCACGGTGGAAAGTACCTGAGTGCTGGCGGAGACCTTCAGACCATCGAAGGCGACTGGTCGCTGCACCGCATCGTGATGCTCGAGTTCCCGGACAAGGCCGCCTTCGACGGCTGGTATTTCAGCCCGGACTACCAGGCGCTGAAGCAGATTCGGGACAGGACCGTCCGGAGCAAGGCCTTCGGCGTCGGCGGCTTCGAGGCGGATTTCAAGGTGACGCATTCCTAGTCCGAGCTTGACTTCACCGCGCTTTCCCCCTAGGTCACCGCCACTTTCGGGGTTTTGCCCCAGAAGCGCACCCGGGATCGTTGAATTCAATGGTCTGTCGGTCCTGCCGCAAGGCAGGGCAGAGGAGGGCGCAATCTCTTTCGACGTTCCATGAAAGGATTACGATGTCGAAGCGCATTCAAGCCAAGCACAAGATCGACCGCCGTCTGGGCGAAAACCTCTGGGGCCGTCCGGCCTCGCCGCTCAACGCCCGTGCCTACGGCCCCGGCCAGCACGGCCAGCGCCGCAAGGGCAAGACCTCTGACTACGGCCTGCAGCTGCGCGCCAAGCAGAAGCTCAAGGGCTATTACGGCTCAATCACCGAGAAGGCTTTCCACAAGCTCTACGTCGAAGCTGCCCGCATCAAGGGCGATACCGGTGAGCGCCTGATCGGCCTGCTCGAGAGCCGTCTCGACGCGATCGTCTATCGCGCCAAGTTCGTGCCGACCGTGTTCGCGGCGCGCCAGTTCGTTTCCCACGGCCACATCCTGGTCAACGGCAAGCGCGTCAACATCCCGTCCTATCAGGTCAAGCCTGGCGACAAGGTCGAGGTGAAGGAGAAATCCAAGCAGTTGGGCATCGTGCTCGAGGCCAACCAGCTCGCCGAGCGCGACGTGCCGGAGTACGTCGAAGTCGATCACGGCAAGCAGGTCGCGACCTATGTCCGCGTGCCGGCGCTGGCCGACGTGCCGTACCCCGTGCAGATGGAACCGAACCTGGTGGTCGAGTTCTACTCGCGCTGATCCGGGTTTCGCTCCGAGAATTCAAGGCCGCCCAATGGGCGGCCTTTTTGTTTCGAGCGAACCGACTGCCTGCTCCTATTCCGGCATCACCTGCGGGGCAGCTTCGGCGGGGACGGTGGCGGTCGCGAGGTAGCGCGGGTCGTCATAGTCGTTGGCGAAGATCTTGGTGCTCGGCGGGATCTGGCGCTCGAAGCCGCGCAGGCGCTGGTAGATGGAGATCAGGTTGATGATGGTCGTCCACGAATTCATCAGGAAGCTGAACGAATCGGCCACTTGCCCGAAGGCGTTGAGCACCTGGTTGAAGATACCGAAGGTGATGGCGCCGGCGACGATGGTCGGGCCCATCGCCAGATAGGGGAAGAACTGGCTGGCGTTGATGAAGGCGTACCGGAAGACGTTGAAGTAGGTGTAGTGGAAGTAGATGCGGAAGTAGTTCCGCTGCACGTTCTTGAACAGCTCGCGGATCGTGACCGGCTGCGCCCGCTCGGGCGAATCCTCGCCATAGACCAGCTCCTTGCGGTAGGCGGCCTCGACGCGCTGGTTGGCGAAGTTGAGCCCCGGCAGCCGGACGCCGGCCACGGCGAACAGCACCGTGCCGAACACCGCCTGGAACAGTGCCAGCCAGACCAGGCTGCCCTCGACATGGCCGAAGATGGGCAGGTCGACGATGTGGCTGGAAAGACCCCACAGGATGGGCAGGAAGACGATCAGCGTCATGAACGACGAGATGATGTTGAGCCCGATGCCCTCGACGATCTGCGAGAAGTTCTGCGTGTCTTCCTGCACGCGCTGCGCGGCGC
Source organism: Pseudomonadota bacterium (assembly GCA_023390785.1). Lineage (GTDB taxonomy): Bacteria > Pseudomonadota > Alphaproteobacteria > Rhizobiales > Devosiaceae > Devosia_A. The sequence goes on from JAEWCE010000036.1 coordinate 5,646, forward strand.
CTTCGATGGTGCGCACCTGTGGCCAGTTGGCCATGTAGTAGAACGTCATCGCCCGTCGCCAGCGGAACAGATAGTGGGCGTTGAGGAAGGCGTTGAGCACCAGCACGAAGATGTTGACCGCAAATACGATGGCGACGGTCGCGATCTGCCCGAGGTACTGGTCGATGGTGACCGAGTTGGGCTTGGCCAGCGCGGTCTGGATCAGGTCGTAGAACGAGCCGTACCAGTCGTTCAGCCAGGCACTGACCTGGACGTTGAAGTAGATGACCTCGAAGATGGTCACCGAGCCGACCACGCTCCACCAGTACCAACGGCGGTTGTCGTTGAAGATCGCCCAGGGCACGCAGAACAGATAGCCGGCGAGGATCACGTATTGGTAGAGCCAGACCCGGTGGGCATCGAAGAACGGCTCGGCCTCGCCCGGCGTCGGATGCACCGCCAGCCATGGCCCGAGGCTCAGATAGGGCTCCAGCGCCGGCCCGGCCGTGAACCACAGCGTCATCGCCACGGCGGTCCAGGCGACGGCGGAAATGAAGAAGTTGACGGGCGAGGGGAAGAACGAGCGGAACACGGGAAGCGGCTCTCCTCGGGCGCTAGGGTTGGGGCATGTAACTGGAAGAAGCGGGCCGGAGCAAGGAATTGGCGTGGCCTTACCCCGATGTAATGGGCGCGGCGCGGTTCACGATGAAACAGAATAGCCGGTGCACGTGGCCCTCACCCCCCAGCCCCTCCCGCAAGGGGAGGGCTGGACCCCACGGCCATCCGATGCGCACCAACCCAAACGCGAACCGCTCCAGACGAATTGTCATTGCGGGGTTCGCGGCGTAGGACACGGCCATGAACGAGATGCTGACCGCCGAAACGATCGAAGAGGACGCCGAGGATGTGGGGGCGCCCCCGATGTTCCGCGCCGCGCCGCGCTCGGTGGAATTCAACAAGCTCAGGAAGCGGCTGGTCCGGCTCACCCGCGAGGCGATCGACAAATTCGGCATGGTGCGGCCCGGCGAGCGCTGGCTGGTGGCGCTGTCGGGCGGCAAGGACAGCTACGGGCTGCTCGCCATCCTGCTCGATCTGAAATGGCGCGGCCTGCTGCCGGTCGAACTCATCGCCTGCAATCTCGACCAGGGACAGCCGAACTTCCCCAAGCACATCCTGCCGGAGTTCCTCGAGCGGAACGGCATTCCCCACCGCATCGAGTATCAGGACACCTATTCGATCGTGACCGATAAGCTGCCCGAGGGGGCCACCTATTGCTCGCTGTGCTCGCGGCTCAGACGCGGCCACCTTTACCGTATCGCCCGCGAGGAAGGGTGCTCGGCGCTGGTGCTCGGCCACCATCGCGAGGACAGCCTCGAGACGTTCTTCATGAATTTGTTCCACGGCGGCAAGCTGGCGGCGATGCCGGCAAAGCTGCTCAATGACGAGGGCGACGTCGAGGTGCTGCGGCCGCTGATCTACTGCGCCGAGCCCGACCTCGCGCGCTTTGCCGAGCACATGGCTTTCCCGATCATCCCGTGCGATCTCTGCGGTAGCCAGGAGGGGCTCGAGCGCAACGCCATGAAGACGATGCTCGACGACATCGAGCGCCGCATGCCCGGCCGCAAGGACGTGATGATCCGCGCCCTCGGCAACATCCGCCCGAGCCACATGCTCGACCCCAAGCTGTTCGATTTCCTGGGCCTCCGCCCGCCCGCCTGACCATCTGAAAGACTGTTCCAGCATGCCCCTGATCGACGTCATCGAGCTTGCCGACATCCTGCGCGATGCGGCCAAGACCGAAATCCTGCCGCGCTTCCGGCGGCTCGACCCGCAAACAGTGCACACCAAGAGCAGCCCGACGGATTTGGTCACCGAGGCCGATACCGAGGCGGAAAAGCGCATTACCGCGGTCCTGAACAAGCGCTGGCCCCAGGCGGTGGTGATCGGGGAGGAGGCGGTCTCGGCTGATCCTGCGGTGTTGCAGCGGCTGGCCGGCGCCGACCTCGCGGTGACGCTCGATCCGGTCGACGGCACCGCCAATTTCGCCGCCGGACTGCCGCTCTATGCGGTCATGGCGTCGGTGGTGGCCAAGGGCGAGACGATCGCCGGCATCATCTTCGATCCGATGGGTGACGACTGGGTGATGGCCGAGCGCGGCGCCGGCGCCTTCCTTCGGCGGCCCGACGGCGCGACGCAACGGCTGAAGGTTGCGGCGCCAGTGCCGGTCGAGCAGACCGTGGCGCATGTTTCGGTGAGCTTCCTCGACCCGGACTCCAAGGGGGCAGTACTGGGCAATCTCGCGAAAATCGCGATTTCGGCCAACTACCGCTGCGCCGGGCACGACTACCGGACCATGGCGAGCGGCCACTGCCACGCGGTGCTGTTCAACAAGCTGATGCCGTGGGACCACCTGCCTGGAACGCTGATCTCGGCCGAGGCGGGCGCTTATGTGCGCAAGTTCGACGGCTCCCCCTACCGTCCGAGCGATCTGAAAGGCGGGCTGCTGCTCGCGCCGGACGAAGAGAGCTGGCGAGTTTTGCGTCGCGAGGTGTTCACGGTATAGGCTCGGCGGGAGCTGTGGGCGGAGGAGCGCCGTGGATCTCAAGGACTATTGGGCCATCGCCGAGGCCGATATCGAAATCCAGAACCCGGTCACCGACCGCAAGCTGCGCCTGCTCGACGATTATTGCGACATCCGCGACGGTCTGCGCGTCCTCGACGTGGGCTGCGGCAAGGCCTGGCTGATGCGGCAATGGGCCGACCGCTATGCGATCGAGGGCACCGGGCTCGAGCTCAACCCCGCCTTTCTCGATTTCGCCCGCCGCCGGCGGCCGGGGCGCGGCCGCATCGACTACGTCGAGGGCCCGGCCGAGGACTTCGTTGCCGAGCCCAACAGCTACGACGTCGTGCTCTGCCTCGGGGCCACCTTCGCGCTCGGCGGCTTCGTGCAGGCCGTGGAGTGGATGGTCGCCGCGACGCGGCCGGGCGGGGCGGTGGTGGTCGGCGACCTGACGCTCAAGCACCGGCCGGCGGTCAACACCCACCAGCACCTGCCGCTCGACGCCATCGAGTCGCTGGCCGTGGTGCAGCGGCACGGGGCCGAGGTATCGGCGATGATCTCGGCCTCGGACGCCGATTTCGAGCGCTACGCCAGCCATCACCGGCACGCGACGCTGCGCTGGGCCAGGCAGCATCCAGACCATCCCGACCGCGACGAGGTGCTCGACAAGAGCCGGGACGGCTGGGACTACTATTTGCGCACCATCCGCCCGATGCTGGGCTGGACGGTGCTGGTGGGCCTCAAGGACTAGAGCTATTCCGCCATCGCCGCGGCCGGCCGTGGTGTCTGGTACTCGACGCCGACGCCGAACAGCCGGCCCTTCTCGGCGATCAGCACGCAGCCCAGCACCAGCACGCCCATCACCACATAGGCCAGCGAGTTGGGAACCAGCGTGCCGTTGAACTGCTGGCCGATGAAGGTGCCGATCAAGGCGCCGCCCACCGTCTGCATGAAGCCGAACACCGCCGCTGCGGTACCGGCCACGGCGCCGAGCGGCTCCATGCTCAGCGAGTTCATGTTCGAGGTAGCCCAGGCGAAGACGAACTGCAGCACGATCAGCAGCGCGTAGTAGACCCAGAAATTGACCGGCCCGAGCAGCGCCAGCACCAGCATCGCCGTGCCTGAGGCAATGTAGATCAGCGTCGCAAGGTGGCTGATGCGGCGCATGCCGAAGCGACGGACCACCACCGAGTTGAGGAAATTGGCGAGCGCCATCAGCAGCGCCACGCTGGCGAAGGCCACCGGGAACAGCGCCCCGAGCCCGTAGATGCCGACGAAGATCTGCTGCGTGCAGATGATGAAGCCGAACATGGCGGAAAAGAACAGCATGCCGGCGAGGCCGTAAAAGAACGCCACCCGGTTGGTGAACACCGCGCGGAAGCCGGCGGCGATCACCGACAGCTTGAGCTCACGGCGGTATTCGGGGTGCAGCGTTTCTGGCAGCCGCAGCCAGGCCCAGATGCCGAACACCGTCGCAAGGCCCGCCATCAGCAGGAAGATGTAGTGCCAGCTGCCGAACAGCAGGATGATCTGGCCGATGCCCGGCGCGATGATCGGGATGGCCATGAACACCATGAAGGCGAGCGACATCACCGAGGCCATCTCGCGCCCCGAATAGCGGTCGCGGATCACCGAGATGGCGATGACCCGCGTCGAGGCGGCGCCCAGCCCCTGGCAGAAGCGCAGGGCGAGCAGGATCGCGAAGGTGGGCGCGAAGGTGGCGAGGAAGGCGCACAGCACATAGAGCGCCATGCCCACGAACAGCGGCGCCCGGCGCCCGAAGCGGTCGGTGATCGGCCCGAAGGCGAGCTGTGCCATGCCGAAGCCGATCATGTAGGCGGAGACCACGAGCTGCCGCTCATTCTCGTTCGCCACCCCCAGCGCGTCGCCCATGTAGGGCAGGGCCGGCAGCATGACGTCGATCGCCAGCGCGTTGAGGGCCATCAGCGCCGCGACGAGGCCAATGAATTCCGGCCGGGAAAGGACCCGGTTGAGGTGGGACTGCTCTGACATTTGGTATCCGTCGGGCGAGGAGGAGGCGACCCGAAGCGGCGCGGAACATGAACCTCCCGCCCCGCTATTGCAAGCTTAGGATGCTAAGAACTTTAGGAACTTACGCCGGAACGGCATGGAATTTCCGGTCCGCGATCTCCTTGATCGGCAGGTTGATCGCGGCCGAGCCGAGCCCGAGCAGGATGCCCAGATACCACACGAGGCTGTACGAGCCGGTGGTGTCGTAGACGTAGCCGCCCAGCCACACCCCGACGAATGAGCCGATCTGGTGGCTGAGGAAGGCAACGCCATAGAGCATGCCCATGTAGCGCGGCCCGAAGAACAGCGTCACCAGCCCCGCGGTCAGCGGCACCGTCGACAGCCACAGGAACCCGATGGCGGCCGAGAACAGGTAGGCGGTGAGGGGCGTCAACGGGAAGAACACGAAGCCGGCGATGGCCAGGGCCCTGAGGAAATAGATCGAGGCCAGAAGTAATTGCTTGGGCAGCTTGCCCCCGAGGTATCCCGAGGCCAGTGAGCCGGCAATGTTGAACAGCCCGATGATCGCGATCGACCAGCCGCCGACGTCGGGGCTCAGCCCGCATTGCACCAGATAGGCCGGCATGTGGACGTTGATGAACGCCAGGTGGAAGCCGCAGACGAAAAAGCCGATGACCAGCAGCCGGTAGGAGCCGAAGCCCCAGGCACGCGACAGCGCCTGCATGAACGGCAGGTCGGCGGCACCCGAGGCCTGCTCGGTCTTGCCGCGCAGCGCGAAGGCGAGTGCCAGCGCGATGGCGAGGAAGAAGGCGAGATAGATCAGCGCGCTCTGCCAGCCGAAGGCCGAGATGAAGCCCTGGCCGATGGGTGCGAAGATGAACTGGCCGAACGAGGAGGCGGCGGTGGCGACGCCGAAGATCAGCGGCCGCTTCTCCTGCGGCACGTTGCGGCCGAAGGCGATCATCACGATCGAGAACGACGAGGCCGAGATGCCGACGCCGCAGAGGATTCCGGCGGTCAGGTCGAGCAGCAGCGCACTGGGCGACCACACCATCAGCACCAGCCCAGCCGCGTAGAGCACCAGTCCGGCAACGACCACCCGCGCGGTGCCGCGCTTGTCGGCGATGGCGCCGGCAAACGGCTGCACGATACCCCAGACCAGGTTCTGGATCGCCATGGCCATGCCCCAGGCCTCGCGGCTGAGGCCGAGATCGGCGGTGGCGGGGAGGGTAAAGAGCCCGAAGCTGGTGCGGATGCCATTGGTGATCGCGGCAATGGCGCAGCCGGCGACGACCACGAGGATCAGCGGCACGGCAGCAGAGCGGGCAGTGGGGGCGGTGGCGGCGAGGCTCATGCGCAGACTCTAGCCGAGGTTCGGGATGGGCCGAAACGACATGTTGTGATGGCAGCCATCATCGGCGCTCATGCCCAAAACGAAATCCCCGACCGCGGGGGGCCGGGGATTTCGTGATCGCTGCGTGGAGCGTCAGGCGGTCTGCTTGACCGCGATGCCCCTTTCGGTGAGGTGCGACTGCAGCTCGCCGGCCTGGAACATCTCGGTCACGATGTCGGCGCCGCCGACGAACTCGCCCTTGACGTAAAGCTGCGGGATGGTCGGCCAGTTGGTGTAGGCCTTGATGCCCTCGCGCAGTTCCTGGTCCTCGAGCACGTTCGCCGATTTGTACTCGACGCCGAGATAGTCGAGGATCTGCACGACGCGGCCGGAAAAGCCGCACATCGGAAAGTCGGGCGTGCCCTTCATGTAGAGGAACACGTCGTTGGACTTCACCTGCGCGTCGATGACGGCATTGATATCGTTCATGGGTCTGGCCTTTCGAGTCCGCGGCCACCGGGGCCGTGCCGGAGATTTGCCGACTAGATATGCCCTGTTTGCCGCTCTGTCGAGGCGTTCATCGGGATGTGACGATGGAGCGCGGGGGTGGCAGTCGGGTCTCCTCACCCGCGCAGCGGGGGAGGGATTGTCAGTCCGGCGCCTTGGTCTGCACCGACAGCGAATGCAATACTGTGCCCATGTCGGCGCCGAAGGCGGCGTTGACCATCTGGTGCTGCTGCACGCGGGACTTGCCGCGGAACTGCTCGGAGATGATGGTCGCCGCCCAATGGTTGTCGTCGCCGGCGAGGTCGCGCAACTCGATCCGGGCGTCCGGCAGCGCCATCCTGATGCGTTTTTCGATCTCTGATGCCGTCATGGGCATGGGGAACCTCCGCCGCTGGTCGTCACCGCAGATATGGCATGGCGGACCCGCAGCGACAACGTGCGGGGCCGTGCCGGTTAACCTCACGATTTTACTGTGCTCGCGACAATCGTTTGCCTCGAGGACTGCGCCGGGTCTTTGATCGAGGCGTTGCCGACAAGTTGTTTCGAGGGATGCGTATGATGAAGTCCGTTTCTCGCAAGAAGAAGTCGCTGGACGCCGTGCTCGCCGGGCTCGAAGCCGACATTGCCGTCGTGGTGGCGGGTATAGCCGCCGAGCGCAAGGCTGCCCAGGCGGCGGCACGCCGTCGCGCGCGGGCCCGCGCCAGGGAGCATGCCCACGCGGCGTGACCTCGCGATGACGACGCAATCGCTGCTCGATTTCACGGACCTCGCCATCCTCGTCGCCTTCGCGGCGTCGCTGCTGGCGCTCATCGCCTATCTCTGGCGCAGCGGTCATCGCCACGGCAGGCTGCGCTGAGGGCTTACGCCGCGATCTCACCGGCCATGTAGGTCGGAAACCAGCCTTCATGCGCCGCCTTGAGGTTTGCGACCGCAATCGGCCGCGCCTTGCCCAACACCAGCTCGGTGCCGCCAGTGTTGCCGATCCAGGGCGCGAACACGCCGGCATAGGGGTAGATCTCGTCGTAGAAGCTGTCGACGAACTCGCGCTTGAGTGTCACCAGGTAGCGCCCCTGGTCCTCGCCGAAGAATTGCGGGATCGGATCGCCACCTTCGAGCTGGTTGACCGTGGCGCCGATGCCAGAAGCCATCGCCATTTCCGCCAGCCCCACTGCGAGGCCGCCATCCGATAGGTCGTGCACGGCGGTGGCGTGGCCGTCGCGGATCAACAGGCGCACCAGATCGCCGGCCTTCTTTTCCATCGCGAGATCGACGGGGGGCGGCGGCCCGTCGGTACGGCCGAAGAGGTCGCGCATGTAGATCGACTGCGCCAGATGCGTGCCCCACCAATCGGGCGCGCCGACGAGCAGGATGCACTCGCCCTCGGCGCTAAAGCCGATGCGCGCCGAGCGGCTCCAGTCATCGATCAGCCCCACGCCGCCGATAGTCGGCGTCGGCAGGATGCCGCGGCCGTTGGTTTCGTTATAGAGCGACACGTTGCCCGAAACGATCGGGAAGTTGAGGGCCCGGCAGGCATCGCCGATGCCGCGCACCGCCTCGACCAGCTGCCCCATGATCTCGGGGCGCTCGGGATTGCCGAAATTGAGATTGTCGGTGGCCGCCAGCGGCTCGGCGCCCACCGCGGTGAGATTGCGCCAGGCTTCGGCCACCGCCTGCTTGCCGCCTTCATAGGGATCGGCCTCGCAATAGCGCGGGGTCACGTCCGAGGTGAAGGCGAGAGCCTTGTTCGGGTTCGGCCCCTCGACGCGGATCACGCCGGCATCGCCGCCCGGCCGCTGCAGCGAATTGCCCTGGATCCAGGTGTCGTACTGCTCGTACACCCAGCGGCGCGAGCTGAGGGCAGGGGTGCCCACCAGCCTGAGCACGGCATCGGCCACGTCCATTTGTGGAATGTCGTTCTCGGCCAGCGGCGCCACCACCGGCGGCTGCGTCCACGGCCGGTCGTATTCGGGCGCTTCGTCGCCCAGCTCCTTGATCGGCAGGTTCGCGACTTCCTCGCCCCGCCATTTCACCCGGAAGCGCAGATCGTCGGTGGTGACGCCCACTGTGGCGAAATCGAGCTCCCATTTCTCGAATACCGCGCGGGCCGCAGCCTCTTTCTCGGGATGCAGCACCATGAGCATGCGCTCCTGGCTTTCGCTGAGCATCATTTCATACGGCGTCATTTCGGCTTCGCGCACCGGCACCTGGTCGAGGTCGAGCGCGATGCCGAGGTCGCCCTTGGCGCCCATTTCCACGGCCGAGCAGGTGAGGCCCGCGGCGCCCATGTCCTGGATGGCGATCACTGCGCCGGTGGCCATCAGCTCGAGGCACGCCTCGAGCAGGCGCTTTTCGGTGAACGGATCGCCCACCTGCACCGTCGGCCGTTTCTGCTCGATGTCGTCGCCGAAATCGGCCGACGCCATGGTGGCGCCGCCCACGCCGTCGCGCCCGGTCTTGGCGCCAAGATACACCACCGGCAGGCCGACGCCTTCCGCCTTCGAGTAGAAGATCTTGTCGGTGTCCACGAGGCCGGCGGCGAAGGCGTTGACCAGGATGTTGCCGTTGTAGCGCGCGTCGAACTCCACCTCGCCGCCCACCGTCGGCACGCCGAACGAATTGCCGTAGCCGCCGACGCCGGCCACGACGCCGGAGACGAGATGGCGGGTCTTTTCGTGCTCCGGCGCGCCGAAGCGCAGCGCGTTCATCGCCGCCACCGGGCGCGCGCCCATGGTGAACACGTCGCGCAGGATGCCGCCGACGCCGGTCGCCGCGCCCTGGTAGGGTTCGATGAACGAGGGGTGGTTGTGCGACTCCATCTTGAAGACGATCGCCTGACCATCGCCGATATCGACGACGCCGGCATTCTCGCCCGGCCCCTGGATCACGCGCTCGCCGGTGGTGGGCAGCGTGCGCAGCCATTTCTTGGAGGATTTGTACGAGCAGTGCTCGTTCCACATCGCCGAGAAGATGCCGAGCTCGGTGTAGGTCGGCGTGCGGCCGATCAGGCCGAGAATCTTCTGATATTCGTCGGGCTTGAGGCCATGGTCGGCGACCAGCTCCGGCGTGATTTCGCGATGATTGTCGAATGTCATGGCGCTGCCAGCAGGGAGAGCACGATGCGGCCCTCTTAGCCCAGCTTGTGCGGGTGGCACAGTCCGGCGCCGGTCTTTTTCAGGACAAATGCAATTGACAACTGTCAACTAACAGTTAACAACACGGAACATGCCGATGAAGAATCCCCCCCATCCCGGCATTGGCCTGAAGGCTGATTTGGAGGCGCTGGGACTGACGATTGCCGAGGCCGCCAAGGCGCTCGGCGTGACCCGTCAGCAGCTCTACAAGCTCGTGAGCGGACAGAGCGGCATCAGCCCGGAGATGGCTGTGCGATTGGAGCAGGTCATCGGCGGCTCGGCCGACCACTGGCTTCGCCTGCAGGTTGCCCGTGACCTGGCACAGGTGCGGCTCACCAAGGATATCCGTCTTGACCGTGCGCCGCGCCGGGAGGTCGCCTGAGGCCCGGCGCCGGGCGACTAGCTCAAATCCAGCGCGTACAACTTGAGCGTGGCGAGGTCGGTGTAGTCGAGCGCACCTTCATGGGTGGACAGCAGCGCCACGCGTGGGGCGACGCCGGCGGCGTGCGCTTCCACCCAGCGCGGCGCCACCAGGCACCAGCGGTCGCCCGGTTCCAGGCCGGGAAAGGCCATCTCGGGGCGCGGCGTCGATAGGTCGTTGCCGACAGATTTGCTGAAGGCAAGGAATTCCGCAGTCATCTCGCAGCAGATGAGGTGGCGCGCACCGCCGTCGGGACCGGCGGCGCAATAGCCGGAGCGGAAGAAGCCGGTGAGCGGATCCATCGAGCAGGGCACAAGCGGCTCGCCATAGACGTTGCGTTCGCCCGGGCTCACAGCGGCAGCCTCCGCGTTCGGGCCAGTGCCTGGTCGGCGCCGATGGCGAGGGCGCACAGCGCTGTGAGGCCGGCCAGCACCTTGACCACGTTGAGCGCCACCAGCATGTAGCCGATACGGTTGGCCTCGAGGATGGGGTAGGGATATTCGCCCACCACGGCGCCGCGCGCCATCGCCCAGACCAGGTAGATCGCCGGCGGCACCAGCATCGCTGGAATGTCGCTCCAGCGCAGCGCCCCGTGCCGGCGGCACAGCAGCCACCACGCCAGATAGAGCAGCGGCGTGACATAGTGCAGCGTCACGTCGCAGACGAGGCTCAGCCCCTGCGGGTCCCACGTCTCGGCCAGGATCAGATGGTAGAACACCATCACCAGCGTGATCGCCGCGGCCATCATGCCCTGCGTCACCGGCCGGCGGAACCAGCCGAGCGGCGCGCGCGGCCACAGCTCGGCCGCATAGATCAGCACCAGCGCCAGATTGGTGAGGATGGTGAAGAAGCTGAAATAGAACAGCAGCGCCCCCACCAGGCTGTCGCCCTTGTCGAGGCGCAGCGGCAGCGTGATGGCGAGCTGCAGGATCAGTGCGGCGGCGCCGGCGACGAAGCCGACCCAGGTCAGCGTCTGTTTCACCTTGCCCTCGGCCGCTGTTGTTCCTGCCGGATCAAACCGTCAACGGCCGGCCGGGGCAAGCCGGAATCACGCGACCTGCAGCAGCCCCGCGAACAACGCCCGTCCGTCGATGCCGCCATGGGCGCTTTCGATGAGGTTCTCGGGGTGGGGCATGAGGCCCAGCACGTTGCCCTCGCGATTGAGCACGCCGGCGATGTCGTTGACCGAGCCGTTCGGGTTGCTGCCCTCGGCATAGCGGAACGCCACCTGGCCATTGTCCTCGATCGCCTTGAGGGTATTGGCGTCGGCGAAATAATTGCCGTCGTGGTGCGCGACGGGCGTCGTGATCACCTGGCCGGCGGCATAGCCGCGGGTGAAAGCCGTGTCGGCCCTTTCGACACGGAGCCGCACCTCGCGGCAGACAAAGCGCAGCGAGGCGTTACGCATCAGCACGCCGGGCACGAGGCCGGCCTCGGTGAGGATCTGGAAGCCGTTGCACACGCCGAGCACATGCACGCCCCTGGCCGCCCGCTCGCGGATTGTCGCCATGATCGGCGAACGCGCCGCGATGGCGCCGACGCGCAGGTAATCGCCGTAGGAAAAGCCACCCGGGATGACGATCAGATCGACGTCGGGCAGCTCGGTGTCCTTGTGCCAGACGACGGCCGGCGCGCGGCCCGAAATCCCGGTGAGCGCGGCGATCATGTCGCGGTCGCGGTTGAGGCCGGGAAAGACGACGACGGCAGAGTTCATGCGGCGAGTACTGATGAGTCTGGGGCCAAAAGCCAACCCCTACCAAAAGTGTCATCCCCGCTAAAGCGGGGACTCAACTCAATTCTTGCGCTGCGGGGAGTTGGGTCCCGGGTCAAGCCCGGGATGACACTCAGTGGGTGGGCACCTGTGAGGCCCGCCCTTTACTCTGCCGGCACGGCCGCAGGCCGATACGACCGGCTGCCCTTGACGCCGTTGAGGTGGGCCCAGGCGGGGCGCTCGAACAGGAATTTGGCGCGGCCCGTCGTCTGCACCAGCAGGTACAACCCTACCGAGGCGGCGATGGCGATGACGATCACGAGGAAGCTCGACAGCGTCACGTCCTGGATCAGCCCGAGCTTGCCCAGCGCAATGCGGGCGAACGACATCGGCAGCACGAACACCAGGTACACCACGATCGAATGCTCACCTAGCCAGCGTAGCCAGTTGATCGCCGCAAAGCCGGTGATCAGGCCGGCGGTGACGCACAGCGCCAGCGCGCCGGCGATGGCGAGCAGCAGTCGCACGCCGGGGAAGCCGCCCCAGCCGAGCTGGATTTCGCCCGGCAGCACCTCGAAGCCGGGAGAGAACACCAGCACCGCGTTGACCACCGCATAGACGGCGAGGCCGAGCAGCGCCAGGCGCTTGTTGGCCACGGCCCAGTCGACCAGCCGGAAGATCATGGGCGCGAAGATGTAGCCCGAGTAGAAGTAGACGAAATAGGCGCAGAACTGGTCGACCAGATAGCTGCCGGTCTGCACGTGCGCCATCTGGAACGCGGCGCCGAACGCCCAGATCGCCCATTTCGGCGCCTTGAGGTCGTAGAACAGCTTGGTCACGGCGCTGAAGGCGGCGAGCAGATAGATGAACCACAGCACGCCATAGGGCTCGACGATGGCCCACAGCAGGTCGGTGGCCGCCTCGAGCGGGGCTGCGCTCATGATGCCGATCTTGAGCACGATGTGGATCACCGCCCAGACCGCGTAGAAGTAGAAATAATGCAGCACGCGGCGGTCGGCGTATGCCTTCCACGTCCGCGACAGCACCTGGTCCAGGAACAGCCCCGAGATCAGGAAGAATTCCGGCATGCGGAACGGGGTGGCAAAGCCGATCACGTAGTGGAACAGCCCGACGCCCTCGGCGTCCTGGCCGACGTTGAACACGGAATACATCATCACCACCAGGATGATGGAGATTCCCTTGGCCGTATCGACCCACGAAAGCCGAGCGTTCTGACCTGACATGCCGCAAACTCCAGGTTGGAGCCCCGCACATACGGCAAGCCGCCCGTTAACGCCCGTGACAAACGTCGCGAGGGTTACCCGGCGTGCTTAATGTCGAAAATTGTCAGGAAATCAGAAGCCGGTCGGCACCGACGCATAGGCGGCGAACATCACGCCCAGGGTCAGGAAAAACAGGACGGACAGCGAGAAGGTCTTGAGCATTTGGGGCGGGCTTTACTGCTGGTCGCGCGCGCTACGCAGCGCATGTCTCGGTTATAGGGTCGGCCGGTTAAGCCGTGTTGAATCGGTTTGGTTAAGCCGCCGGTAACGACTAGCGCGCCGGAGCCGACGCGCTTGTGACAGCATCCGGCTGAACGCGTCCTGAACGGTGCGCGCCGATGCGCTCGATAAGGTCGGCGGCGGCGACATAGCCGCCCGCGGCCCTGAGGCTCTCGCCCAGCGCCAGCGCCTTGCTGCGGTAGCCGGCGAGGTCGGCGAATACCGTATCGACGGCCCGCCGCAGCTCGGTGGGGCTGACCGTGCCGCCATGCGCTTCATCCGGCAGTGTGATGCCGGCGCCGCGCGTGCTCATCGCCTCGGCGTTGTGCAACTGCTCGAAATGCTGCGGTACGGCGACCATCGGCACACCGAACCACAGCGCCTCGTGCAGGCTGTTGAGCCCGGCCGGGGTGATGAACAGGTCGGTACGCTTGAGAATGTCGAGCTGCGGAAATGTCTCGGCGACGATGAAATTGCTCGGCGCATTGGCGAAGCGGCCGAGGTCCGAGCCGCGGCCGGCCGACAGCAGCACCTGGCCGGGGAAATCGGCCAGCGCCTCGATGCAGCGCTCGTAGAAATCGGTCTTGCCGAAGATCAGCGTCCCCAGCGACACGTAGATCACCGGACGGCCGTCGAGCCGCGAGAAATCGAAGCTGTCGAGCCGCGTTGCCGGATCGATCATGGCGCCGACGAAGGCCCAGCCCTTTTTGTCGAAGATGGGCGAGGGCGGGTGCACCTCGCGGCTGGTCAGCATCAGCGTCAGGTCGCCGCGCACCGGTTGGATCGGCCAGTGCAGCGGCAGCAGCCACACGCCCTTGAGCGCCACCACGATCCAGCCCCAGACAAGTGCGCCCAGGTGCCTGAGGAAGCTCCTGAGGCTGGACGAGAACTCGCCGGGCGCCTGGTTGCGCCCGATCTCGTAGGCAAAGAACGGGCTGGTGATCACATGCGGCACGCGCAGCGCCCGCCCCACCATCTCGCCCCAGAGCGCAATGCCGTCGGCGACGATGATGTCGGGTTTGTTGCGCTTGAGCGTGCGGTAGCAGAATTCGTGCAGCGCCGGGGTCGAGCGCAGGAACAGCTCGAACGTCGCCATCAGGTCGCCGCTCATCAGCACGGCGGCCATGTCCTCCATGCTCATGACCGGCGGATAGGCGACGAATTTCGCCCCCGTCGCCTCGATTACCGGCGCGAAGGGCGGCTCGTCGAACACCGTGACCTCATGGCCGCGGCGCACCAGCTCGCGCACGATCGGCAGCACCGGATTGAGGTGTCCGTAGGCCGGCACGCTGAGGAACACGATACGAGCCAAATCGGCCCCGCCGGTGGATCAGGTTGGGATGCTGGAATAGGCCGCGATCATGAGCCCGAGGGCAAGCATGAACAGCAGCGACAGGGAAAAGGTCTTGAGCATGGCGATGGGCACCGGACGAACGGCATCGCTCTAGCGGATTCGCCGGGGCGAAACAGGGCGCTTTGGCGTCGCAGGCACGATTGGCCGGCGGTGTGACTCGAACGCCGCAGTGCTGGCGCTCCAACGGCTGTTACGAAAATTGGAATCCTGTGGGACCGTCGTGTCGATTTCGGGGGTC
>JAEWCE010000145.1 GCA_023390785.1 Pseudomonadota bacterium
TCTCTTGCCTCTAGAACGGAGGAAGGGGAGGGAGCGACTGCCCCACGCGCGCCCGGTCGCTGCCACAATTGGACGGCGCCCGCAGTGCACCACGCGCCAAGAAAGCGCAATATTAACCCGCGATTCAGGCCTGTTAACAGGAGGTTTCGAAACCTGTGCTGAATCTGCAACAACGCCAACTCAACCATGTGGGCGCATCCACAATTTGGCCTTTGTGCGATTGCGCGCCTCCCAGTCGTGGGTAATGTGGCTAATGCGAATCCATGCATGGGATCGTTTGTCGGTCGCAACGCGACGGCAACACACACTAAACAAGTGTGGTCGCGGTTCGGCAAACCGCTGGGGCAACCTGGCACACCAAATGACTGACTTTGGAGGTCAACAATGAAAATCAGGAGCCTGCTTCTCGGTTCCGCCGCGCTGGCCGGTCTCTCGACCGCTGGCTACGCCGCCGACCTGGGCGTCGTGACGTCGCTGGACGTCTGCGATGAGCTCGGTCTGTCCGGCCTGACGATCTCGTCGGATGACAACTGCCTCGTCATCACCGGCAACGTCGCGTTTGAATACGACTGGGGCGACTACACCCCGGGCCGTGTCTATGGCGACTTCGCCAGCAACAGCAACGACAACAACTACAACGTCCTTGATCCGTCCTCGCCGCTCGATGGTAAGCCGGACGTGGATGCCTGGCTGAAGTTCGTCGGCACCGCCGACTCCGACTTTGGTCCGGCCACTGCGACGATCAAGCTGATCTCCGAGAACGGCACCGGCACCGTCGACCAGACCGTCGGCATCGATGAAGCCTGGGTCGGCATCGGCGACACCACCATGATCATGGCCGGCTACAAGTCGTCCATCTTCAACAAGGGTGACGATGCTCCGCTGAACTACCTCGGCCTGTTCAACTCGAACGCCATCAACTCGGGCGTGAGCTGGCACACCACCGGTGCGGCCACCGGCGGCGACGTGATCCAGATCGTGTCGAACCTGGGCAATGGCGTGTCGGTCGGCGGCGGCCTCGAAAACCTGAATGGCACCTTCGGCACCATGACCGGTGTCGGCGTCCTGTCCTATGCGGGTGACGGCATCAGCGCGCACGTGTCGACGGCGTTCGGCTCCAGCAAGAACTTTGGCGTTCCTCCGGGCACGGGCAAGATCGGCTGGAAGGTCCATGCCGGCTTCACCGGTGCGTGGGATCCGATCAAGGTTGTGGCGGCTGTCGCGACCGATGACACCGGCTACTACAACGCCCTGGGTTCTGTGGCGGCGACCTTCGACATGTTCACCCTTGCCGGCTCGGGCGAAATCGCCTCCGACGGCTACGGCGTCGGTGGTTCGGCTTCGGCCAAGGTGACCGATGGCGTGACCATCAACCTCGGCGGCAAGTACTGGCACCACACCACGTACGTGACGACGGACGGTTCCGCGAGCGAAATTGCCAATGCGGGTGCCGCTGCGTACGACCTGTGGCGCGTCGAGGCCGGGCTGTCGGCCGCGGTCACCGAGTCGATCACCCTCACCGCTGCGGCGGGCTACGAGTCGACCACTGCCCCGGTTGTGGCGGTTGCGGGCGGCTTGCAGGGTGCGTCGTCCGACTTCTACGGCACGGCGGGTGTGGCTTGGGCTCCGGGCGGTGGTTTCACCTCCAGCACCTCGCTCACCGTCAACTCGCTTGGCGGCTACAAGGCGGTCTTCAAGGCTGCCAAGTCGATCAAGTAAGAATTCCACTCTGGTGGATTTCGGAAAGGCCCGGCCCAGCCGGGCCTTTCTCTTTTTTGCAGGGTTCAGGCGGCATTCAACTTGCCCTCGCTACCGAGGCATATCGGCGGCATGAGACAAGAATCACGTCAAAGAATCGCCGATAAACAATTGGATAGGCCGATGTTCTTGAGCCGCGCCTTCTGCTATCGCCTGCCGTGCGAAGCGGATGCGGCGGCGTTTCGGGGGTAAGATGGCGGGCATGGTCTGGAAGTGGCTCGTTCCGGGGGCGATCACCGTGATTGCCGGAACGGCATTGGCGGTGACGCAGACCGGAGCGATGGTCGCCGACGACCTTTCGGCGCGCGCCGGCGCCGCCCTCGATCCTGGGCAGTTCCCCTGGGCACACGTCTCGGTCGATGGTCGCGACGCAACCATCACGGGCACCGCGACGACGCAGGCCGCCATCGACCGCGCGGTGGCGAGGGTCGCCGAGGTCAACGGCATCCGCGCCGTCAATTCCAGCGTGACGCTTGCCGAACGGATGAGTCCGTTCGTCTTTTCCGCGTCGGTGAGCGGCGGGAAGGTGGCCCTGTCGGGTGGCTACCCCGACGAAACCTTGCATGCTGCCCTCGTGGCTGCGGCGGGACAGCCCGCTGATTCGATGAAACTCGCGTCGGGCGCACCGGGCGGGTTTGACACCGCTGCGAAATTCGCGCTCGGCGCCCTCGGAAATCTCGATGAAGGCCATGTCGCTCTCACCGACTCGACCCTGACCGTCGAGGGGCGGGCGAAGTCGGCCGTCGGTTTCGACACATTGCAGTCGCTACCGAACTCGGCACCCGCCGGCCTGCAGGTTGCGGCGCTGAAGGTCACCCCGCCGCTCGCGTCGCCCTACATCTGGACTGCCACCTTCGACGGCGCGCGCGTCACCATCTCCGGCGACACGCCGGATCCCGGCCTGGCCGACAAGCTGCGCGCCCTGGCCCCGGCCGGTGTGACCGTGTCGACGACGCTGGCGCTCGCTTCCGGTGAACCCGCAGATTTCGCCGCCAACACTTTGGCGCTGCTCAAATCTCTGCTGCAGCTCGAACAGGGCCAGGCGTCGATCGAGGACGGCAAGATCACCCTGAGCGGCGCCCCCGCCAGTGCAACGGTGGCCGAAGCAGTGACAGCGGCGGTGGTCGAACTCGGCGGGACCGCCAGCCTCGAGCCGCCCCGCGTCGCCGATTTCGCCCTCAGCGTCGACAAGACCGACAGCGCCCTGGTGTTTTCCGGCGTCGTGCCGGATACCGCAACCAGGGATCGTCTCGCCGCGCTGCACGGCGCCGACATTGCGGGGGTGACGCTTGCCCGCGGCGCGCCGCAGCGCTTTGCGTCCGCCCTCGATTTCGGCCTGGAGGTGCTCGGCCATCTGGCCAGCGGCAAGGCGACGATTGACGGCGAGCGCCTGAGCCTGAGCGGTCGCGCCGGCACCGTTGCCGACTTCAGGGCGGCCACGGCGCTGGTCGCGCAGGGCGCGCCGCAAGGCGTCGTACTGGCCGCCACCGAACTGCATCCGCCGGTCGCCAAGCCGTTCACCTTCGCTGCCCGCAAGGCCGACGATGGCACAGTCAGCCTCAGCGGCTTCGTGCCGGACGAGGCGGCCCGCGCCACGCTCGAGGCCAAGATCGCCAAACTTGCCGCCGACACCGCCGATCCGGCGGACGGCGCACCCGACAATTTCGTGCTCTCGGCCGGCAAGGGGCTCGATGTCCTGGCCCTGCTCGATTCCGGCACGCTCGCTTTTGACGGCGCCAATTGGTCCATCGATGGCAATGTCGACACGCCCAAGAAGGGCTTCGCTGCCGACGCCGCCTATTCGGTGGCAGGGCTGCGCACCGCCGGCTGGTCGTATTCGGTGCACGTGCCGGAGCCGACGCTGCCCATCATCGCCCCCTATGTCTGGCGCGCGCAGAAGGCCGCCGACGGCAGCCTCGCCATCTCCGGCTTCGTGCCCAGCGACGACTTCAAGGCGAGCCTTGCGACGCGCGCCAGCAATGTCAGCGATACGACCGCGCTCGGCGCGGGGGCACCCGCTGATTTCGATGCCAGCGCCGCCGCCGGTCTCGATGCTTTGTTGGCGCTCGACGACGGCACGCTCAATTTGGCCGGCAGCAAATGGACCCTCACCGGATCCGTCGCCGACGCCAGGGCGCGCGACACCATCCAGGCTGCGCTCAACGCCCGCGTCAATCCCGCCAATTGGCAGGTCGCGATCCAGGCCAAGGATTCGGCGCCCGTGGCCGCGCCCTATGTCTGGAGCGCCACGCGCGCCTCCGACGGATCGGTGGAGTTCACGGGCTATCTGCCCAGCGAGACGCTGAAGAGCTTTGCCGCAGCCCGTGCCGGCGCAGTCAGCCGCGACGCCACGGCGATCGCCTCGGGCGAGCCGGCGGGCTTCTCCGAGGATCTGCTGGCTGGCCTCGATGCGCTCTCGCACCTGACCGAGGGCAGGGCAGCCTTCGATGGCAGCGCCTGGCACCTCAGCGGCAGCGTCGCGTCCGCTGCCGAGGGCGATGCGGCACTCGCTGCGCTCAAGGCCGGCAGCAGGGATGGCGCGCTGTGGACCACCGCTCTCGACGGCTATCCTCCCGTCTCTGCGAGTGCGCCATCGATGGAACCCGCCGACTCGTCCATGCCCGACGTGACTTCGCTGCCGCCCGCGTCATCGAGCGAGGCGCCGCCGGCGACGTCGTCCGAGGCCGCTTCGTCGGTTGAGCCATCGTCCGTCTCCAGCGAGCCGCCGTCATCATCGGCCGAACCTCTGCCTGTTGCATCTGCATCGGAGCAGCCGAGCAGTGCGGTATCCGCGGAGCCGCCATCCTCCTCGCCCGAGGCCTCGTCGGAAACCTCGTCGTCCGAGCCCACCAGTTCGTCGTCGGCGGAGATGCGCTCGGTTGCACCCACCACGCTGACCGCGGTGTCGCCGATGCCCGAAACGCTGCTGTTTGCGGCGAGCCGGACGGCAGGCGGACCGATCTCGCTCAGCGGTGCTGTCCCCAGCCAGGACATCGCCGATTACCTGGGCACGCTCGCGGGGGCGAAGGCCGACAAGCTCGCGGTCTCCGCCGACTTGCCCGCTGGTTTTGCCGAAAGCGCCACCGCCGGGATCAATGCGCTGGCACAATTGGCCGACGGCCGCCTCGGCTTCGACGGCAGCAAGTGGTGGCTGCGCGGTAAGGTCGGGCAGCAGGCCGTGATCGACTCCATCGGCACAGCCATCGCGGCGCTGCCTGCCGGTCGGGATTGGTCCGTGGGCCTCGATTTGCTTACCCCGATCGAGGCCTGCCGCCTGCGCGTGGATGGCCTCAGCACGCGCAATGCCATCGTCTTCAAATCCGGCACCGCGTCACTGGAGGACAGTTCCTCCGCCACCCTCGACGAACTCGCCGCCGACCTGGCGCTTTGCCCGAAAACCTTCGTCCACGTGCAGGGACATACCGACTCCGACGGCGACGCCGACGGCAATCTGGCCCTGTCGGTCGCGCGCGCCGAGACGGTCGTGACCGAGCTGGTCAAGCGTGGGGTCGATGAAGGGCGACTGTATGCGGAAGGCTTTGGCGAAACCGATCCGATTGCCCCCAACGACACGCGGGAGGGCAAGGCCAGGAATCGTAGAATTGCGTTCGAGCTCTCCGAGGAATAGTCCGATGTCGATTCCGTCGCTGACCTACCTGCTGGCAATCTACTGGCCCTACATGGCGGGAGCCCTGATCGTCGGACTCGTCGCCGGATGGTTCAGCTATTCCCGACCCAAAAGCTGAGGCAATCCCGCAAGCGTCATGGGAACCGTGATCCACATTGCCGAGATTGCCGCGCTGCTGGCCGTTGCCTATGCGCTCGGCTGGGGACTTGGCTATGCTGCCCGCCGCATCGCCGCGCCCGCTGCCATGCCGGTCGTGCCAGCCGAACGCATCGCTGCGGTGACGGCGCCGGCCGCCGCGCCGGACGATGCGCTGGTGAAGGCACCCGTCGTCGCGCCGATCGCCAGTACGCCGCCGCCGGCAGTTTCTGGCGGGGCGCCGGTGGCACCGGCGTCCGACGTCTCCGGGATCGAAACGCTGAAGTCGCTGTCGACCGCAATGCCGCTGGTGCCGGATATTGTCGATCCGGTGGTTGCCGAGCCCACAGTGGAAGCGGTCATTGCCATCGAGCGCACGCCGGCCGATGTCGGGGCCGAGGTGCTGCCGGAGCCGGCGGAGGGACCGCCCACCGTCATCGCTGCCGCCCCTGCGGCGGTCGAGGTCGAGCCGGTAGCGCTAACCACCGCCATGCCCGCGTCGCAGCCTGGCATCGCCTGGGCGGGCGCCATCCATGGCCACGAGGCGGCCCAGTTCGTGCGCGAGACCGATCCGGCAGCCCGGGGAGATATCGAGACAGCGGACGCCGCGGCGGTGCCTGAGCCGGGGCTCGATCTCGGCGTACTGTCGGCGATCGCCGATGACCTGAAGGACGAGGCGCCTCCATTGCCGGATATTTCTGTCCCGGCCGCCGCTGCACCCGAGCTCGATGTCGCTTCGGCGCCGATCGCGGCAGCTGCCGAGCCTGCCCCGGAACCCTCCGCACCGTTGCAGGCCGATCCGACTCCCGAGCCCATCGTTCCGCCGGAGCCGCCGCGCGAATATTCCGAGCAGGACGCGATGCGTGCGATCGAAGGCGGCTGGTCGCGGCGCGACGCCCGGGCGCTGCCTGATGCCCCCGAACTCACCGACGTCACCGCCGCTGTGTCTGCGGCGCAGATGGCCGTGGAGCAGGTGCTGGTGCGCAGCGGCATCGATCCAGAGGCGGCGTCGCAGGGCGATAGCGCCTTCGGCAAGCCACGCGGCCTGCCGCATCCACGCCAGCATCAGCGCGACAACCTCAAGCAGATCAACGGCTTGAGCCCGCTTGATGAATCAACGCTCAACAATCTGGGCATCTACCATCTCGACCAGGTGGCCGCCTGGGACCAGAAGGAAGTCCTTTGGCTCGAGAACCACGTCTTTGCGCGCGGCCGCATCGGGCGCGAGGACTGGCAAGGGCAGGCGAGAGCGCTCCTCGCCGGGACCCAGCGCCGCGCTTAGGCGCGCTTGAGTCCCGTCGCCTCGCGGACGAAGTCGGCAATGGGCTGGACATCGTCGAGGGTGTCGAGCAGGGCCGGCGAACCCTGCGATTCGATCACGAACGCCTCGGCATCGCGGCGGCGTCGCATCATCTCCTCGAAAGTGTCGCGGCGAAGCTGCTGCGTCATCTGTGTGCGCATCATCAGCAGCGGCGCGGTCGCCAGAGCGTCGAACAGCGGCCACTGCGCGGTCAGCACGTCGTCGAGGCTGAACGGCTCCAGCAGACGGATCAGCGCCGGATCGAAAAGCGGCTGCAGCCGGCCGCGCTTGTCGACGAAATGCGTCCGCGTCGCCAGCAGGTCGATCATGGCTTCGGGCGCTTCCGGATAATCGGCCGCCGTCATGCGCCGCAGCATGGGCCGGAGGCTCGCCTCGCCGCGCACGCCGGTGAGCTCGTTGAGCGTGGTCCTCAGCCGCACCAGCCCGCGCGGGTCGGAGACCGGCGCGGCATCGATCAGCACCGTCGCCGCGATCAGCGCCGGGCGCTCGGCGGCGAGCGCCATCAGCACCTGGCCGCCATAGCCCTGGCCGACAAAGACCGCTCGCTCGATGGCCAGCGCACGGCAAATGTCGACGAGGTCTGCGGCATCCCTGAGCGAGGAGTAGTCCTCGGCCCTGGGACGGTCGGACGAGCGCCCGCGACCCTTGAGGTCGAGCAGCACGATCGGCGCCGTGTCGGGCAATAACTGGCCGCCCACGCGCAGGAAATCGCGATAGTCGGCCATGTTGCGGTTGTAGCCGGCGACGCAGACCACGGGAACGCGGTCCGGCCCGAGTTGCCCGCCGACATGGAGCGCCACCTGCTCGCCGGCGCTGCCGACGGTGACGGGGCGCACCGGCAAGCCCGCCAGCGGCGCATGGTCGGACGGAACGGAGCGGGCCTTCGCCATGGGATCCGTGTTAGAGCGTTTCCAGAAGAAGTGGCAACGGTTTTCCCGCGCGGCGCTCCCGACCTGGGGATCGGAACGCGACCGGAATTGCCGCTAGCCGCCGATGGAATGCAGCGCCGTGATCGGGCTGATCGCCGAGCCGCCGAGACGGGCGCGATAGACGAGGTAGTTGCCCACCACCCGCTGCACATATTTCCGCGTTTCCTGGAACGGGATCAGCTCGACCCACACCACCGGATCGACGTTCGACGCCCGCGGGTCGCCATAGGCCGCAATCCATTTGTTGGCGTTGCCAGCACCGGCATTGTAGGCCGCGGCAGCCAGCAGCAGCGAGCCGTCGTAGGTCTTGAGCTGTGCCGCGAGGTAGCTCGAGCCGAGCTGCGTGTTGTATTCGGGATCCGAGGTCAGTTTGCGCGGCGAGTAAGCGACGCCGATCTTCTTGGCGGTCTCCTTTGCGGTGCCGGGCATCAACTGCATCAGCCCGAGCGCTCCGGAGGAGGACACTGCGTCGGTCTGGAAGCGGCTCTCGGTGCGGGTGATGGCGTAGATCGCCGCCATGTCGATATCGGCGAGCTTTGTGGTCGGCAGCCCGTCCTTGGGGAAGCTGAACAGATCGAGCGGCATGCCGCGCTTGTCGGCGATGTCGGCGATGGTGATCGCCAGGTGATGCGCATCGATCTTCTGCGCCAGTCGCGCGGCGAGCACGAACTCGCCGCCGTCCTTGAGATCGTCCTGCGCCAGCTTGCGCAGCAGCACGCCGGCCATGTCGTTCTGCTTGTCGGCGACCAGCAGGTTGATGGCCTGCACCAGGTCGCGATTGTCGAAGCTCGCTTCGGCGTCCTTGGTCGAGGGCATCGCGCGCAATTCCACCGGCTTCATGCCGAGCTCGGCGCGTGCGAGCAGTCCATAGT
>JAEWCE010000152.1 GCA_023390785.1 Pseudomonadota bacterium
GAACTCGTATGAGCTCAGCAGCTCGCGAACTTCGAGCTCGACGAGCTCGCGCAGTTCCGGATCGTCGCCCATGTCGCACTTGTTGAGGAACACCCCCAGGGCCGGCACGCCGACCTGGCGGGCGAGCAGGATGTGCTCGCGGGTCTGCGGCATCGGGCCGTCGGCAGCCGACACGACCAGGATCGCGCCGTCCATCTGGGCCGCGCCGGTGATCATGTTCTTCACATAGTCGGCGTGGCCGGGGCAGTCGACGTGGGCGTAGTGGCGGTTGGCCGTCTCGTACTCGACGTGCGAGGTATTGATGGTGATGCCGCGGGCCTTCTCTTCCGGCGCGTTGTCGATCGCGTCATACGCCTTGAACTGGGCGCCGCCCGTCTCGGCGAGCACCTTGGTGATCGCAGCCGTCAGCGAGGTCTTGCCATGGTCGACGTGACCGATGGTGCCGATGTTGCAATGCGGCTTGTTGCGGGAAAACTTTTCCTTAGCCATCGCTATCTCCTAAACAGCCCGATCGGGCCGGCTTTGGTTTTGGTCTAACTCTCGATCCGTTCAGGTCAGGCGTACTTGGCCTGGACTTCCTGGGCGACTGCCTGCGGAACCTGCTCGTAGTGGTCGAACGTCATGGTGTACTGGGCGCGGCCCTGGCTCATCGAGCGCAGCGAGTTGACGTAGCCAAACATGTTGGCCAGCGGAACCATCGCGTCGATGACCTGAGCAATGCCCCGGGCCTCGGTGCCGCGGATCTGGCCGCGGCGGGAATTGAGGTCGCCGATGACATCGCCCACATAGTCTTCCGGGGTCAGCACTTCAACCCGCATGATCGGCTCGAGGATCTTCGGGGAGGCCTTCTCGATGGCCTCCTTGAAGCCCGCGCGGCCGGCGATTTCGAAGGCCAGCACCGACGAGTCGACGTCGTGGTAGGCACCGTCCAGCAGCGTGAACTTCACATCGACGATCGGGAAGCCGATGACCGGGCCAGCGCCCATCACCGACTGCACGCCCTTTTCGACGCCCGGCACGTACTCCTTGGGCACGTTGCCGCCCACCACTTCCGACTTGAACTCGAAGCCGGCGCCCGGCTCGTTGGGTTCGATCCGGAACTTGATGCGCGCGAACTGGCCCGAGCCACCCGACTGCTTCTTGTGGGTGTAGTCGTGCTCGACGCTCTTGGTGATCGCCTCGCGGTAAGCCACCTGCGGCGCACCGATATTGGCTTCCACCTTGAACTCTCGCTTCATGCGGTCGACGATGATGTCGAGGTGAAGCTCGCCCATGCCGGAGATGATGGTCTGGCCCGATTCCTCGTCGGTCTTGACGCGGAAGCTCGGGTCCTCGGCGGCGAGGCGCGCGAGGGCGAGGCCCATCTTCTCCTGGTCGGCCTTGGACTTGGGCTCCACGGCGATGTCGATTACCGGCTCGGGGAACTCCATGCGCTCGAGGATGACCTTGTTGTTGGGGTCCGAGAGCGTGTCGCCGGTGGTGGTGTCCTTGAGGCCCACGATGGCGACGATGTCGCCGGCATAGGCTTCATTGATCTGCTCGCGCGAATTGGCGTGCATCTGGAACATGCGGCCCACACGCTCGCGCTTCTCCTTGACCGTGTTCTCCAGCATCGCCCCCTGCTCGAGGTGGCCCGAATAGATGCGGCAGAAGGTCAGCGAGCCCATATGCGGGTCGTTGGCGATCTTGAAGGCCAGCATCGACAGCGGCTCGTCGTCGGAGGCGTGACGTTCGATCTCGGCATCGGTCTTGACGTCGATACCCTTGATCGCGGGGATGTCGATCGGCGACGGCAGGAAGTCGATGACGCCGTCGAGCAGCGGCTGCACGCCCTTGTTCTTGAAGGACGAGCCGCAGAACACCGGGAAGAAGTTCGAATTTATGGTGCCCTGGCGGATCAGCCGGCGGATGGTGTCCTTGTCCGGGACTTCGCCGTTGAGATAGGCCTCGGTCGCGGCATCGTCGATCTCGACGATCGTTTCGATCAGCTGCTCGCGATACTTGGCGGCCTTTTCCTTGAGGTCGTCGGGAATGTCGACGATGTCCCACTGCGCGCCCAGCTCTTCATTGTGCCAGACGAGCGCATTCATCTCGATGAGATCGACCACGCCGGCGAAGCTGTTCTCCGACCCGATCGGCAGCTGCACCACGGCGGTCTTGATGCCGAGGCGCTTGTGCAGCGTGTCGACGCAGAAATAGAAGTCGGCGCCGATCTTATCCATCTTGTTGACGAAGATCAGACGCGGCACTTCGTATTTGTCGGCCTGGCGCCAGACCGTCTCGGTCTGCGGCTCGACGCCCTGGTTGCCGTCGAGCAGCGCGATGGCGCCGTCGAGCACGCGCAGCGACCGCTCGACCTCGATGGTGAAGTCGACGTGGCCGGGGGTGTCGATGATGTTGAAGCGGTGCATGCGACCGTTGCGACCCTTCCAGAAGGTGGTCGTCGCAGCGGACGTGATGGTGATGCCGCGCTCCTGCTCCTGCTCCATCCAGTCCATGGTCGCGGCGCCGTCATGGACTTCGCCAATCTTATGGGACTTGCCGGTGTAGTAGAGAATACGCTCGGTCGTCGTCGTCTTGCCGGCATCGATGTGGGCCATGATGCCGAAATTGCGGTATTCGTTGATGGGATATTCGCGGGCCATCGGTCCTAGGTCTCCAATTACCAGCGGTAGTGCGAGAAGGCGCGGTTGGCGTCGGCCATCCGGTGCGTGTCTTCGCGCTTCTTGACCGCCTGGCCGCGGCCGTTGAGGGCATCCATGAGTTCGCCGCTAAGGCGCTCCTTCATGGTGTGCTCGCCGCGCTTGCGGGCGCTTTCGATGAGCCAGCGGATGGCGAGGGCCTGCTGGCGGTCGGTGCGGACTTCGACCGGCACCTGGTAGGTGGCACCGCCGACGCGGCGCGAACGCACTTCCACCGCCGGACGGATATTGTCGAGCGCGGTGTGAAAGACGTTGATCGGGTCCTGCTTGGACTTCTGCTGCACGATGTCGAAGGCACCGTAGACGATGCTTTCGGCGACGGACTTCTTGCCGTCTTCCATGAGCGAATTCATGAACTTGGTAACGACGATGTCGCCGAACTTGGGATCGGGGATGACTTCGCGTTTCTCGGCGCGGTGACGACGGGACATATCTCGATCTCCTTACTTCGGCCGCTTCGCGCCGTACTTGGAACGGCGCTGCTTGCGATCCTTCACCGACTGGGTGTCGAGGACGCCGCGCAGCACGTGGTAGCGAACGCCCGGCAGGTCGCGCACACGGCCGCCGCGGATCAGCACGACGGAGTGTTCCTGCAGGTTGTGGCCTTCGCCGGGAATGTAGGAAATGACTTCGCGCGAGGTGGTCAGACGGACCTTGGCGACCTTGCGCAGCGCCGAGTTCGGCTTCTTCGGGGTGGTCGTGTAGACACGGGAACAGACGCCGCGTTTCTGCGGATTCTGCTCCATCGCCGGGACTTTATTCCGCTTCGGCTTGGTCGTCCGAGGTTTGCGGATAAGCTGATTAATGGTCGGCATTCACGCTCTTTCCATCGCCAAATTCTGTCGTAAGACCAAAGCAAACCGAAACGGCGCCCTTGCCGATCCGTCCCGGATCGCGGCGCCTTCTCAATGCAGCGGACCACTTCCCGAAACGGAAGCGTTCATGCGCACAAAGATTTGCTACAAGTCTCGCCTTTGGCAGTGTGTTTGAGAGCCTTGGATGCCCGCGCAAGGTGGCAGATACCCGGTTGGCGCTCACGACCGACCGCTAAGGTGGCGCCTCTCTATAGGCGATGAGTCCGTGCGTCAAGGATTCTTTACACAGCTTTCCGCATGGCCGCCCTGCCCTGGTTCGCAGGGGTCCCGTCAGGGTTTGACGACACCCAGGATGAACCCGTCCCAGCCCTTGGCGCCCACGGTCTGCAACGCGGTCGAGTCGATCCGCGGGTGGGCCTTGAGCAGTTCGAAGGCGGCACGGGCGCCCTTGACGTTCCGGTCGGCGGATTTGGCATCCACCACCCGGCCGTCGCGCACGACATTGTCGAGCACGATCACCGTGCCGGGGTGCGAAAGCCGCAGCGCCCAGTCGAGATAGCCCGGATTGTTGGGCTTGTCGGCATCGATGAACACCAGGTCGAACGGCCCCAGCCCGTCCGCCTCGACCCCCGGCAGGCTGTCGAGCGCCGCGCCGACGCGCACCTCGACCCGCTCCAGGAGCCCTGCCCGCGCCAAATTGTCCCGCGCCACGGCGGCGTGCTCGTCGGAAAATTCCAGGCTCACCAGCCGCCCGCCCTGCGGCAGCGCGCGCGCCATCCAGATGGTCGAATAGCCGCCGAGGGTGCCGATTTCCAGGATGTTCCGGGCCCCGGAGATGGCGACCAGCAGGCTCAGGAACTTGCCCTGCGTCGGCGACACGTCGATCGCGGGCAGCCCGCCGGCGGCATTGGCGCGCAGCACCTGCCCGAAGATCGGGTCGATATCGGCCAGCAGATTGGCCTCGATATAGTTGTCGACGGCGTCCCAGGCCTTGTCGCCCATGTTGGTGCCCCTCTTTTGTGGGTTCAGGCCGGGTTAGCGCCGGCCGGGATGCAAGACAAGCTACGCCGGCAAACAAAAGGGGCGCCGAAGCGCCCCTTCAATTCTCGTTGAGGAACCAGCCTTACTCGGCCGGTTCGACCGGCGCCGGGATCTGCACCGTCTCGGCCTGGCGGCGACGCTCGTCGAGGATGAGGTCGTCGCGCTTGGCCGCGATCTGCTTCTGCTTGCTCGTGGAGGCACCGGTGCCCGCCGGGATGAGGCGGCCGACGATGACGTTCTCCTTGAGCCCTTCGAGCAGGTCGGCCTTGCCGGACACCGCGGCCTCGGTGAGGACGCGGGTGGTCTCCTGGAAGGAGGCCGCCGAGATGAAGCTGCGGGTCTGCAGCGACGCCTTGGTGATGCCCAGCAGCACCGGAACCGCCTTGGCCGGCTTCTTGCCGTCGGCCACCAGCTGGTCGTTGAGCTCGTCGAAGTCGAGCTTGTCGAGCTGCTCGTCCTTGAGCATGCCCGAGTCGCCCGGTTCGGTGATCTCGACCTTCTGCAGCATCTGCCGGACGATGACCTCGATGTGCTTGTCGTTGATGAGCACGCCCTGGAGGCGATAGACCTCCTGGATCTCATTGACGAGATAGCGCGCCAGCTCCTCGACGCCCTTGATGGCAAGGATGTCGTGCGGGGCCGGGTTGCCGTCGAGGATGTACTCGCCCTTCTCGATGGTGTCGCCTTCCTGCAGATGGAACGGCTTGCCCTTCGGGATCAGGTACTCCACCGGCTCCGAAGTCTTGTCCTCGGGCTCGATGATGATGCGGCGCTTGTTCTTGTAGTCGCGGCCGAAGCGGATGGTGCCATCGATCTCGGCGATGATGGCGTGATCCTTCGGACGACGGGCCTCGAACAGTTCGGCCACCCGCGGCAGACCGCCGGTGATGTCCTTGGTCTTGGCGCTCTCGAGCGGGATACGCGCGAGTACGTCGCCGGGGGCCACCTTGTCGCCGGGCTCCACCGCAATCACGGCGTCCACCGACAGCAGGTAGCGGGCTTCGCCACCCCGGTCGAGCTTGGCCACCGCCCCCTTGCGGGTGATGGTGATGGCCGGCTTGAGGTTCTCGCCGCGCTGGTTGGTCCGCCAGTCGGTGACGAGACGCTTGGTGAAGCCGGTCGTCTCGTCGGTGGTTTCCGCCATCGAGGCGCCGTCGACAAGATCCTCGAAGGCCACTTCGCCGTCGACTTCGGCCAGCACCGGGCGGGTATAGGGATCCCACTCGGCGACACGCTGGCCGCGCTTGACCTCATCGCCCTCGTTGACCAGCAGCTTGGCGCCGTAGGCCACGCGGTGCGACGCACGCTCCTTGCCATCCGGATCGAGGATGGCGAGAGCCACGTTGCGCGCCATGACCACGTGCCGGCCGCCCGCCACCTTGGCGAGGTTGGCGTTGCGGATGGCGATCTTGCCTTCCGCACCGGCCTCGAGGAACGAGGTGTCGACCACCTGCGCCGTGCCACCGATGTGGAACGTGCGCATGGTGAGCTGGGTGCCCGGCTCGCCGATCGACTGCGCCGCGATGACGCCGACCGCTTCGCCGATATTGACCGGTGTGCCGCGCGCGAGGTCGCGGCCGTAGCAGGCGGCGCAGCAGCCCAC
The DNA here is from genome assembly GCA_023390785.1 of Pseudomonadota bacterium. Classification (GTDB taxonomy): domain Bacteria; phylum Pseudomonadota; class Alphaproteobacteria; order Rhizobiales; family Devosiaceae; genus Devosia_A. The sequence continues at coordinate 6,162 of JAEWCE010000152.1, forward strand.
GCGCAGCTCACAGGTGAGCGGCGAGCGGATCTTGACCGACTGCACGCGGGCCGCCTCGATGGCGTCCACGTCCTTTTCGCCCAGCAGCGTGTTGGCCTTGACGATAACCTTGCCGGTCTCGGGGTGATGCACCGCCTCGGCCGTGGTGCGGCCGAGGATACGCTGGCCGAGGGTCGCAACGACCTGGCCGGCGTCGATGATCGCCTCCATGGTGAGGCCGGCGGAGGTGCCGCAATCGAGCTCGGTGATGATCGAGTCCTGCGCCACGTCGACGAGACGGCGGGTCAGGTACCCCGAGTTCGCGGTCTTCAGCGCCGTGTCCGCGAGGCCCTTGCGGGCGCCGTGGGTGGAGTTGAAATACTCGAGAACGTTCAGACCTTCCTTGAAGTTGGCCGTGATCGGGGTCTCGATGATGGAGCCGTCCGGACGCGCCATCAGGCCGCGCATGCCGGCGAGCTGCTTCATCTGTGCCGGCGAACCGCGGGCGCCCGAGTGGCTCATCATATAGACCGAGTTGATCGGCTTCTGGCGTCCGGTCTCCTTGTCGATCTGGACAGCAGCGATGCCCTTCATCATCTCGTCGGCGATCTTGTCGCCGCACTTGGCCCAGGCGTCGACAACCTTGTTGTACTTCTCGCCCTGGGTGATGAGGCCGTCATTGTACTGCTGCTCGAACTCTTCGACCTGCTTGCGGGTGTCCTCGACGATCTTCGCCTTGGACGCCGGGATGACCATGTCGTCCTTGCCGAACGAGATGCCGGCCCGGGCCGCGTGCTTGAAGCCCATGTCCATGATGCGGTCGCAGAAGATCACCGTCTCCTTCTGGCCGCAGCCGCGATAGACCGTGTCGATCATCTTGGAGATGGTCTTTTTGGTCATCAACTGGTTGGCGGTCTCGAAGGGTACGGCCTTGCGATGCGGGAGGAGCTGTCCCAGCATCATGCGGCCCGGCGTAGTCTCGACGATCTTGGTCGTGTACTCGCCCTTGTCGTCCCAGACCTTCACGCGTCCCTTGATCTTGGTGTGCATGGTGACGACACCGCTGGCGAGCGCGTGCTCGATCTCGCCCATGTCCGAGAACGCCATGCCCTGGCCCGGCTCACCCTCGTTCATGAGCGAGAGGTGGTACAGGCCCAGCACGATGTCCTGGCTCGGCACGATGATCGGCTGGCCGTTGGCGGGGTGCAGGATGTTGTTGGTCGACATCATCAGCACACGCGCCTCGAGCTGCGCCTCGAGGCTCAGCGGCACGTGCACGGCCATCTGGTCGCCGTCGAAGTCGGCGTTGAAGGCGGCGCAGACCAGCGGGTGCAGCTGGATGGCCTTGCCCTCGATCAGGATGGGCTCGAACGCCTGGATGCCGAGGCGGTGCAGCGTCGGGGCGCGGTTGAGCAGCACCGGATGCTCGCGGATCACCTCGTCGAGGATGTCCCAGACCTCCGGCTTCTCCTTCTCGACCAGCTTCTTGGCCTGCTTCACCGTCGAGCTGAAGCCCTTGGCCTCGAGCCGCGAATAGATGAACGGCTTGAACAGCTCGAGCGCCATCTTCTTGGGCAGCCCGCACTGGTGCAGCTTCAGCTCCGGACCGACGGTGATCACCGAACGGCCGGAATAGTCGACGCGCTTGCCGAGCAGGTTCTGGCGGAACCGGCCCTGCTTGCCCTTGAGCATGTCCGAAAGCGACTTCAGCGGACGCTTGTTGGCGCCGGTGATGGTGCGGCCACGGCGGCCGTTGTCGAACAGCGCGTCGACGGCCTCCTGCAGCATGCGCTTTTCGTTGCGGATGATGATGTCCGGTGCCCGCAGCTCGATCAGGCGCTTCAGGCGGTTGTTGCGGTTGATGACGCGACGGTAGAGGTCGTTGAGATCGGACGTGGCGAAGCGGCCGCCGTCCAGCGGGACGAGCGGGCGCAGCTCCGGCGGGATCACCGGCACGACGGTCATGATCATCCATTCGGGCTTGTTGCCCGACAGGATGAACTGCTCGACGACCTTGAGCCGCTTGGCCAGCTTCTTCGGCTTGAGTTCAGTGGTCGACTCGGCGATCTCGACGCGGAGGTCCGCGGCGATCTTCTCGAGGTCGAGCCCCTGCAGCATCTCGCGGATGGCCTCGGCGCCGATCTTGGCGGTGAAGCTGTCGGCACCGTACTCGTCCTGCGCATCGAGGTACTGCTCTTCGGTCAGCAACTCGTTGGTGGTGAACGGCGTCAGGCCGGGATCGAGCACGACGTACTGCTCGAAATACAGGATGCGCTCGATGTCCTTGAGCGTCATGTCGAGCAACAGTGCAATGCGGCTCGGCAGCGACTTCAGGAACCAGATGTGGGCGACGGGCGCGGCGAGCTCGATGTGGCCCATGCGCTCGCGGCGCACGCGGCTGAGCGTGACTTCCACGCCGCACTTCTCGCAGATGACGCCCTTGAACTTCATGCGCTTGTACTTGCCGCACAGGCACTCGTAGTCCTTCACCGGCCCGAAGATGCGCGCGCAGAACAGACCGTCACGCTCGGGCTTGAACGTGCGGTAGTTGATGGTCTCGGGCTTTTTGATCTCGCCGTACGACCAGCTCAGGATCTTCTCCGGGCTGGCGATGCTGATCTTCATCTGATCGAACATCTGCACCGGGACCTGCGGGTTGAACGGGTCCATGACGTGATTGTGGCTATGCATTCAGTATCTCCTCGTCTCCGTCAGGCGCGTCGGGAGAAGCGCGACTGACGAGGCGTGTTTCCAATGGATGGGCGAAGGGGGCGGATCACTCCGCCGCCTTCTGAGGAGCTTCAAGTTCGGCTTCGTGCGCGCCGGGCGGGGGAAGCTCGGCGCCCTCGGCCATCTCAAGTTCGACATTGAGACCGAGGGACCGGATTTCCTTGACCAGCACGTTGAAGCTTTCCGGAACGCCGGCTTCGAACGTGTCGTCGCCGCGCACGATGGCCTCGTAGACCTTGGTGCGGCCGGCCACGTCGTCCGACTTGATGGTCAGCATTTCCTGCAGCGTATAGGCGGCGCCGTAGGCTTCGAGGGCCCACACCTCCATTTCGCCGAAGCGCTGGCCGCCGAATTGCGCCTTGCCACCGAGTGGCTGCTGGGTGACGAGCGAGTACGGGCCGATCGAGCGTGCGTGGATCTTGTCGTCGACCAGGTGGTGGAGCTTCAGCATATAGATGTAGCCCACGGTCACCTTGCGGTCGAACGCCTCGCCGGTACGGCCGTCGAAGACGGTCGACTGACCCGACGAGTCGAGCCCTGCCCGCTCCAGCATCGCCACGATGTCGGCTTCCTTGGCGCCATCGAACACGGGCGTTGCGATCGACACGCCCTTGCTCAGATGCTCGCCAAGGCGAACCATGCTGTCGTCGTCGAGATCGGTCACCGACTTGTCGCCGTCGAACAGCGCGCCGATTTCCTTCTTCAGCGGCTTCAGATCGCCCTTCTGCTGGTAGATGCGCAGCATCTCGTTGATCTTCTTGCCGACGCCGGCGCAGGCCCAGCCCAGGTGGGTCTCGAGGATCTGCCCGACGTTCATGCGCGAGGGCACGCCCAGCGGGTTGAGCACGATGTCCACCGAGGTGCCGTCGGCGAGGTACGGCATGTCTTCGACCGGAACGATACGCGACACCACGCCCTTGTTGCCGTGCCGGCCGGCCATCTTGTCGCCGGGCTGGATCTTGCGCTTGGTGGCGACGAAGACCTTGACCATCTTCATCACGCCCGGCGGCAGTTCGTCGCCGCGCTGCAGCTTGTCGACCTTGTCGATGAAACGCTGCTCCAGAAGCCGGCGGCTCTCCTCATACTGGGCGTTGAGAGCTTCCTTCTCCTGCATCAGCTTGTCGTCGTCGACGGCAAACTGCCACCACTTGGCGCGCGGTTGCGCGTCGAAGATCTGGTCATTGAGCTTGGTGCCGGTGACGTAGCCCTTGGGGCCGGCGGTCGCCGCCTTGCCGAACAGCATCTCCTTCAAACGCGCATAGACGTTGCGGTCGAGGATCGACTGCTCGTCGTCGCGGTCCTTGGCCAGGCGCTCGATTTCCTCGCGCTCGATGGCCATGGCACGCTCGTCCTTGTCGATGCCGTGGCGGTTGAACAC
>JAEWCE010000164.1 GCA_023390785.1 Pseudomonadota bacterium
CCCCCGGGGCGGGCCGCCCCACTCTTGCGTCGGGCGCCTGACTCAGGCATCAGCGCCCAAACGAGGAGGACCGCCATGGCCGGAACGCTGATCGTCGCCCTCGATGTGGACAGCCGCGCCGAGGCCGAAGCGCTCGTGGACCGGCTCGGCGATACCGTCGATTTCTACAAGATCGGCTACCAATTGACCTATGGCGGCGATGGCCTTGCCTTCGGCAAGGCGCTGATCACCGCCGGCAAGCGGGTGTTCTTCGACCTCAAGCTGCTCGACATCGACAACACTGTGGAACGCGGGACGGCGGCAATCGCGCGGACCGGCGCCAGCATGCTCACTGTGCACGCCTATCCGCAGTGCATGCGGGCCGCTGCGAAGGCGGCAGCGGGATCGAACCTCGCCATCCTCGGCGTCTCGGTGCTGACCTCGATGGACGATGCCGACGTCGCCGAGGCCGGATTTGCGCGCGACACCGCGGGGCTGGTGTCGCTACGGGCCGGGCAGGCCAAGGTTGCCGGCATCGGCGGGCTGGTGTGCTCGCCGCGCGAAGCGGACACCGTGCGGGCCATCGTCGGCCCCGACATGGCCATCGTCACCCCCGGCATCCGGCCCAAGGGCGATGCGGCGGGCGACCAGAAGCGTGTGATGGGTCCCGCCGAGGCGATTGCCGCCGGCGCGACCCACCTGGTCGTCGGCCGGCCGATCACCGCGGCCATCGACCCGGCCGAGGCGGCGCGGCGCATCGTCGCCGAGATGGCAGGGCATCGCATAGCGTAGTAAGGGTTTCGCCCATGACCGATCTCAGAGTTGCCATCGCCGGCGCCGGCGGCCGTATGGGCGCCGCCAATATCCGGGCCGTCACCGCTGCTCCCGGCATTGTCGTCCACTCGGCGTTCGAGCGGCCCGGATCGGCGGCCATCGGCCGCGATGCCGGGGAACTGGCAGGGATCGGCGCGCTGGGCGTTACGGTCGGCGACGACGCCGAAGCGGCGGTCAGCGGCGCCGATGCCATCATCGATTTCACCGGACCGGCGGTCAGCGTCATGCTGGCCGAGCTCGCGGCGGCGCGGGGCCTGGTCGACATCATCGGCACCACCGGCTGCTCGCGCGAGGAGGATTGGGCCATCGCCAAGTCCGGCTCGGCCGGGGCGCGCATCGTCAAATCCGGCAATTTCTCGCTCGGGGTCAATCTGCTGGCCGGGCTGGTCAGTCAGGTGGCGCGGGCGCTGCCCGACTACGATGTCGAGGTGCTCGAGATGCACCACAATCGCAAGGTGGACGCGCCCTCGGGCACAGCGCTGATGCTGGGCCAGGCGGCGGCCGAGGGCCGCGACATCGATTTCGACGCCAATGCGGTGCGGGTGCGCGACGGCCACACCGGCGCGCGTATCGCCGGCACCATCGGCTTTGCGTCGCTCAGGGGCGGCAGCGTCGTGGGCGAGCATACGGTTTTGTTCGTGGGCGAGACCGAGCGCATCGAGATCGTGCATCGCGCCACCGACCGCGGCATGTTCGCGGCGGGCGCTGTACGGGCAGCGCTGTGGGCCAAGGACCAGCCGCCCGGATTTTACGACATGGCCGACGTGCTCGGCCTCAAGGAGTAGTCAGGCATGGCGGGAACGCTGATCCTCGTCCGTCACGGACAGAGCGAGTGGAATCTCAAGAACCTGTTCACCGGCTGGAAGAACCCCGACCTCACCAAGCAGGGGATTGCCGAGGCGCGCGCGGCAGGCAAGCGGCTGAAGGAAGCGGGCTTCAAGCCAACGGTGTTCTACACGTCGGCGCTGAAGCGGGCGCAACACACGCTCGATCTGATCCTCGAGGAGCTCGGCATCGTCAACCTGGTGATCAGCCGGAACCAGGCGCTGAACGAACGCGATTATGGCGACCTGGCCGGGCTCAACAAGGACGATGCACGGGCGAAGTGGGGCGAGGAGCAGGTGCTGATCTGGCGCCGCTCCTATGACGTGCCGCCGCCGGGCGGCGAATCGCTGAAGGACACCGGCGATAGAACGCTGCCCTACTACCGCACGGAAATCCTGCCGCATGTCGAGGCGGGAGAGACCGTGCTGGTCGCCGCCCACGGCAATTCGCTGCGCTCCATGGTGATGGCGATCGAAGGGCTGACGCCGGACGAGATCCTGAAGCGGGAGCTGGCCACGGGCGAGCCGGTGATCTACCGCATCGGCACGGGCGGCAAGCTCGAAGAGAAAGTCGCGATCTAGCCAGCGCTGCGCATGGTGCCCCTCTCCCGCTGCGCGGGAGAGGAGACCCGCCTGCAATATCGTTCTACGCCGCCACCACGCCGGCTTCCCAGCCCAGGATGGCGCGTTTGCGCGGCACGCCCCAATGGTAGCCGGTGAGCGCGCCGGTGGATCCCACGACGCGATGGCACGGCACCACGAATGAAATCGGGTTCTTGCCGACGGCGGCGCCCACCGCGCGCGAGGCGCTCGGGCGGCCGATATGGTCGGCGACGCGCTGGTAGGTCGTGGCCCTGCCCACTGGAATCCTGAGCAGTGTCTCCCACACGGACACCTCGAAATCAGTGCCGATCAGCACCACCTTGACCGGCTTGCCGGCGTCCCAGCGCGCCGGATCGAAGATGCGGCTGGCGATCGGGGCGATTTGCGCATCGTCGCGGCTGAACTGCGCCCTGGGCCAGCGGGCGCGCAAATCCTCAAAGGCCATCTCGATGCTCATCTGCGCGTCGGCAAAGCCGAGGCCGGCGAGGCCGTATTCGGTGACGACGAGCACGGCTGTGCCGAAGGGAGAGGGTGCGGCGCCCCAGACCATGGCGAGTCCCTCGCCCTTCTGCCGGAAGGCGCCGGGCGGCATGGCCTCGTGAGCCACGAACAAATCGTGCAGCCGCGAGGTCGAGCTGAGGCCGACGGCGTAGGTCGTCGACAGCACGCTGGTGCGGTCGGCCAACAGCCGCTTGGCGTGATTGAGCGCCACGGCCTGGGCGAAACTCTTGGGGGTGAGGCCGCACCAGCGGCGGAAGAGGTCAGTGAGCTGCCGCTCGGTCAGGGACAGCGAGCGGGCGAAGCGGTTGAGGTCGAGGGTCTCGGCGCCGGTCTCGCTGATATAGGCGATGGCGGCACGCACAGCCTCGTAATCATCGGCAGGGGTGAGGGTCTGATGCTGGGTCATGGTGAGCATCAGATACGCCCCTCCCGACGCGGTTGCGACCCGGTTTTGACGCCGCGGCGCCGTCGGGCGCGGTTACACCCGCGCCTTGCGCAGGGCGGTGCCGAATACCTTGCTGAGGCTCAGTTTTTCGTCGGTGCTGAGGAAGGCGCCGAGCGGCACCTTTCTGGTGTCGGCCTTGAGCCAGAGGGCGGTGACGCGCTCGTTATAGTCGCGATCGACGAGGAATTTCACTGCCTTGGGGGCGAAGTTCAGCACCTCCTCGCCGCCCTTGGCGTCGATCTTCTTGAGCTCGAGCGCCGTTGGCCAAAGGGTGATGACCTCATAGGCCTTGCCACCGCGCATCGAAATGGTCAGCGCAGCCCAGATGCCCAGGACGTCGAGGCCCATGAAACCGACGACCGGCCAGGCGCCGGCGCCGTAGAACACCAGGCCCGGGACCAGCGCCAGCGCGGCCACCAAGCCGATGACCACGCGCTTGCCGGTGGGCGTCAGCGAGCGGTGCGGCGTGAGGGTCGCGGCGAAAAGCGGCTTGGCTTGAGTTTTGGTCGACATCACGCTGACTATAGACCCCGAATCGGAGTGCTGAGAATGCCGAAAGCGTCCCCCCGGCGATCAACTAAACGTCCGTCGCCGGAAGAGGTTGAGGCAATATTTGCGGCTTTTGCGCGGGACAATCCCGAACCCAGGGGCGAATTGGTGGCCAGCAACGCCTTCACCCTGCTCGTGGCGGTGGTGCTGTTGGCGCAGGCAACCGACGCCGGGGTCAACAAAGCGACCCCGGCGCTGTTCAAACTGGCCGATACGCCACAGAAGATGGTCGACCTCGGCGTCGAGCGCATCACCGATCTCATCAAGACGATCGGGCTCTTCCGCAACAAGGCCAAAAACGTCTTCGCGCTCAGCCAGATGCTGGTCGACAGATATGGTGGCGAGGTGCCCGCCGACCGCGAGGCGCTGGAAACGCTGCCCGGCGTTGGCCGCAAGACCGCCAACGTGGTGCTGAACATCGCCTTCCGGCAGCCGACCATCGCGGTGGACACGCACCTGTTCCGCGTCGCCAACCGCACCATGCTGGCGCCGGGCGCGACGCCGCTCGAGGTGGAAACCGGGCTGCTCAAGGTGGTGCCGGACAGATACCTGCTGCATGCGCACCATTGGCTGATCCTGCACGGGCGCTATGTGTGCAAGGCGCGCAAGCCCGAATGCTACCGCTGCATCATCGCGCAATGGTGCCGGTTCGAGCCCAAGACCCCGCCCCCGAAAGACTGGGACGGCGCGCCGGTCTAGCGGCCGGGAGCGGGTGCCGTCGCGCCGTCAGACGACACCATAGCCCCGTGCCATCGCGGCGGCGAAGGCTGGGATGAAGGCGAAAGCGACGATTTCGCCGATATAGAAGCGGCGGAGGCCGGCGACAGTCGCGGCGTCGGGCGAAAACTTCGGGTCGGCCGCGACCCTGCGCCTCCAGCCGATGATGGCGAGGGTCGGCGGAATCGACAGCAGCCCGAGCAGGACGAAGGCCGACATCTTCAGCCAGAAGGCCCAGTTGTGGAGGTAGTAGTCGGCGCCCTTGTCGCCGAAATTGACCCGCAGCACGCCGATGACCACGACCAGGCCGGCGACGATGCCGTAGGCGATGTCGATACGTCCGAGCTGGAGGATCCGCGCCGGACTGAGGTCGGGCCGCAGCAGCACCACTTCGGCAAGCAGCAGGCCGGCCAGGGTAAAGACGCACAAATGGTGGGCAATCGCCAGAACAAGGTCGGTCATCAGCTTCTCCCCCGCGTGACGGCGGTGACAATGGCGGCGGTCTCGGGCCGCCGCAAGGTTGCGCGCGCCGCCGTTCCCCGCTATGTGCGCGCCGGACCAACAGATCAGGGCGGCCGATGGCTGACACACAGTTCGACGTGCTCACCATCGGCAATGCGATCGTCGACGTGATCGCTCCGGTCGAGCCGGACTTCCTCGCGCGCGAGGGCATGTCGGAAGGCATCATGCATCTGGTCGACGCCGAGCGCTCGGCCTATCTCTACGCGCGCATGCCGGCCGAAAAACGCCAGATCTCCGGCGGCTCGTCGGCCAATACGGCGGCGGGCGTCGCGGGCTTTGGCGGCCGCGCGGCGTTCATCGGCAAGGTCGCGGCCGATCCGCTGGGCGACGTGTTCGCCGACGATCTGCGCGAAATCGGCGTGCACTATTCCATCGACCGGCTGCATGACGGCCCGGCTACGGCGCGCTCCATGATCCTGGTGTCACCGGGGGGCGAGCGCACCATGAACACCTATCTGGGCGCCTGCCAGCAACTCACCACCGCCGATATCAAGGAAGAGGAGATCGGCGCCGCCGCGGTGACCTACATGGAAGGCTATCTGTGGGACCCGCCTGAGGCCAAGAAGGCCTTCGTGGTGGCGGCGCACTTCGCCCACAAGCACGACCGGCCGACCGCGATCACGCTGTCCGACCCGTTCTGCGTCAACCGCTACCGCGAGGAATTCCTCGACCTGATGCGGTCCAAGACCATCGACTATGTGTTCGCCAATATCGAAGAGGCCAAGGCGCTGTACCAGACCGACAGCCTGCACGACGCGGTGCAGCAGATCGCCAAGGATTGCGACCTCGCTGCGGTGACGATGGGGGGGCAGGGCGCCATGGCCGTGCACAATGGCGAGATTGTCACCGTACCGGCCTTCGCCGTGCCGCGCGTCGTCGACGCCACGGGCGCGGGCGATTTGTTCGCCTCTGGCTTCCTCCTGGCGCTGGCGCGCGAGCGCGACCTCAAGACGGCGCTCGCCGCCGGGTGCCTTGCCGCCAGCGAGGTGATCTCGCATATCGGCGCCCGGCCGATCCGCGCCCTCGACCAGATGGCGCTGGAGCACAAGGTGGCGATCTAGCCTCAGCCGCCGAGCCCAAGGGCGCTGCCGCCCGAACCACCAGCGCCGCCGGCACCTCCGGACCCGAACAGAAACCCGCCAGCACCGCCAGCACCGCCGGTGCCGCCGTTACCACCGGTACCGCCGAGGCCACCGGCGTCGCCGCCGGTGCCACCGGTACCGCC
>JAEWCE010000229.1 GCA_023390785.1 Pseudomonadota bacterium
CCGCGGCGCCGCAGCTCACCGCCGACCCCACCCCGGTCAAGGACGTGCCGACGGCACCGGCGAAGCCGGCGACGGATGCGGCGAAATCCCCGGTCCTCGCCAAGATGGACAATGCGACGCCGGCTCCGAGCAGCGAGCAATTGGTCTCGACCGACCAGGCCACGGCGGCCGTCACCCGCGATGTGACGCCCGTCGCCGACGACAACGACAATGGCCTTGCCAACCGCAAGGTACGGACCGTGACCGTGCGTCCGGATGGTACCATCGTTTCCGGTGATGACGCCGTCGCCGGCGGCGAAGAGCTGCCCGTCGAGCGGCCCAACGTGCCCTCGGTGCCAAGCTCCGAATCCACCAACCTGCTGGGCAGCGACACGGTGGCCTCGGCCAGCGCCCCAACCCTGGCGCCAACCACCACCACACCGCTGGCGCCCGGGGCCCTGACCGACACCGACAGCACGGACGTCGCCGACATCGCGCCGGTGATCGATCCGAATGCCGTGGCGCCGGTGCCGATGCAGTTCCCGGTGCGCTCGGCGGCCAGCGCCCAACCGCGCTCGAGCACGCCGACCAATACCAGCGTCAATGCGCTGGTGGGGGCGCAGACGCCGAACGGACAGATCGACCTGCTCGGCGGCGGCACGCCGGCGACCAACGCGACACAGCGGGTGGCCACCGCGACGCCGGCACGCAGCACGCCGGCGCCAAACGACGGCGGCAATGCGGCCGCCTATGTGCAACTCAGCTCGCAGCCGAGCGAGGCGGACGCGCAGGCGTCCATTCGCTCGGTTACGGCGAAATACGGCTCGCTCTTTGGCGGCAGCAAACTGGTGATCCAGCAGGTCGACCTCGGCCAGAAGGGCGTGCGCTGGCGCGTCCGGCTGCCGACCTCCTCGCTCACCGATGCAACCAGCATCTGTGCCCAGATCAAGGCACAGGGCGGCGACTGTTTCGCCACCAACGGCTAGATCGCGGAAGATACCCACAGCAACATTCCCGCTGTGGCGGGAATGCCTGTTTCCTGCGGGCTGAAGCTCGGGTAACGGAGAATCGGCCGTTTTCCGGCGAACCTTGTGCAAGCTTGCGTCTTTCCGACGCCCGGTGGACCCGACGCTTTGACCGCTGACCAGACATCCGAGTGGCTCGAGGCCGCGCAGGCGGCGCCGTCCGGCGACGAGGTGATGTATGTCGACGTCGGCGGCTATGAGGGGCCGCTCGACCTGCTGCTCGACCTGGCGCGACGGCAGAAGGTCGACCTCAGCCAGATTTCAGTGCTGGCGCTGGCCGAGCAATATCTTGGCTTCATCGAGACGGTGCGCGAGAAGCGCATCGAGATCGCCGCCGACTACCTGGTGATGGCGGCGTGGCTGGCCTATCTCAAGAGCCGGCTGATGGTGCCGCAGGCGGCATCGGACGACGAGCCGACGGGCGAGATGATGGCGGCGCTGCTGCAGTTCCGCCTGAAGCGGCTCGAGGCCATGCGGCTCGCGGCGCAGCGGCTGATGAACCGGCCGCTGCTGGGCACCGGCATGTTCATGCGCGGCGCCCCCGAGCCGATCACCGTCCACCGGATGGCGCTGTGGGAAGCCTCGCTGTTCGACCTGCTCAAGGCTTATGCCGTGCAGCGCGAACGCGGCATCCCGACCGACTATACGCCGTTCGAGCGGCATGTCTGGTCGCTACAGGACGCACGCGACATCCTCAACCGCCTGATCGGCGACAACATGGACTGGGTGCCGCTCGATGCCTATCTCGTCGAGTACCTGGCGATGCCCGAGGAGCGCACCACGGCGCTCGCCTCAACCTTCGCCTCCAGCCTTGAACTGGTCCGGCTGGGACAGGTAGAATTGCAACAATCGCTGGCCTTCGGGCCGCTGCTCGTGCGCCGCCGCAAGAGCGACCATTCCCCGACCGAGAATTGATGTCCGACGATTCGAACGCGCCCGAGAGCGGGCCTGCCATCGCTGCGCAACCCACGCCGGCCCCCGAGCCGGAGCGGGAGGCTGCGCCCGAAGTGGAGGCGGTCGAGGCCGGACCGAGTGAGCATCCCGAGCTGGCAGAGACATCGCTGCGCATCCTCGAGGCGCTGCTGTTCGCCTCGGCCGAGCCGCTGAGCGTCGCCGAGCTCGCGCCGCAACTGGCGGAGGGCACCGACGTCGCGGCGCTGCTGCTGCGGCTGGCCGAGGACTACCGGCCGCGCGGCGTCAACCTCGTGCGGCGGGGCGACAAATGGGCGTTCCGCACGGCCGAGGACCTCGGCTATCTGCTGCGCCGCGAGCAGACCGACAACAAGCCGCTCAGCCGGGCAGCGCTCGAGACCCTCGCCATCATCGCCTACCACCAGCCCGCGACGCGAGCCGAGGTGGAGGAGGTGCGCGGTGTCGCCACCGGCAAGGGTACGCTCGACCTGCTGATGGAGGCGGGCTGGATTCGCATGCGCGGCCGTCGCCGGACACCAGGCCGGCCGGTGACCTACGGCACCACCGAGGCATTCCTCGACCATTTCGGGCTGGAATCGCTGGCCGACCTGCCGGGTCTCGAAGAGTTGAAGGGGGCCGGCCTGCTCAGCAACCGGCTGCCGCCCAACATGCAGATCCCGCTGCCGTTCGACGGCCCGCTGCGCGAGGACGAGGACCCGCTCGATCCCGATGATACCGAGGGCCAGGACGAGCCCGCCGAGGAGTAACCCTGCGGCAAATCCCATCCTTGTGTTCGGCGCGCTTTGAACCTATTTCTGGGCCTCCGGCGTAACTGAACTCTCCGCGTGAAAGGAACTTTCGATGCACGGTCCAGGACTTTGGGGCATCATTATCGTTGCCGTCGTGGTCGTCGTGCTCTTCGGCCGCGGCAAGATTTCCGGTGTGATGGGTGAATTCGCGTCGGGCATCAAGGCGTTCCAGAAGGGGATGCGCGACGAGCCCGAGACGACCAGCACCACCGCCCAGGTGCAGGCTCCCCCGGTTTCCGCCCCGGCCGAAAAAGCCAAGGACGCCTGAGCGGCGGCTGTCGCCGTCCTCTAACAGGATTGACTGATGTTCGGTGTCGGCTGGACTGAGATGCTGTTGATCGGCGTCGTGGCGCTGGTCGTCATCGGGCCAAAAGACATGCCGGTGGTGATGAACCGGCTGGGCAAGGTCGTCGCCACCATCCGGCGCATGGGCGGCGAGTTCCAGCGCGAGCTCAACAAGACCACCGGGCTCGACCAGATCACCGACCTGCGGCGCTCGATCACCGAGCCGCTGAAGCAGACGGCGCAGGAGATCACCCGCGAATTCAACCGCACCACCGAGAGCGGCGCGGTGGTGCCGTCAGGGGCCATTGCGCCCAAGGATCCGGCAGCCGAGAGCGTGGTCGCGGAGATTCACGACAAGGTCGGCATGACGCCGGTGGAATCCGGCAGCATCGCTCCGCCGGCCACCGCCATGGCCGCCAAGGCGGGCGAGGCGCCGGCTGCGGTCGAGAGCCCGGCGCCGGTCGAGGCAATCGCGCCGGCCAAGCCGAAAGCGCCGCGTAAGCCGCGGGCAAAGGCGGCACCGGCCGCGGCTGCGACGGCCGAGCCCGTGCAGAAGATCGCCGAGACCCCGGCGGCGAAGCCGAAGAAGCCCGCCGCGCCACGCAAACCGCGGACACCCAAGCCCAAGGCCGACGCCTGATGACCGCCACAGCGCTCCCTCCGCCGGAGGCCGACGAGGACGAGCTCAAGGGCTCGGAAGCGCCGCTGCTCGACCATCTGATCGAGCTGCGGAAGCGGCTGATCTATTCGCTGGCCGCGGTGGTGGTGCTGTTTCTGGTCTGCTTTTTTTTCGCCAAGCCGATCTACGACGTGCTGGTGCAGCCCTTCATCTGGGCCGGCGGCAAGAACATGATCTACACGGCGCCGCAGGAATTCTTCTTCACGCAGATGAACGTGGCGCTGTTCGGGGCGCTGTTCTTCGCCTTCCCCATCATCGCCGGGCAGATCTACGCGTTCGTCGCCCCCGGCCTCTACAAGCGCGAGCGCCGGGCCTTCATACCCTATCTGGTGGCGACCCCGGTATTCTTCGTGCTCGGGGCGGTGCTGGTCTATTTCGTCGTCGCGCCGATGGCGCTTCACTTCTTCCTCGGCATGCAGCAGACGACGGGCGACGTGCAGATCGAGATGCAGACCCGCGTGAGCGAGTATCTGGGGTTCATCATGACCCTGATCATCGCCTTCGGCATCTGCTTCCAGCTGCCGGTGATCCTGACGCTCCTGGCGCGCATCGAGCTGGTCAATTCCAAGCAGCTCGGCAAGGGCCGCAAATACGCGATCGTGGGCATTCTCGCCATCGCAGCGCTGCTCAGCCCGCCCGATCCGATCAGCCAGATCGGCCTCTCCATCCCGATGTATGCCCTCTACGAATTCTCCATCTTCGCCGTGCGCTGGGTGGAAAAGCAGCGCGCCGCCCGCGAGGCCGCCGAAGCGGCAAAGGCGTAGACTGCAGTCGGCACCCGCCGCGCCGCCTCCTCGGGTGTCATCCCGGGCTTGACCCGGGACCCAATTCTCCGCTGCGCAAGGATCGAGTTGGGTCCCCGCTTTCGCGGGGATGACACCTTCGGGACGTGGTCGCAACATGCCCGTTCGCGGCATGTGCCGCGCCTCTTGCCTTCCCGGCGCCTCTCCCGCAAAAGAAGCCCTCTTTCCTCGGGACTTTCGCCATGCTGGACATCAACTGGATCAGGGCCAACGCCGCGGCCGTCGACGCGGCTTTGCGCGAGCGCAGGAACGTGCCCTTTTCCGCGTCCGAGCTGATTGCGCTCGATGATGCCCGCAAGGCCGTCATTACCCGCCTCGAGGAGGCGCAGGCGAGCCGCAACAGCCTCAGCAAGCAGATCGGCCAGGCCAAGGCGCAGAAGGACGAGGCGCGGGCCCAGGCGCTGCTGGACGAGGTCGGCAAGCTCAAGGAGTCGATCCAGGCCGGCGAGGCCGAGCGCCGCACCGCCGAGGAGGCGCTGCGCAACGCCCTCATGGTGATGCCGAACCTGCCCAGGGACGAGGTGCCGCGCGGCGCCGATGAGAGCGCCAACGTCGAGTATTTCGGCCCCAACGGCAATGCGGCGACCGCGGCGAAAACCCGTCCGCCCAGGCCAAGTTTTTCGTTCAAGCCGAAGGAGCACTACGAGACCGGCGAAGCGCTCGGCATGATGGATTTCGAGACCGCCGCCAAGATATCGGGCGCCCGCTTCACTATCATCAAGGGCCAACTCGCCCGCATGGAACGGGCGCTGGGCCAGTTCATGCTCGATCTGCATGTGGACGAGCATGGTTACACCGAGGTCGAGCCGCCGGTGCTGGTGAAGGACGACGCGCTTTACGGCACGGGCCAGCTGCCGAAGTTTGCCGAGGATCTGTTTTTCACGCCCCACGGTGATGGCCGGTTGGCCCTCATCCCCACCGCAGAGGTGCCGCTGACCAATCTGGTGCGCGAGTCCATCCAGCGCGAGGAGGATCTGCCGCTGCGTTTTACCGCGCTGACGCCATGCTTCCGCTCGGAGGCGGGGAGCGCCGGGCGGGATACGCGCGGCATGCTGCGCCAGCACCAGTTCAACAAGGTCGAGCTGGTCTCGATCACCACGCCCGAGCAGTCGAGCGACGAGCTCGAGCGCATGCTCGGCTGCGCCGAGGCAGTGCTGCAAAAGCTCGGCCTCCACTACCGGGTGATGACGCTGACGACCGGCGACATGGGCTTTGGGGCGCAGAAGACCTACGACATCGAGGTGTGGCTGCCGGGGCAGGACAATTATCGCGAAATCTCGTCGTGCTCGGTGTGCGGCGACTTCCAGGCGCGGCGCATGGACGCGCGGGTCAAGGGCAAGGACGGCAAGATCAGGCACGTCCATACGCTCAACGGCTCGGCGCTGGCGGTCGGGCGCACACTGATCGCGGTGATGGAGAACTACCAGCAGGAAGACGGCTCGATCGCGGTGCCCGAGGTGCTGCAGCCCTACATGAACGGCCTCAAGGTCGTCGCGGCCGCCGGCAAATGAGTCTTCGCATCCTCCTCACCAATGACGACGGCGTCGATGCGCCCGGCCTCGCCGTGCTCGAGGGCATAGCCCGATCGCTCAGCGACGATGTCTGGGTGTGTGCGCCCGACGGCAACCAGTCGGGTGCCGCGCACCGCTTCACCTTCGGGCGCGAGCTCGAACTGATCGAAAAGCGCCCGCGCGTCTTTGCCATTCCCGGCGGCTCGCCGGCCGACTGCGTCGTCACCGGAATGACGTTCCTGCTCAAGGAGCACCCCGCCGATCTGGTGCTCTCGGGGGTCAACAACGGACAGAATCTCGGCGACATCATCAACTGCTCAGGCACTGCTGCGGGCGCGCGCGAGGGCTCGTTGCAGGGCGCCATCGGCATCGCCATGAGCCAGGGCGTCGACTACGAGGCAGGCGCCGCGATCGACTGGGCGGTCTCCCGCCGCCTCGGCGCGAAGGTCGTCGAGCGCATCCATGCCGGCGCCAGGCCCGGCGTGTGGTTCAACGTCAACTTCCCGTTCTGCCCGGTCGAGGAGGTGGCGGGCATCCGCGTGGTGCCGACGCAGCGCTTCAGACGGTCGCCGATGAAGTATTTCCCCTCGGACAATCCCGGCAAGTTCTTCATCGCGATTCCGGAAACGCCGAAGCCGCTCGATCCGGCGCATGACTTCCACCTCTTGATGCACGGCAACGCCGTGACGGTGACGCCGGTGTCGCTGCAGGCGACCGACGTTGAGCTGGCGGCGGTGCTGGACAGAACTATCGCGCTGTAGTCGCACCGAGTTCGGCGCATTTTGCCCCCACGCCCAGCCCCTCCCCGCAAGGGGAGGGAGCCTGACTGAAGCGCCGGAGTCCGCAGTCCATCGCCCCTCTCCCCCCTTGTGGGGAGAGACCGAGAGTAGCGGCCCCAGCCACCGGCCGGCGAGCAGGTCGCCCCTTCGAAACACCGCTCCGCCTTAACCCTAACCGCCGCTGAATCCGGCGCGCCGCGATCGCCGCAAAACGCGAGCGCCTTAAACTCGTCTTTACCTAAAATGCTTATCGTCAGCGGTATCACGTTGGTTGCGTACGAGTTGGACTGATGAGTAATCGCGTTGCCGGTCAGGCGCTCAGGATCGCCGCGTTCGCCGGTGTGGCGTTGGCAGCAACGTCGCTTGCGGGCTGTTCATCGCTCGGCCTCGGCCTGGGAGGCGGCGACGTCACCGCATCGACCGGGCCCACGAACGCGATCGGCGGGCAGCAGGTCATGCCCACCGCACTGGCTCCCATCGCGCCGCAGGGGCAGACCCGGGTGGCCATGGGCCCCTACGTCCCGCCCGAAGATATTTCCGGTGGCTCCGGTGGCCTCGTCACCGGCAGTGCTCCCATCACTACGGGATCCGTCACCTCGTCCGCCTTGCCGCCTCTTACAGGATCGAAACCGATGTCAGCCCAGCCCCAGCTTGCCAATCCGGCTCCGGCGCCCAAGCTCGCTTCGCTGGGCACGCCGCAGCCGGCCAGCTCGAACCTGAACGTGGTTCCAGCCAATGCGTATGCCCACACGATCGAGAGTGGAGAGTCGCTCTACACCATCGCGCGCAAATACAACGTCACCGCGCAGGCGATCATGCAGGCCAACAACATCATTTCGCCCGACAAGATCTATGTCGGCCAGAAGGTGATCATCCCAGGACGCGCCGATCTCGCTGCCAAGCAGGCGCCCACCCGCGTCGCGTCGCTGGCGCCGGTCGAAGCGCCGCTCGGGGCGCGACCCGTCGCCACGCAGCCGGCGCCCAGCAAGACGGCCGCCATCAGCAATCCCAAGCTGGTCGATCCCGAAAGCTCGAAGGCGACGGTGCCGGTGCAGCAGGTGGCAACCGCGCAGCCGGCCCCGGTCAAGACGCCGCAAGCGGCCGCGCCGCAGATGTCGGGCGCCGACAAGTTCCGCTGGCCGGTGTCAGGCAAGGTGACGACGGATTTCATCGCCTCCAAGGGCACCGGCATCAACATCGATGCGCCCGAGGGCAGCGCCGTGCGTGCCGCTGAGAACGGCACGGTCATCTATGTCGGCTCGGGCGTTGAGGGCTACGGCAACCTCATCCTCATCCGCCACCCCAATGGCTACGTGTCGGCGTACGCGCACCTCAAGGCAACCGGCGTCAGCAAGGGGCAAACGGTCAGCCGCGGCGACAATATCGGCTCGGTGGGCATGACCGGCTCGGTGAGCCGCCCGCAGCTCCACTTCGAGCTGCGCCAGGGTGCGACGCCGGTCGACCCGGTACCGCTCCTGGCGGGGTGAGCGTAGGCAATCGGCAATCGGCAATCGGCAATCGGCAGTCGGGATGATCCACCGACTGCCGATTGCCTCTTCACACCGACTTGCCCATTTCCCCGGCCAGTGCGCGCACGAACTGGATGGCGACGCGGCCGGAGCGGGCGCCGCGGGTCTGGGCCCATTCGATGGCCCGCGCAGTGAGCCTGTCGTCGTCGATTTCGAGCCCGTAGGCGTCGCAATAGCCGCGGATCATGCTGAGGAAGGTCGGCTGGTCGCAATTGTGGAAGCCGAGCCAAAGGCCGAAGCGGTCCGACAGCGACACCTTCTCCTCGATTGCCTCGCCGGGGTTTATTGCCGTGGCGCGCTCGTTGTCGATCATGTCGCGCGGCATCATGTGGCGGCGGTTGGAGGTGGCATAGAACAGGGCGTTGTCCGGCCGCCCCTCGAGGCCGCCATCGAGGATGGCCTTGAGCGATTTGTAGCTGGTCTCGTCCTTGTCGAAGCTCAGATCATCGCAGAAGACGATGAAGCGGGCGTCCTCGGCGGCTATGATCCGCATCAACCGGGGCAGGGACTCGATGTCCTCGCGCGAAATCTCGATCAGGATCAACCGTTGCGCGAGATGACCTGACACTTCTGCATGGACGGCCTTGACCAGCGAGCTCTTGCCCATGCCGCGCGCGCCCCAGAGCAGCGCGTTGTTGGCGCCGTAACCCTTTGCAAACTGTACGGTATTGGCGAGGAGCGTGTCGCGGACGCTGTCGATCCCCTTGAGCAGGCCGAAGGGCACCCGCGCCACCTTGGGCACCGGGACCAGACGGTTCGCGGCGGCATCCCAATGGTAGGCATCCTCCGGTCCGGGCACCGGGCGGTCCGGGGCGGCAGCGGGCGCCATGGCCTCCAGCCGGTCGGCGATACGCTGCAACGACGCGGCAATCTGCGTAAGGGTCTCGTCGGGCATGATTTCGGGAAATCCTGCGTCGAAATGGCCTCAGCGGCACTTCGAACGGCTTTGCATTGAATCGGAGCGGACTATATAGTCCGCGCGCTTTTGACCGGATGGATTGTTCCATTGCCGGAAACGCAGCCTATATGCGATCAACCGCGGCGTTTTGACAAGCCGACAACCCATCTGAGGAGTACACCATGTTCGTGACACCCGCTCTCGCGCAGAGCACCGGTGCCCCTGCCGCCGGCGCAGGCGGAATGAGCGATCTGCTCATCCAGTTCGCCCCCATCCTGCTGCTGGTCGTGATCTTCTGGCTGCTGATCTTCCGGCCGCAGCAGAAGCGCATGAAGGCACAGCAGGCGATGCTCTCGTCGATCTCGCGCGGTGACACGGTGGTGACCACCGGCGGTATCGTCGGCAAGGTCACCAAGGCGGTGGATGGCGAAGACCTCGAGGTCGAGATCTCGCAGGGGGTGCGGGTCAAGCTGACGCGCAGTTCGGTCGCCGACGTGCGCAACCGCGCCAATCCGGTCAACGACAACAAAGCCTCCTGATCCGCCAGTAAGGACGACGTCCCAGCATGTTGCAGTTCTCGCCCATCCGCACCGCGATCATTCTATTCGTCGCCGTGCTGGGCATCGTCTTTGCGATCCCCAATTTCTTCTCCAAGGATACGACTGCGACCTGGCCGGGCTGGCTGCCGCACAACGGCATGACGCTCGGCCTCGACCTGCAGGGCGGCTCCTACCTGCTGCTGCAGGTCAACCAGCAGTCGGTGGTCACGGAGCGGCTGAAGACGCTGCGCCGTGACGCCCGGCAATTGCTGGCCGGCGAGAACGGCATCGGCAACATCATCACCACGACGGACAACGGGCTCACCATCGAGCTCACCGATCCCACGCAGAAGGCGGCGGCGCAGGCTGCGCTGCAGAAGCTGCAGACCGGCAACGGCATTCTCGGCGTCGGCGGCACGCAGGAGCTCGAATTCGGCGAGACGCCGGACGGCAAACTGACGGTGACGCTGAGCGAGGCGGGCATCAAGGACCGCATGTCGTCGCTGATCGCGCAGTCGATCGAAGTGATCCGCAAGCGTATCGACGAAGTCGGCACCACCGAGCCGATCATCCAGCGCCAGGGCACCGACCGCGTGCTGGTGCAGGTGCCGGGCTTCAACGACTCGCAGCACCTCAAGGAGTTGATCTCGAAGACGGCGCGGCTCGAGTTCCATCTGGTCCACCCGACCATGACGGCGGAGCAGGCCAAGGCGCAGGGCATCCCGGCCGGCTACGAGATCGTACCGAGCGCCGATGGGGCGGCGGGCCCGCCCGAAGAGCTGATCAACGAGAACATCGAACTCGGCGGCGAGGACCTGACCAACGCCCAGCCCGGCTTCGACCAGCAGACCGGGCGCTCGGTGGTGAGCTTCAGCTTCAACACCCACGGTGCCATCGTATTCGGCGAAATCACCGCCAAGAATGTCGGCAAGCGCTTTGCCATCGTGCTCGACAACCAGGTGATCACCGCGCCGACCATCCAGCAGCCGATCACCGGCGGCTCGGGGCAGATCACGGGCAATTTCACGCCGCAGAGCGCCAACGACCTGGCCGTGCTGCTGCGTGCCGGCGCGCTGCCGGCGACCCTCGATGTGGCGGAAGAGCGCAGCGTCGGCCCGAGCCTGGGCGCGGACTCGATCCATGCGGGCGTGACCGCGGGCGTCGTCGCGGCCATCCTGGTGGTGACCTTCATGGTGATCGCCTACGGGCTGTTCGGCTTGTTCGCCGACATCTCGCTGGTCCTCAACATCGTCCTCATCATCGCCTCGCTGTCGCTGCTTGGTTCGACGCTGACGCTGCCCGGCATTGCCGGTATCGTGCTCACCATCGGCATGTCGGTGGACGCCAACGTGCTGATCTACGAGCGCATTCGCGAGGAACTGAAGGCGGGCAAGTCGATCCTGGCCGCGATCGATGCGGGCTTCCGGCGCGCCTGGGGCACCATCATCGACTCGCACCTGACGCAGTTGATCGCCGCCATCGTGCTCTACTTCCTGGGTTCGGGTCCGGTGCAGGGCTTTGCGGTGACGCTGGCGCTCGGCATCCTGACGTCGCTGTTCACCTCCTACACGGTGACGCTGTATTTCGTCGGCGCCTGGTATCGCTGGCGGCGGCCCAAGACCATCAAGATCCAGGTCTTCCGCTTCATTCCGGACGGGACCAAGGTGCCGTTCATGAAGATCTCGCACTACGCGATTATCTTCTCCGTGATCATTTCGCTCCTCGCCATCGGCTCGGCCTTCACCAAGGGCTTCAACCTCGGCATCGACTTCATCGGCGGGTCGGCGATCGAGCTGCAGCGGACCGGCGCGGGCGACGCGGACCCCGGCAAGATCCGCGAGGATCTGGCCGGACTCGGGCTCGGCGACATCCAGGTGCAGCAGTTCGGCACGCCCAAGGACGTGCTGGTGCGCGTGCAGACGCAGCCTGGCGGCGACGCCGCGCAGCAAGCCGCGGTCAACAAGGTCACGGCGGCGCTCGAAGGCGACCAATATTCGATCCGCCGCGTCGAGACGGTGGGGCCGCAGGTCTCAGGCGAGCTGACGACCAAAGGCGTGATCGCTGTGCTGGTCGCGCTGGTGGCGATCCTGATCTACGTTTGGTTCCGCTTCGAGTGGCAGTTCGCCCTCGCCGCCATCACCACGACGACGCACGACGTGATCATGACCATCGGGTTGTTCTCGGTGGCGGGGCTCGAATTCAACGTGTCGTCCATCGCGGCGGTGCTTACACTGGTCGGCCTCAGTCTCAACGAGACGGTGGTCATCTCCGACCGAATTCGCGAGAATTTGCGAAAATACAAGAAGATGTCGCTGCCTGAGTTGATCGACCTCAGCATCAACCAGACGATCGTGCGTACGTCGCTGACGCAGTTCACGATCCTGCTGGCGCTGTTCCCGCTGGTGTTCTTCGGCGGTGAATCGATCCGCGGCTTCACCATCGCCATGACCTTCGGGTCGATTTTCGGCATGTATTCGTCGGTGTTCATCGGCGGCCCGATCCTGATCTATTTCGGGCTCAAGGCGCGTGGCGATACGCCGGCGGACGCCAAGGCGGCGAAGATTCCGAAGCGCGCCGACGGCGCTGCCGTCTAGGGGCAGCGCGCATGGCAGAGCCGGGGCAGGGGTTCTACCCGTACCAGGCAGTGATCGAGGGTTACGGCAATGGCGGCTTCCGCTTTGCCGGCATGAGCCACCGCGGTTCGCTGCTCTGCCTGCCGACGGGCATGCACGCCTGGGAGGCGACGAGCGCGGCCAAGATCAGCCTCGCCAACCTGCAGCCGGTGTTCGACGCCGCCGACCAGATCGACGTGCTGCTGGTCGGGCTTGGGATGGACATGGCCGGCTTCGACAAGTCGATCCGGCAGGCGCTGCGCCAGCGCAACATTATCGTCGAGGCGATTGCCACCGGCGGCGCGGTGCGCACCTACAACATCCTCCTCGGCGAGAACCGGGCGGTCGGCGCGGCGCTGATCGCCGTCGAGTCGTCGCGGTGACGCCCGAGAGCGCCGCCTACGCGACGCAATATTTGCGCGAGACCGACCGCGACCGTTACCTCGCGACCCTGGTGCTGCCGCCCAGAGGGCGGGAGGCGATCACGGCGCTCTATGCCTTCAATGCAGACATCGCCTCGGTGCGCGAGCGGGCCAAGGAGCCGGCCGCCGGCGAAATCCGGCTGCAATGGTGGACCGATGCACTAAGCGGCAAGGGGCATGGCAACGTCCGCCAGAATCCACTCGCCGAGGCGCTGCTGTCGGTGATCGCCGATTACGGGCTGCCCACGCCGCCGCTGACGCGCATTATCACGGCGCGTCGGTTCGATCTTTACCAGGACCCGATGCCCGACATGGCGACCTTCGAGGGCTATGCCGGCGAGACGGTTTCGGCGCTATACCAAGTCGGGGCGATGATCCTCAATGGCGGCGCTCCGATCGAAACCGGCGATGCCGCCGGGCACCTAGGCGTGGCCCACGCACTGGTCGGGCATTTGAGGGCATTCGGCTACAACGCCAGCCAGGGCCGAATTTTCCTGCCGTGGGAGGTGTTCGCGATCTGCGGCGTCACCGAAGGCGAGGTGCTCGCCGGCCAGGCGTCGGACGGGATCGCGGTGGCCCTCACCAAGCTCGCCGATGTGGCGGACGAGCATCTGCGCAAGGCCGATGCCGGGATCGCGGCGCTGCCGCGCGAGTTGCGGGCCGCCTTCGCGCCGCGGGCCGTGCTCGGCCAGCAGCTCCGTCGTCTCAGTCCCGATGCACCGTTCGTCCGCATGGAGGATGTCGCCGACTGGCGGAAGATCGCGGCGCTCGGATGGTGGAAGCT
Organism: Pseudomonadota bacterium; assembly: GCA_023390785.1. Taxonomy (GTDB): domain Bacteria; phylum Pseudomonadota; class Alphaproteobacteria; order Rhizobiales; family Devosiaceae; genus Devosia_A. The sequence goes on from JAEWCE010000229.1 coordinate 13,567, forward strand.
GCGCAACGCCTGACACAGGGCGACGATCGGAGCTTTTCCGTTCGGCCGGACGGAGATCAGGTCCGGAGCTCTAGGCCCAGGCCGCGATGTCCGCCAGCGCGCGGTCGCTCATCGCCTTGCGCTTCGCCAGCGTCTTGTCCGTGGCTCGCCAGCGCCCCACAAGTCCCTCCGGCTTCTTCACCGTCACCGGCGGCAACAGGCCGAAATTCACATTCATCGGCTGGAAGCTGCGCGGGCCCGGCTCGCCTTCGGCCGCAAGATGGCCGCCGAGAATGTGGTTGAAGAGGCCACCCAGTGCGGTGGTCGGCGCTGGTGCCTCGACGCTTGCGCCACGCGCCTGTGCCGCAGCCATACGGCCGGCGATCAGGCCGATAGCCGTGCTCTCGACATAGCCCTCGACTCCGGTGATCTGGCCGGCAAAGCGCAGCCGCGGTTGAGCCTTGAGCCGCAGCTGCCGGTCCAGGACCTTGGGCGAGTTGAGGAAGGTGTTGTGGTGAAGGCCGCCCAGCCGCGCAAACTGCGCGTGCTCCAGGCCCGGAATGAGCCGGAAGATCTCAGCCTGGCCGCGATATTTGAGCTTGGTCTGAAACCCGACCATGTTCCACAGCGTGCCCAAGGCGTTATCCTGCCGAAGCTGGACGATGGCGTAGGGCTTTACGGTCGGATTGCGTGGATTGGTGAGGCCGACTGGCTTCAGCGGACCGTAGCGCAAGGTTTCGCGGCCACGTTCCGCCATCACTTCGACCGGCAGGCAGCCGTCGAAATAGGGGACGTTCTCCCATTGGTGATAGACGTGCTTTTCGCCGGCGAGCAGGGCATCGACGAAGCGATTGTACTGTGCTTCGTCGAGCGGGCAGTTGAGGTAGTCCTGCCCGGTGCCCCCCGGGCCCATCTTGTCATAGCGTGACTGCTTCCAGGCAATGTCCATGTCGATGGACTCGCCGTGCACGATGGGCGCGATAGCATCGAAGAAGGCCAGTTCCGCCTCGCCGGTGAGGCTCTGGATCGCTTCGGCCAGCGGCCGCGAGGTGAGCGGCCCCGTGGCAATGATGACATTGGTCCAGTCGGCGGGGGGCAGGCCGGCGATTTCGCCGAATTCGACGCTGATGTTGGGGTGGCTGCGGATTGCAGCGGTGACAGCGTCGGAAAAGCCAACCCGGTCGACAGCCAGCGCGCCGCCGGCGGGGAGCTTGTGCGCGTCGGCCATGCACATGACCAGGGAGCCGCAGCGCCGCAGCTCTTCGTGCAGGAGGCCGACGGCATTGTGCTCGTGGTCGTCGGAGCGGAAGGAATTGGAGCACACCAGTTCGGCGAAGCCCCCGGTGACGTGGGCTTCGGTCATCTTCTGCGGCCGCATCTCATGCAGGACGACCCGGGCGCCGGCCTCGGCGGCCTGCCACGCGGCTTCGGAGCCGGCGAGGCCAGCCCCCACAATATGTATGGGTTGATCGGACATGGCGGCCGTCCTAACAGCCAGTAGAAACGGCCGCAACGGGAGGATTGTCGTGGCGATTACGCTGTGGGGACGGGAGACGTCCGCCAATGTCCAGAAGGTGCGCTGGGCGCTCGCCGAAGTCGGGCAGGAGTACGAGCACATCCCGCTTGGCGGCAAATATGGCGGCAACCGTACTCCGGAGTACCTGACGCTCAATCCCAACGGGCTGGTGCCGACGCTGCGCGACGGAGACCTCGTGCTGTGGGAGAGCCATGCAATCGTGCGCTATCTCGCGGCCCGGTACAGTCCCGGCCGGCTGTGGCTCGAAGACCCGGTGGTCCGCGCCGAGTGTGACCGCTGGACGGACTGGACGGCGACAACCTTCCAGCCAGCCTGGATCGACGTGTTCTGGAAGCATTACCGGACGGCGCCGGAGAAGCGCGACCGTGACGCCGTCGCCAAGGCGGTTGCCGGCACCACGGCCTGCCTCCAGATCATGAATGGCCAGCTGGAGCGGACGCGGTTCCTTGCCGGCGACCACCTGACCTATGCCGATATCGTGGCGGGCACGGCGATGTACCGGTTGACCACGATGGGGATCGACATCCCGATCCCCGGCAATGTCGGCCGCTGGCACGACGAGTTACGGGGCAGGGCGGCGTATCGGCTGGGCGTGGAGGTGGACTATTCGGAGCTGGCCGGACGAAGCTCGGCCTGATCGGGGACGGGGTCCCCAGAATCAAAACGCTCGCTGCCTTTGAAGGGAAGCGAGCGTTCGGATCGTGACCGCCTGGCGGCTCGGCGCGGCGACCTTAGAGGGTCTGCGCATGATTGCGCGCGATCTTCTGGATGTCGGCGCGGGTGATGCCGAGGTCGTTGAGTTGACGGTTGTCGAGAGCGGTGAGCTCACGGACGGTCTGCTGATAAGCGGCCCACTTCTTGAACGTCTGACGGATACCCATTTGCATTTCTCCTTCTGCTAGCTGCCGGAACCTTCCTGCTCGCTACGGTGGTGAGATAAGGCTGATCGCGGAGTCTGAGCAGTGGGTGATTGGTCAGAACAGCGGTACCAAAAACGCATAGCTCTTTTCGGCGACGTTCACGTCGGATTAAGGGATTGTCGATCCATACAGTCGCCTTTCGCCGCAACGCCTGCGATCAGGGCTGGCGGTCGAACAGGGTCAGGGTCATTTTCGCGAAATCCGGGGCCGAGGCGCCCAGAATGTCGGTGTTTCGCTTCGGGGGCGCCCCGATTTCCCGCAGGATCGGCCGGAGATCGACGAGGCGCTTCTGGCGCCAGACGGCTCGAATGAACATCGGAATACCCCTTCGCGTGGTGGCAGGGCGATCCAACATCATGCGATTTGCCGGTGGGGTCTATAGGGCAGGTGGACAGCCGGGCCATGCGTAATGCGCATGGAGTTTGTCACACGGGCGACATTTTGGGCGGGCGAGCCATGCGAAATGCGTCGCCCACATGGCCTTCGGGGACGGAAAATCGCCCCAAGTCTTACTCGGCGGCCGCGCGGCGCGGTTGCAGTGCTTCAATCAGGGCGGCGGAGTCGCTGATCCAGCCGAACAGCAGCTCGATGGTCAGCAGACTCGCCTCGTGGTTGGTGCGCGGCTGGTCCCAGGCGATCGGCTCGGCGGTACAATCCTCGAGCACGATGCAGCGATAGTCGCGGAACATGGCGTCGCGTACAGTCGATTCCACGCAGATGCTGGTGGTGGTGCCGGTGACGATCAGGGTGTCGACGCCCATCGCCTGCAGGCGATCGTGCAGATCGGTGTGGAAGAAGCCGCTGTAGCGGGACTTCGGCACGATGGCGTCGCCGGGATGCGGCGCCAGTTCGGGCAGGATCGCGGTATTCCAGGTGTCGGCGACAAGAACGCGGCCGACCGAGCCGTCGGGCGCCGGGAACTCCCTGCCGAGTTGCATGCGCTGATGCTTGATGAAGTGCGGGGCGCGGGCCGAACCGGCGTCGGACAAGTCGGCCGCATGCTGTTGCTTGAGATAGACGACGGGCAGGCCGGCTTCGCGGCCGGCGGCGAGGACCGCGGCCAGCGCCGGGACGATGGCCTGGATCGGAGTAATGTCGATGCCGGCACGGTCGAACATGCCGCCCCTGCTGCCGAAATCATGCTGCATGTCGACAACGATGACGGCGGTGTGCGCGGTATCGAACTCGATGCCCGATGGACGGGCCGGCAGCAGCGTCGAGGCCATGGTCTGCTCCTCTTCTGGACTTGAGCGATCATGGGACACTTGCCGGCGCGGGGCAATCCTGCGGCGAAGGGCGGGCCCTCTGCCGGCTACTCCGCCGCCTGCCGGACCGGCCGCTTCTGCCTGGCCGGGCGCCGCTCCATGACTTCTCGCAGGAACTTGCCGGTATAGGAGCGCTTGTTCTCGATCAGGTCCTCGGGCGTGCCGACGCCCACCACCTCCCCGCCGCCATCGCCGCCTTCGGGACCCATGTCGATGATCCAGTCGGCGGTCTTGATGACTTCGAGGTTGTGTTCGATCACTACCACCGTGTTGCCCTGATCGACCAACTCGTGCAGCACCTCGAGCAGCTTGGCGATGTCGTGGAAGTGCAGGCCCGTCGTTGGCTCGTCGAGCATGTAGAGGGTGCGGCCGGTGGCGCGGCGGCTCAGTTCCTTGCTTAGCTTGACGCGCTGCGCCTCGCCGCCCGAGAGCGTCGTCGCCGGCTGACCGACCTTGACGTAGCCCAGGCCGACGCGCTGCGGCGTCGCGAATTTCTCGCGGATCGATGGGACTGCGGCAAAGAACTCGGTGGCCTCGTCGATGGTCATGTCGAGCACGTCGGCGATCGACTTGCCCTTGAACTGCACCTCCAGCGTCTCGCGGTTGTAGCGGTGCCCCTTGCAGACCTCGCAGGTGACATAGACGTCGGGCAGGAAGTGCATCTCGATCTTGATGACGCCGTCGCCCTCGCATTTCTCGCAGCGGCCACCCTTGACGTTGAAGCTGAAGCGGCCGGGGCCGTAGCCGCGCGCCTTGGCCTCGGGCAGGCCGGCGAACCATTCGCGCAGCGGCCCGAAGGCACCGGTGTAGGTGGCCGGGTTGGATCGTGGGGTGCGGCCGATCGGGGAGTGGTCGATGTCGATGATCTTGTCGAGGAATTCGAGGCCGGTCAGGTGGTTGTGCGGGGCCGGATTGACGCGGGCGCCGTTCAGGCGCCGGGCCATCGCCTGGTACATGGTGTCGATCATCAGCGTCGACTTGCCGCCGCCGGACACGCCGGTGATGGCGACGAACAGGCCGAGCGGCACGTCCACCGAGACGTTCTTGAGGTTGTTGCCGGTGGCGCCGTCGAGATGGATCTTCTTCGACTTGACCGGTTTGCGCCGCTCCCGCGGCGTCGGGATCTGCAGCTTGCCGCTGAGGTACTGGCCGGTGATGGAGTTCTTGTTCCTGACGATGTCCTCCGGCGTGCCTTCGGCGACGATGTGCCCGCCATTCACGCCGGCGCCGGGGCCGATGTCGACGACGTGGTCGGCGGTGAGGATGGCGTCCTCATCGTGCTCGACGACGATCACGGTGTTGCCGATGTCGCGCAGCCGCCGCAGCGTTTCCAGCAGGCGCTCATTGTCGCGCTGATGCAGGCCAATCGAGGGCTCATCTAGTACATAGAGCACGCCGGTCAGGCCCGAGCCGATCTGACTGGCAAGGCGAATCCGCTGGCTCTCGCCGCCCGACAGCGAGCCGGAGCCGCGCGACAGGGTCAGGTAGTCGAGGCCGACATCGTTGAGGAAGCCGAGGCGCTCGCGGATTTCCTTGAAGACGCGCTCGCCGATCTGGTTCTGCTGCGCGGTGAGCCGCCTGGGCAGGTCGGCGAACCAGGCGGCCGCGGCGCGGATCGACATCTCCGAGACCTGGCCGACGTGCAGCCCATCGATCTTGACCGCGAGGGCCTCGGGCTTCAGGCGATAGCCGTTGCAGGCGAGGCAGGGCTTCGAGGACATGTATTTCTCGATTTCCTCGCGCATGCCGGCGCTCTCGGTCTCCTTGTAGCGCCGCTCGAGATTGCCGATGACGCCCTCGAAGGGCTTTTTGGTTTTGTAGGTCCGCAAGCCGTCGTCATAGGTGAACTGGATGGCGGTGCTGCCGGTGCCGAACAGTACGGCGTCCTGCACCTGCTTGGGCAACTCTTCCCAGGCGGTGCCGGTCGAGGCGCCGAAATGCTTGGTCACCGCCTGCAGCGTCTGCTGGTAGTAGGGCGCGCTGGTCTTGCTCCAGGGCAGGATAGCCCCGTCGCGCAAAGAGAGCGTGACGTCGGGAACGATCAGGTCTGGATCGATCTTCTGCTCGGTGCCGAGGCCGTCGCAGACCGGACAGGCGCCGAACGGGTTGTTGAAGGAGAACAGCCGCGGCTCGATCTCGGGGATGGTGAAGCCGGAGATCGGATCGGCGAATTTCTCCGAGAAGACCAGGCGTTTGGCCTCGCCCTTGTCGTCCTTCTCGTCGGCGAATTCGGCGAAGGCGATGCCCTCGGCCAGCTTCAGCGCTGTCTCGAAGCTCTCTGCCAGGCGCGGCGCGATGTCGGGACCGACCACAATGCGGTCGACGACAACTTCCACGTCATGCTTGATCTTCTTGTCGAGGTTGGGGGCGTCTTCGATGTCCCAGAATTCGCCGTCGATCTTCACGCGCTGGAAGCCCTTGCGCATCAGGTCGTTGAGCTCGCGCTTGTACTCGCCCTTACGGCCGCGGGCGATCGGAGCGAGCAGGTAGAGGCGGGTGCCCTCCGGCTGCGCCATCACCTTGTCGACCATCTGGCTGACGGTCTGGCTCTCGATCGGCAGGCCGGTGACCGGGGAATAGGGGATGCCGACCCGGGCAAACAGCAGCCGCAGGTAATCGTAGATCTCGGTGACGGTGCCGACGGTGGAGCGCGGATTGCGCGAGGTGGTCTTCTGCTCGATCGAGATGGCAGGCGAGAGCCCGTCGATCTGCTCGACGTCGGGCTTCTGCATCATTTCGAGGAACTGGCGGGCGTAGGCGCTCAGCGACTCCACGTAGCGGCGCTGCCCCTCGGCGTAGATGGTGTCGAATGCGAGCGACGATTTGCCGGAGCCGCTCAGCCCCGTCATCACGATCAGTTTGTCGCGCGGCAGGCGAAGATCGATGTTCTTGAGGTTGTGCTCCTTGGCCCCGCGGATCACGATCTCACGGTTCTGGGCAGAAGACGATTTGGCGGGCATCGGGCAATCCATCGGCAGACGCGCTGGACCATAGCGGCATGGTCCGTCAGCATCTGTCAGGGTTTCGGGTTCTGGAGAGGCGAAGCCACAGAAATAGGGAGGGCACGCCGCTTCCGCAAGCTAACCACGGCGCGCCGGGACTGTCATCTCACACGCCGTCGCGCCTGTCGGAACATAAGCGGAACACAGGGGAGTCGGTCAAGCCCTTCCCCCACCGGCGGAACGCTTTGGCTTCGGCCGGCATTGAGGGCGATCAACCCATGCTACCGGGAGCGTCAAGTGGGCATTGTCTGGACCATCATCATCGGCGCCATCGCCGGATTCGTGGCAAAGTTCCTCGTGCCGGGGCCCAATGAGCCCCGCGGCTTCATCCTCACCACCATCCTCGGCATCGTCGGCGCGTTCGTCGCGTCCTATCTCGGCCAGATGCTCGGTTGGTACGCGCCCGGCGAAGGCGCCGGGCTGATCGGAGCAATCGTCGGCGCCGTCATCGTGCTGCTGGTCTGGGGTTTCATCGCGCGGCGCCGCGCCTAATCCGGACCGTTTTTCAAGGAGATTGAAATGGCGAATAGAGGCATGCCGTCGATGCTGGCGCTGCTCGGCCTTCTGGCCGTGGCCGGCTACCAGAACCGTGACAAGATCGGCGCGGCGCTCAACAATCTAGGCGGCGGCGCTTCTGGTGGGGGCAGCTCCGGCGGCGGCCTCGGCGGCCTGCTGGGCGGGCTCGAAAACGCCATCGGCGGCGCGGCTGCCGGATCGGGCGCGAGCGGCGGCCTCGGCGGCCTCCTCTCGGGGCTCGGCAGCGATGGGACTGTCACCGGGGGGCTCGGGGAATTGATGAACAGCTTCCGCAACGCCGGCCACGGTGCGGTCGCCGATTCCTGGGTCACCCCCGGCGTGCCGACACAGGGCCTGACGCCGCAACAGGTGGAGCAGGCGGTCGGGGCCGACAATCTTGAGCGGCTGACGCAGGCCACCGGCCTGTCCAGGGACGAACTGCTGAAGCGCCTGGCCACCGCCATTCCGCAGACGGTCGATACGCTCACACCCGGTGGCAACATGCCGACCGAACAAGAAGCGCGGAAGAACCTCGGGCTGCCCGCCTAGTCACTGCGAAGGCTCGGCCCGGTGCCACCGGCATCCGGGTCGAGCGTTCCCTATCGGCGCGGGGCAGCGCTAGAAGACGAACTGGCCTATGGCGAGGGCCACGATCAGGGTGATCACCAGCAGCACGACGAAGATGTAGAACAGGATCTTCGCAATGCCGGCACTCGCCGCGGAGATGCCGGTGAAGCCGAACAGGCCGGCGATGATCGAAATCACGAAAAAGATGAGCGCCCATTTGAGCATGTTTTTGCCTCCACGGCGCGACGCACGCCGTTTCGGATAAACACGCGAGAGCTGTAAGCGTTCCTGAGGCGCGTCA
>JAEWCE010000263.1 GCA_023390785.1 Pseudomonadota bacterium
CCCTTACCTCGCCCGCCGCCCGATACTCCGCCTCGTAATCGGGGGCCGGTCGCGGTATCAACTATGTAGAGGAGACTCGCCCCCGACCGGAGGTTCGCTCATGGCCGCGCCGCACGTCGAGTTCGTCGAGATGACGGGCCACATCGTCGATTCGCTGCTGCTGCCGAAGGTGCTCGACGCGATCCTCTCGCGCGGCGGGCGCTACAACATCGAGACGCTCCGCCTCGGCAAGCGGCAGGACGACACGAGCTTCGTGCGGATCGAGGTCCAGGCCGACACGCCGGAGCAACTCGAGGCGATCCTCGCCGAGGTCCACCCCCACGGGGCCGTCCCCGCGCAGCCCGGCGACTGCAGCACCGCCGCCGCCGACATGGCCGGCGCCTTCCCGGACGGCTTCTACTGCTCCACCAACTTCCGCACGCAGGTGAAGCTCGGCGGCGAGTGGGTGGACGTGGAGGACCAGGAGATGGACTGCGGCATCGTCGTCGACCCCGAAGGCGGCGCCGCGCGGTGCATCCCGATGACCGCGGTGAAGACCGGCGACCGGATCGTCGTCGGCCGCCAGGGGACGCGCGTCTTCCCCCCCGAAGCGGAGATGCGCAAGCACGAACTCTTCGAGTTCATGGCCAGCCCCGTTTCGAGCGAGCGGCCCAAGGCGGTGAGCGTGCGCGAGATCGCCACGGCGATGCGCAAGACCCGCGCGGCCGGCGACAAGGTGCTCGCGGTCCTCGGCCCGGCGGTCGTCCACACCGGCGGCGGCGAACTCGCGGCGAAACTCATCCGCGACGGCTACATCAACGTGCTCTTCGCCGGCAACGCGCTGGCGACGCACGACATGGAGCAGTCCTTCTACGGCACGAGCCTCGGCGTCTCGCTCGACCAGGGGCTCCCCACGGACGAAGGCCATGAGCACCACCTCCGGACGATCAACACGATCCGCCGCATGGGTGGGATCCGGAAGGCCGTCGGGAGCGGCAAGTTGAAAAGTGGAATCATGTACGAGTGCGTGACGCGGAACGTGCCGTTCGTCCTCGCCGGGAGCATCCGAGACGACGGCCCCCTTCCGGAAGTCGTTACCGACGCGCTGGCCGCGCAGGACGCGATGCGCAGACTCATCCCCGGCGTCGGCTTCTGCCTGATGCTCGCGACCACGCTCCACTCGATCGCGGTGGGGAACCTCCTGCCGGCGTGGGTGAAGGTCGCGTGCGTGGACATCAGCCCGGCGACGGTGACGAAGCTCATGGACCGCGGCAGCACGCAGACGGTGGGGATCGTATCCGACGCCGAGCCGTTCCTGCGGGCGCTCGTCGCGGAACTAGAGAAGGCCGGCCCTTGAACGGTCGGGCGAGAATTTCACAGAAAGTTGTTGACTGGTGGCGGCGCGCCCGTGATAATCCGCCCGTCGTCCACCCGTCGTCGCCCGACGGCACACACTTCCAGCACCGGGCAGCACGAACGGCAGCGCGGCGGCACAACCCGCGCGACGGCCCCGTGTCGCACGTCGCCCACGGGTCAGACACGTCCCAGCCCGAGAGGTGTCCCATGCATCGTCGCCCGAACGAACCCCAGCATCCCCACGGTGACCGCCGGGGCTTCCTGAAGACCCTCGGCCTCGGCGCCGCCGCGGCCGCCGGCGGGTTCGCGCTCGACACCCGCGCCCTCGCCGGTACCACGCAGCGCCCAATCTCGGACTTCCTCGGTGCGCAGGGGTCCACCACGATCTACGTCCCCCCCTCCCCCGACCACATCGGCTGGTTCTCCGCGTTCGACCGCGAGCCGGTGCTGTGCGCCTCGGTGGACTACGCGGGCCTGTCGAACGCCTACCTGGAGGATTACACCGCCGGCGAGGTCTCGTTCGGGACGTTGACCGACGGCACCGTCACCGAGCGAAGGCTGGCCGACGGACGCGCCGAGGTGACGGTGGTCCTGCACACCAAGAACGCCCTCACCTACGCGTTCGCAGTTGATTTCGACATCGCCCCGGAGGAGTGGTTCGCGAAAACGCCGCTACTGTTCGGATACCGGCTCGTCGACGTGATCTGCGCGCTGGAGCACGGGGCCAACATCACGCCCGCCCTGGCCGACTCGCAGCTCAAGGTGGTGATGCGGGTGGAGGAGCCCGGCGCCGACCTCCCGGACCTGGTCGCGGGCGAGTACGAACTCATCGGCCTCTCATTCCGCGCCACCGCGTTCGGCCCGCTCCGGACCGCGGACGGCGGGGAGGCGGGTCCGGGGAAGTGCGACGTGACGCAGACCGGAGTCCTCCAGGCCAAGTTCCGGGGCGCGACCGCCGACGGCTTCCCCTGTGAGAAGATCACCGTCGGGCCCGTCGGCCGCAAGTGACCCGCGCGGCCCGGTCGCTCCAACCCGCCAGGCGGCCGGGCCCAGCTTACTTACAGCACCCCAGACTTCCACTCCCCCCACGGCCGGCGAAACCCCACTCGGCGGCTGCTGGACTTCCGACTTGCCGCGGACCGATGGTATTGTGTGAGTATCCGGAACGTCGGCCGTTCCGCCGCGGTCGCTGCGGCGATTCGCATTCGCGCCGATTCCGCGGGGATGGGGTAATCCATGTCCAGCGAAAGCCCGCGGGCCGTCCGCCCCTCGGGCGTCATCCTCCTCTGCTGCGTCGCCCTCCTCGCGGCGGTGTTCTTCCCCGGACCGGCTCGGCCGGCGTGGTACTCCACCCTGCCGGCGATCGCGTCGGTCGCGCTGGCGTTCCTGACGCACCGCGTCCTCCTCAGCCTCGGCCTCGGGGTCTTCCTCGGCGGCCTCCTCACGCACGTCCCGGCGGACCCGGCCTCCCCGCTCGCCTGGGCCGCCGGGGTGCGGCAGGCGGGGGACTACCTCGCCGCGTCGTTCGTCACCCCGGGTGAGGCCGGCGGGTACAAGTTCGAGTGGGACAACGTGAAGATCATGGTCTTCGTCATCCTGATGATGGCCACGATCACGGTGACGGTTGCGTCGGGCGGGTTGCAGGGGGTCGTCAACCGCTTCGCCCGCTTCGCCCGGGGCGCGCGCTCCGCCCAGTTGGCGACGGCGCTCGCGGGGCTGGTCGTGTTCATCGACGACTACGCCAACAGCATGATCGTCGGCAACTCGATGCGCCCCCTCACCGACAGGCACCGGGTCAGCCGCGAGAAGCTCGCCTTCCTCGTGGACGCTACCAGCGCGCCGGTCGCGGGGCTGGCGCTGGTGAGCACGTGGATCGGCTTCGAGGTCTCGCTCTTCCAGAAGCAGTCCGACGCGCTGCGGCTCGGCCTGGACGGCTACTCGATGTTCCTCGACGTGCTGCCGTTCCGCTTCTACTGCCTGATGGTGATCGCCTTCATCCTGGTGAACGCGGCGAGCG
>JAEWCE010000330.1 GCA_023390785.1 Pseudomonadota bacterium
GGCCTGGCGCCAGGCGGCGAGACGGGTTTCGATCTCGCCGCGGCCGGCGGCCAGCACGTCGGCGCTCAGGTCGCGTTGCGCCCGCATGAGGTTGGCAAGCGCCCGGTCCAGCGCCATGCGGTCGAAACGGTCGGCCAGCGCGATGTGGCTGCCGGTCTCCACCACCTCGGCCAGCCCGAACACATCGAGCACGCGGAAGAACGCTTCGGCCGCCGCCGCGACCGGCGCCTTGGTCCGCTCGGCCACCAGGGCGATGTCGGTGGCAAAGCTCAGGGCGCTGAGCTCGGCGATGCGGCGGGCGATGGCGGCGGGCGCGCCGCCGGCGACGAACTGCTCCGCCCGTGCCGCGATGGTCGCTTCCACCGAGGGAGGCACCAGCGTGCCGAGCAGGCCGGCGACGTCGGTTACCCCCTGGGCATAGGTCAGCACCAGGTCGGCCAGCGGCACGGTCCAGTCGGCATTGCGCAGCAGCCACAGCGTTTCGCGCTCGAGCAGGGCGCCGAGTTCGGCATAGAGCGCCAACTGCGTGTCGCCTGCCACCTGGCCGTCGAGCGCGTCGATCTCGCTGTACAGCCGTTCCAGCCCATAGGCGTCACGCGCGAGGGTGAAGGCGGCGGCTACCTGGCCCGGGTCGGTCGAGGTCGCCGCCATCATCTTGACCACGAAGGCGGGGCCGCCGCGGTTGATCATGGCGTTGGCGATCACCGTGGCGATCACTTCACGCCGCAACCGGTGCGTCGCCACCGCGTCGGGGTAACGGTCGCATAGTGTTGGCGGGAAATACTTGAACAGCTCGTGTCCGAGATAGGCATCGTCGGGCACGCCTGTCGCCAGCAGATCAGCGTAGAGCGAGTTCTTGGCATAGGCGAGAATGGTCGCCAGCTCTGGCCGCGTCAGTCCTTTGCCGGCCTGCGCCCGGGCGTCGAGCGTTGCGTCGTCGGGCAGAAATTCGACCGCGCGGTCGAGCTGGCCGCGCGTCTCGAGGCTTTCGATCAGTGCCCGGTGGTCGGGCAGGGCGCCGACGCCAGCCCGTTCCGCCAGCGACAGGGCGAGCGGCTGCAGATAGTTGTTGCGCAGGCAGAGCGCTGCCACCTCGTCGGTCATGTCGACGAGGAAGGCGTTGCGGCCGTCCATGTCGATCTGGTTGGCGCGCAGCACCGAATTGAGGGCAATCTTGACGTTGACCTCGATGTCCGAGGCGTTGACGCCAGCGGAATTGTCGATGGCGTCGGTGTCGATGCGCCCACCCTTGAGCGCGTATTCGACGCGGCCGCGCTGGGTCACGCCGAGATTGGCGCCTTCGCCCACCACCTTGGCCCGGATATCGCGGCCGGCGATGCGGATGGCGTCGTTGGCGCGGTCGCCCACTTCGGCATCGGTCTCGTCATGCCCACGCACATAAGTACCGATGCCGCCGAACCAGAGCAGGTCCACCTCGGCCTTGAGGATGGCGGTCATCACCTCCTGCGGCGTCACGGGATCGCTGCCGAGCCCCAGCGCCTTGCGGGCCTCGTCGGTAAGCGGCACCGTCTTCAGGCTGCGCGCATAAACGCCGCCGCCCTTGCTCAGAAGGCCCTTGTCGTAGTCCTGCCAGCTCGAGCGCGGCAACGTGAACAGCCTCTGCCGCTCGGCCAGCGACGCCTTCGGGTCGGGATCGGGGTCGATGAAGATGTCACGGTGGTCGAATGCCGCAATGAGCCGCAGCTCCGGGCTCAGCAGCATGCCGTTGCCGAAAACGTCGCCGCTCATGTCGCCGACGCCGACCACGGTAAAGGCCGATGTCTGGATGTCGCGGTCCATTTCGCGGAAATGCCGCTTTACCGCCTCCCAGGCGCCGCGCGCGGTGATCCCCATTTTCTTGTGGTCGTAGCCGTGCGAGCCGCCCGAGGCGAAAGCATCGCCCAGCCAGTAGCCGCGTTCGAGCGCGATGGCGTTGGCGGTATCGGAAAAGCTCGCGGTGCCCTTGTCGGCGGCCACGACGAGGTACGGGTCGTCGCCGTCGCGGCGGCGGACGTCGGGCGGCGGCAGCACGATGTCGCCGTCGAGATTGTCGGTCACGTCGAGCAGCGTCTGGATGAAGATGGTGTAGCAGGCCGTGCCCTCGCGCAGCGTCGCCTCGCGGTCGGCGCCGAGCGGGATCATGCGCGGCACGAACGCGCCCTTGGCGCCCACCGGCACGATAATGGCGTTCTTGACCTGCTGCGCCTTCACCAGGCCCAGCACCTCGGTGCGAAAATCCTCCGGCCGGTCGCTCCAGCGCAGTCCACCGCGCGCGATGGCGCCAAACCGCAGATGCAGGCCCTCGACGCGCGGAGAGTAGACGAAGATCTCGCGATAGGGCCGCGGTGCCGGCAGGCCCTCGACCTTGCTGCAGTCGAACTTGACGGCCAGCGCCGGACGGCGATTGCCGGCACCGTCGCGCTGGAAGGCATTGGTGCGCACCGCGGCATCGACGAGGTTGAGCACGCGGCGAATGATGCGGTCCTCGTCGAGCGACTGCGTCGCCTGCAGCGCCGCGTCTATCGCCTCGCGCGCCTCGCTGGCGCTGCGCTCGCGATTGCCCGCAAAGCCCATGTCGAGCGTTGCGTGGAACAGCGTTACAAGAG
>JAEWCE010000355.1 GCA_023390785.1 Pseudomonadota bacterium
ATCTGGTGGTTCAGGCTGCCCTTGCGATGGCCGACGATCGATGTGCCGGTCCACCGTCTTGAGCAGCGCCAGCACCACCACCGCCAGCAGGCAGACGAACAGCCCGATCGCATAATATCCGAGGGCAGCGGTCATCCCCACGGCGCCGGCGAGCCACATGCCCGCCGCCGTAGTCAGCCCATGCGGCCGCGATCCACCGCGGAACAGCACTCCGGCACCGAGGAACGCAATGCCGGCGGTGACCGCCTCGACCGAATGCACCGGATCTGACCTGCCATTGGTCATCACCTCCGGCAGATGGAAGATTTCGAGCGTGAGAACGGTGTAGAGGGCCGCCGCCAGCGCCACGAGGATGTGCGTCCGCAGCCCTGCCGGATGCACTGACCACTCGCGCTCAAAGCCGATGATCGCCCCGAAGATCGCCGCGATCACCAGCCGGATCAGGATCGTCGGCATTTGCCAGAACGTATCCGCCATGCCGATCGCGTGCAGGAACTCACTCATCATCTGGTCCTCGCCGCCGTCATAGCACGAACCGCGCGGCTCAGCATTGCGACTTCATCCGGCGCCCACTATGGTGCACGCCGCTTGCCGGCACGCCTTGCCAGCGACACGGCATGGATTCCCAGACCAGCACGGTCCGCCAGCGCATTTGCGCCGCCGCGATCATTCATTTTTCCTCATTACGCTTGAGGGTGTGTGCGGTGCGCCCATCCGAGGACCAAGAGATGACGAGTTCAAATGGTTGGCGGGAAGTCTTTTCAGTCGGAGGCCTCGCCGTCGCCGTGCTGATCGGGGGCACGGCGCTGCAGGCAATGGAAGCCTTCATCACCACGGCCATGCTGCCCACGATCGTCGAGGAGATCGGCGGCCTACAGCTTTTCGCCTGGAACACCACCACCTTCGTGGTCGCCTCGATTCTTGCCACGCTTTTCGCCGCCGTACGGCCCGCCTCCATCGGACCTCGCGCGGGTTACATCATCGCAGCAGGCGCCTTCGGCCTCGGTAGCCTGCTGTGCGGCCTCGCGCCCTCCATGCTGATGCTCCTTGGCGGTCGCTTCGTGCAGGGCTTTGGCGCTGGCCTGATCATCGCCCAGTCGCTGGCGATGTTGCGTATCGTCTTTCCGGAGCGATTGTGGCCGCGCGTGATGGCGCTCAACGCCACCGTCTGGGGTGTCGCGACGCTGCTCGGACCTGCCGTTGGCGGCAGCTTTGCGCAGTTCGACCTCTGGCGCTGGGCCTTTCTGCTGATCGTGCCGGCCGCGATTGTGCTGGCGCTCGGCGCCTGGCGCATCCTGCCCGCCGCCAGCGATGCAAGACCGCCGGCGCGGCTACCGTACAAGCAGATCGTCCTCGTCACGCTCGCCGTGGTTGATATTTCCATTGCGAGCATCCTGACCGACTCTCCGGACATCGCCGGTGCGCTGGTGATGTTGTGCGGCGTGGACCTGGTGCTCCTTGGCCTTGCCGAGATCTATTCACGCTCGAAACTGTTTCCTGCCGGCACCTTCTCGCTGCGCTCACCCATGAGCAGTCTGTTCGCGCTGATTCTCATCCTCGGCGTCGCGGTGACGTCCGATATCTTCGTGCCGCTGTTTCTGCAGCGCCTGCACGGCCTGCCTCCCCTCTGGGCTGGCTATGTGACCGCCTTCGTCGCAGCCGGATGGTCGATCTCGGCCATCGCCACCTCCGGCTGGAGCGGCCCGCGCGTGCAGGCCGCCCTTGTCGCATCGCCGCTGCTGCTGCTCGTCTCGACGCTCGCCCTCGCAGTGACGGTCGCGCGAGCCTCCGACAATCGGGTCGACCTGATCTTCGCCAGCATAGCACTGCTCGGTCTCGGGCTTGGGATCGGCATGGCATTCCAGCACTTGTCGACGCGCGTGCTCGCCGGCGCCCCAGCCGCCGACAACGACCGGACATCGGCCGGCCTCGGCATGGTGCAGCTCTTCGCCTCGGGCCTCGGCGCCGCCATCGGTGGCGTCGCGGTCAATGCCGCTGGCCTGCCCCACGCGCAGACCATCCCGGACGTTGAGGCCGCCGCCCACACGCTGTTCTTCGTCTTTGCCCTCATCATCGCCATCGGGATCCCGATTGCGATGGTGGTCAGTCGCCGCGACGCCCGAAGGGCCGCACTGCAGCCGGCCGAATAAACTCTCGCACGGCAGTCGCAACGATCTAGTAACCTATCCGCAAGCCCATTGCGGGTAGACTCCAGGCGGTTGCAGCAAGGAGAGGTGATGACCTCTCATTCATCCAGGCCCCCGCGGCGCTGGTGGTACTCAATCGCCGTGCTCGGACCGGTGGTCGCCTCGCTGGTGGTGACGATCGCGGCGACGATTGCCTTCGTGCTGTGGACGGCGCACCAGGTCGACCAGGACAGCCTCGACCGTCAGACCGCGATGGTACGCCATGTCATTGCGCTGCAACTGGGCCGCATCCCGCATGACCAGCAAAGCATCACCATCTGGGACGACTCGATCACCCATACGAAGCTCAGCTTCGATCCCAGCTGGATCAGCAGCAATCTGGGCGTCTGGATGCATGACTTCTTCGGCCACAACGAAGTAATCATCGTGGACGAAAAGAACCGGCCGATTTACGACATGGCCGCCGGCAAGGACGACGACGTCGCCCATGCCGAAGCGCAGATGCCGGATCTCATGCCGCTGCTGTCGAGTCTTCGGCGCAAGATCGCCGGCGGCGCACTCGAACGGTACGAGGCGGGCTCGACGGAGGCGCCGCCCAGCGTTTCCGATCTCGCGAGCATCGCGGGAGTTCCATCGCTCGTCAGCCTGACCCCCATCGTCAGCGACAGCGGCGCCATCACGCAGAGCCGCGGCAGCGAATACGTCCACATCAGCATCGTGCATCTCGATGCCGACTATGCCCGGCGCATCGGCGACGAATACTCCATTCCCGATGTGAGCTTTACTCGCTACGGTCGCTTCGGCCCCGACGATGCAATGCAGCCGCTGACCAACAGCGCCGGCCGCTTCATCACCTTCATCAACTGGCGGTTGGAACGACCCGGCAACACCATGTTGCGGCAGACCCTGCCGGCGCTTGCCATCGCCTTCGTCGTGGCCTGCGCCATAGCCGCCCTGCTGCTCTATCAGCTTTGGCGCAAGTCTCGCGCGCTCGAGGCCGGACGCGCCGACGCCGAGCACCAGGCCCGCCACGATCCGCTGACTCACCTGCCCAATCGTCCGCACTTCGAGGCGGCAGTGGCCCGCGCTCTTGGCCATTTACCCGACCGGGACCATCAGACCACCGTGCTCATGCTCGATCTTGATCGGTTCAAGCAAGTCAACGATACTCTCGGCCACCAAGCGGGCGACGACCTCATCCGGGCCGTCGGCCAACGCCTGCGCCAGCTCATCGGTCCGACCGAAATGGTCGCACGGCTGGGCGGTGACGAGTTCGCGATCCTCACCGGTGCCACCGGGCTTACCGAACCGCTGCAACTCAGCCAGCGTATCATCGAGGCGATCGGCAAACCCTTCGACATCTTCGGCAGCGAGGCGTTCGTGGGCGTCTCGATCGGCATCGCCGCTGCCGATGGCCGCGAAGCCGATGCACGCGAGCTGATCCGCAAGGCTGATATCGCCCTCTACGAGGCCAAGACGACTGGCCGCAACCGGGCTGTGGTGTTCGAAGAGTCGATGAACGAGCTCCTGCAGAACCGCCATACCATCGAGGCGGAGCTTCGGGAGGCATTGCGACGCACCGACCAGATTTCGGTCGATTTCCAGCCGCTGTTCGGCGCGCGACAACTGCAGATCGTCGGCGCCGAAGCGTTGGCGCGCTGGCGCCATCCGCGCCTTGGCCAGGTCTCCCCGGCGCATTTCATCCCTGTGGCCGAGCAAAGCGGCTTGATCAGCGAGCTTGGCGAGCAGGTGCTACGCCGCGCCTGCCAGATCGGCGCAGAGTGGCCCGGCAAGGTCATGGCCGTGAACATTTCGCCGGCCCAGCTCCGTGATGCGCGCTTCACCGAGCGCGTCTTTGCCCTTCTCGCTGAAACCGGCATGCGCCCCACAGATCTCGAACTCGAAATCACCGAGGGCATCCTGCTCGAGGACGCCAGCAGCGCCAGCGAGGTGATCCGCATCTTCCGCTCTGCGGGCATACGCATTGCCCTCGACGATTTCGGCACCGGTTACTCCTCGCTCAACTACCTCAAGCGCTATCCCGTCGACCGCATCAAGATCGACCGTTCCTTCGTCAGCCAGCTGGCGCCCGGCAATGTCTCGATCGCCATCGTCCAGGCCATGACAACGCTGGCGCATGCACTCAGGATCGAGGTCACGGCCGAGGGCGTGGAGACACGTGAGCAACTCGACGTATTGACCTCGCTTGGCTGCAACATCTTCCAGGGCTTCCTGTTATCGCCGCCGGTCGCCCCCGCCGAGTTGAACGAGTTGTTTCGCCTCGCCGAGTACGCACCGCAGAGCCGGGTCGCCTGAGGCGAGCCTCAGCCCGCCGCCTCGAGCACTGCGGCCAGCCGCGCCTCGCGTGCCCTGAGCCCCTCATGCCGGTCCGCCGTCGCTGCCCACAAATCTGCGAGCCGGGCCTTTTCGAACATCGCAAACAGGCACGGCGCGATGTAGCTCTGACGCGTGATGGCCGGCGTATTGCGCAGGAATGCTGCAACGGTCTTCGCCACCGTGGCCACCTGCCGCCGCCGTGCCGATAGTGAGGCCCCCGGCTCAAGCTTGGCCAGCGCTTCAGCCGCCAACGCGCTGGCATGCAGCGTCCGGAAATCCTTGGCCGTCACTCGCACGCCGGCGATCTGGCGCAGATATCGATTGATCTCTTCGCTCCGCAGCGCATGGGGCGCGCCCGCCTCGTCGCGATACATCAGAAGCCGCCTGCCAGGAATCGTCTTGATCCTGGCGATTGCTGCAGCGAGACGGGTATCGGTGAGAGTGTAGTCGGCGAGTTTGCCGCTCTTGGCCGGGAACCTGAGAACGATGTCGTCCCCTCGCACCGAGACATCGCGTCCGAACAACGTGCCGGCGCCGCGCGTGCCGCGGGCATCGAGGTAGCGCTCGCGCCCAATGCGCATCGCGGTGCGGTCGATCAGCGCGACGCCGATGGCGAGGGCAAGGGTCCGGCTGCCGGTTTCAGCCTCGAGGTCGGCCGTGACACGCCGTCGGATGCGCGGGAGCGCGCTGGTCAGCAGGGCCAATTGCCGCTGCTTCTTGCGCTGCCGGCGCGCCTCCCAGTCCGGGTGGTAGATGTACTGCACGCGCCCCGCCGCATCGAGGCCGCAGGCCTGGATGTGCATCAGCGGGTCGGGCGCGATGCGGACCTCGGTCCACGCCGGCGGGATGCCCAGATGCAATGCCCGACCCCGGAGTTCGCCCCGCGGCCATGAGTTGCCTGCATCGTCCGTATAAGCATAGCCCGCACCACGCCGTACGCGGCGCACCGTGAGCGCGTCGCGCGTCACCGTCTTCAGTCTCGCCATGGTCGTGCCGTTATGGGGAGACGACGCTGGCCGGCGTATTGGCGAAGAACACCAGGAAGATGATGGCGAACAGCGCCACCACCGCCACCGTCGAAATCACCAGCACCCAGAAATTGTCGAGTGTGCGATTGCCCTGCCGCACTTCGGTTGTCGTTTTGTGGGCATCATAGGTTTCCATTTGCCCCTCCCGGGATTTCCTTGTTGCAAACCAACGCCTGCACGCCGCCGGAGTTCCGGCGGGGGCTTGACCGCGCCTGCCGGCGGCCCAATGTGGGGTGGGATTGGCGGGTGGGAACGGCGACGGCGCGATGAGCCTTGGGACTTATTTTCTCGCGCGCGCCGCGAAGCTGCCCAAACGCCGCTTCAGGGCGCAACGAACGCGGGATTTGCGCATCCGCATGCGCGACGGGGTACAGCTCGAAACGGAACTCTTCACCCCCCGCGCCGGCGGCAGGTTTCCGACGCTGCTGATCCGCTTGCCTTATGGCCTGCACGGCTTTTCCACGGCGGCGGAGGGCTATGCCGAGCGCGGCTACAATGTCGTGCTGCAGGCCTGTCGCGGCACCAGCCGATCGGAAGGCGAATTCGACCCGCTGAGTCACGAGCGCGACGACGGTTTGGACACGCTTGCCTGGATTACGGCGCAGCCTTGGTTCGACGGCCGCCTCGGCACGTCCGGCGCAAGCTATCTTGGCTATGCGCAGTGGGCCATCTGCGATGCGCTCCCCAGGCAATCTGCCATGGCCGTAAAGGTCACGAGCGCCGAATTTCGCAGCGTCGTGTTTCCGGGCGGCGGCTTTGCGCTCGGCCTGTGGCTGAGCTGGATCCAGACCATTGAGGGCATTCGCGATCATCCGCTGCGCTTCGCCCGGGGCCTCGGCGGCGGTGCCGTCGAGCGCCGCACGCTCGCCGCCTCGATGCAACTGCCCCTGGTCGATGCCGACCGACGTGCCACCGGCCACGACGTGCCGTTCTGGAAGCGCTGGCTCAACCAGTCGATCGGCAATGACGGGTTCTGGGAAAGCCTCGACCACACGCACCGGATCGGGCCGCGCACGCCGCCGACCAGCTTCGTGTCGGGCTGGTACGATTTTATGCTGGATCAGCTGCTACGCGACTACGAGACGCTCACCGACGCCGGTCAGCGCACTCGCCTGACGGTCGGCCCATGGTGGCACGTGAGCCCGGAGCTGCAGTACGAAGGCATGCGCGATACCTTGACCTGGATGCGCGCGGAACTCTACGGCGACCGCTCCGGCATCGCCGATAAGCCGGTACGCCTGCACATCGGCGGTCGCGACGAATGGCGCGAATTTGATGCGTATCCTCCTGGCCCGCCCGATACCCAGATCTGGCACCTGCATCCTGGTCAGGTGCTGTCGCAGCGCCCGGTGAAGTCGAGCGAGCCGGAACGGTACAAGTACGATCCGCGCCACCCGACGCCCAATGTCGGCGGCGCCATGTTCGCCTTCGTCGGCGCCGGCCCCTTGGATCAGGCGCCTCTCGCCAAGCGCAAGGACGTGTTGGTGTTCACCTCGGAGCCGCTGTTTTCGGACACCACCATTATCGGCAATGTGCGTGCCATGATCTATGCCCGCGCCAATCTTCCGGACGCCGACCTGTTCGTGACCCTCTGCGACGTCGACGCCGCCGGCCGCGCCGTCAACATCTGCGACGGCTATGTGCGTAAGACTTCGGCCGACCCGGCGGTCCCCGACGATATCTGGAAGCTAAACTTCCGCCTGCACGCCACGGCCCACTGTTTCCGCCGCGACCATCGCCTGCGCCTGATCGTGTCGAGCGGTGCCCATCCGCGCTATGCCCGCAACACCGGCACGTCCGAGCCGTTCGGCACGGCCACCCGCCTCAGCCCGGTGGAGATGGAGATCTTTCACGATCCGGCGCGCCCGAGCGCCATCCATCTGCCCGTGTACGAGCTTTAGCTATCCGCGCCGTTCGCCTTCGGCCTTCACCTTCTCGCGCGCCGCATGCAGGAGCGGCTCGGTGTAGCCCGAGGGTTGATCGGCACCCTTGAGAGCAAGATCGAGCGCCGCCCTGAAGGCAAGCGAGCCGAAATTGCCGCGCATTGGAATGTAGTTTGCATCGCCCGCGTTCTGCTCATCGACCACCCCGGCCATGCGCTCGAAGGTTTCGACCACCTGATCCTTACTGACCACGCCGTGCCGCAGCCAGTTGGCGATCGCCTGCGAGGAGATGCGGCAGGTGGCGCGGTCCTCCATCAGCTCGACGTCATGGATGTCCGGCACCTTGGAACAGCCGACGCCCTGATCCACCCAGCGCACCACGTAGCCCAGGATGCCCTGCGCGTTGTTCTCGAGCTCGGCAGCAATGGCACCCTGGTCGAGTTGGTTCGCCTCGAGCACGGGCATCGAGAACAGCTCATCGAGCCCCGGCGTCGGCTGGTTGTGGCGACGGGTCTGCGCCGCGAACACGTCGACCTGGTGATAGTGCAGTGCGTGGAGCGTTGCGGCCGTCGGCGATGGCACCCAGGCTGTGTTCGCGCCGGCGTTGGGATGCGCGACCTTGCTGGCCAGCATCGCCGCCATGTCGTCGGGTCGCGCCCACATGCCCTTGCCGATCTGCGCCTTGCCCGAGAAGCCGGCAGCCAGCCCGATCAGCACGTTGCGGTCCTCATAGGCCTGGATCCAGCGCTCTGACTTGACGTCGTCCTTGCGCAGCACCGGGCCCGCCTCCATCGAGGTGTGGATCTCGTCGCCTGTGCGGTCGAGGAATCCTGTGTTGATGAAGAACACCCGCGCCCGTGCCGCGTAGATCGCCGCCTTGAGGTTGGCCGACGTCCGCCGCTCTTCGTCCATGATGCCGATCTTGATCGTATTCGGCGCAAGACCGAGCATGGCCTCGACCGCCCCGAAGATCTCGCAGGCAAAGGCGACCTCGTCCGGTCCGTGCATCTTGGGCTTGACGATATAGATGGCCCCGGTGCGTGAATTGCTGCCCTTGTCATGCATGGCGCACAGCACCGTCACCGCTGCGTCGAGCAACCCCTCGCCGATCGGCGCTCCGTCCTTGTCGAGCACTGCGCGCGTGGTCATGAGGTGTCCGACATTGCGTACCAGCAGCAGCGCCCTGCCCTTGAGCGTCAGCGGTTTGCCGTCGGGGCCGGTGAACACCCTGTCGGCGTGGAGCGTACGGTGCACGGTCCGGCCGGCCTTCTCGAACGTCTCGGTCAGAGTACCGTCCATCAGCCCGAGCCAGTTGCGATAAACACCGACCTTGTCTTCGGCATCCACCGCCGCAACCGAATCCTCACAATCCTCGATCGTCGTCAGCGCGCTTTCGATCACGATATCGGCGAGGCCGGCCGGATGGGTCCGGCCGATCGGGTTGTTGGGGTCGATGCCGAGGATGACGTGCAGCCGGTGGTGACGCAGCACGATCTGCCCCGGCGCATAGCCGATGAACTGAGCCGGATCGCGAAGTGCCGTCAGCCCATCCGCGTCGCGCATCACAAGTCCGCCGTTCTCGACGCCGTAGAAGATCACGTCTGCATGGCTGCCGCGGGTGAGTGGAAACGCCTCGTCGAGGAACTGCGCGCCACGCTTGACCACCGCCGCGCCGCGCTGGGCATTGAAAGCCTTGCCTGGCGCCAGATCGCCCGCGCGAGATATCGCGTCGGTGCCATAGAGCGCGTCGTACAGCGAACCCCAGCGCGCGTTCGCCGCGTTCAGCGCATAGCGGGCATTGGAAACGGGCACCACCAATTGCGGGCCGCAAATGCTCGAAATTTCCGGGTCGAGCCCACTGGTTTCGATCGTAAAGTCGGGCGGCTCGGGCACCAGATAACCGATCTGCCGCAGAAACGCCTCGTAGCCCGCCGGATCGCTGCTCACTGGTCCATTCTGATGGTGCCATTCGTCAATCTGGCTCTGCAGCCGGTCGCGGATACCGAGCAGTTCGCGGTTGCGCGGCATGAACCGCTCGACCATGCCGGCGAGCCCGCTCCAGAACGCCCCCGCCGCCACCCCAGTCCCGGGCAGTGCCGCCGTTTCCACGAAGGTCACCAGTTGCGTGTCGACCTGGAGGCCCGCCTTGTTGAGATAGTTCGCCATCAGTTCAACCCACTCTTCATCGGCCTGCCCGCGACATAAGTCTCGACCACGGCACGGTCGTCGCCGCAAGTCTGCAGCAGGAACAATTCGTTCGCCAGCGACTCGACGATCTCCATGCGCAGCGCCATCTGCGGCGTCGCACGCGCATCGAGAACCACAAGGTCGGCATCGCGCCCTGCCTCGATCGTACCGACGCGGTCGTCGAGGCTCATCGCTCGCGCATTGCCCAGGGTCACCATGTAGAACGACCGCAGCGGATTGAGCCGCTGACCACGCAACTGCAGTACCTTATAGCCCTCGTCCAGCGTCCGCAGCATCGAGTAGCTGGTGCCGCCGCCGACGTCGGTCGCCACCGCAATCCGCGCCCCATGGCTCTGCAGCCGGTCGTGGTCGAACAGACCTGAACCGATGAACAGATTGGAGGTGGGACACCACACCGCCACGCTGCGTGTGGACGCCAGCACCTCGCATTCGCGGTGCGTCAGGTGGATGCAGTGCCCCAGCAAGGTCTTCGGTCCGAGCAGGTGGTAGCGCTCGTAGATGCCCAGGTAGTCCGGCAGGTTCGGGAACAGCTGTCGCGCGAACTCAACTTCGGCGAGATTCTCATCGACGTGCGTCTGGATATGGTTGTCGGGATATTCTTGCGCCAACGCCTCGGCCATTTCCATCTGCTCGTGGCTCGAGGTGATGGCGAAGCGTGGCGTAATGGCATAGAGCGCCCGCCCCTTCCCGTGCCACTTCTCCAGCAGCGCCTTGCTCTCGTCATAGCTCGACTGCGGCGTATCACGCAGCCCCTCGGGCGCATTGCGGTCCATCATGACCTTGCCACCAAGCATCAGCATGTCGCGGGCCGCCGCCGCCTCGAAAAATGCATCGACCGAGGCGGGATGGATCGTGCAATAGGCGGCGGCGGTGGTGGTGCCGTGCCGGATCAACTCATCGAGGAAGCGGGAAGCGATGCGCTGCGCATGCTCGGTATCGCCGAATTTCTGCTCTTCGACGAAGGTGTAGGTGTTGAGCCATTCGAGCAGGTTCGCGGCATAGCTGCCGACCACCTGCATCTGCGGCATGTGGATGTGTGGATCGATGAAGCCGGGGAGGATCAGGTTCGGCCGATGGTCGATGACCCGATGCCCGGCTGCCGCCTTGGGGTTGAAGTCCCCCACCATCAGGATCTTGCCACCGGCGACCACCACCGCCCCGTCTTCGATGTAGCGATAGCTCGCCGCATCATTGAGGTCCCGCGGCTCGGCGACAAAGCTCAGTACTCGCCCGCGGAGCACCGTCACGTCGGCAGCGGTGGGGCTCACGAGTGCGTCGCCTCGCGGTACCAGGTGACGATCAGGGCGCGCTCCGCTGGCGTGATCTCGCTGACATTGCCCGGCGGCATTGCCGCCGAAAACCCGGCCTGGATGGCGATCTGCTCGGCATGGTTGGCAATCGCTGCATCGGTGTCGAGACGCACGCCCTTGGGTGCCTCCAGCACCCCCTCATAGACTGGTTCGGCGGTGTGGCACATCGAGCAGCGCCCCATGATCACGTCGCGAACCGCAGGAAAATGGGCGGCTGTCAGGAACGGCTGTGCGCTGGCCGATGCGATATCCTGCTGCGTGTCGCCGGGTTTGCCGGCCGCGCTCAGCCAGGCAATCACAAGGAAGATCACGACCGCCGCGCCCCAGGTCCAGTGCGGGTTACCCTTCTTCGCATGCCGTGTGTTGAACCAGTGTCGGATGATCGCCCCTTCAAGGAAGATCAGCGAGGCGATGATCCAGTTCCACTTGGTCGCGAATGCCAACGGATAGTGGCTCGACAGCATGAAGAAGATGACAGGCAGCGTCAGGTAGTTGTTGTGGAGTGAGCGCTGCTTGGCGACCTTGCCGTATTTGGCATCAGGGACCCTGCCCGCCTTCAGGTCTGCGACCACGATCTTCTGGTTGGGAATGATGATCATGGCGACATTGGCCGCCATGATGGTCGCGGTGAACGCGCCCATGTGCAGCATCGCTGCCCGGCCGGTGAACAGCAGCGTGTAGATGAACGACATGGCCGTCAGCACCACGAACAGCGCCAGCATCAGCCCGCCGGTGGAATTGCCGACCGGTGACTTGCAGAGCAGGTCGTAGATGTACCAGCCGATCACGATCGACCCGAGCGAGATCAGGATGCCGGCCCAGTTCGGTACATCCAGCACGTGCCTGTCGATCAGGAACAGATCGGCGCCGAAATAGTAGACGACGATCAGCAGCATGAAGCCGCTCAGCCAGGTGAAGTAGCTCTCCCACTTGAACCAGGTCAGGTGCTCGGGCAGGAAGTCAGGCGCCACCAGGTACTTCTGGATGTGGTAGAAGCCGCCGCCATGAACCTGCCACTCTTCGCCATGCGCCAGCGGCGGCAGGCTCGGCGTCTTCCTGAGGCCGAGGTCGAGCGCAATGAAATAGAACGATGATCCGATCCAGGCGATGGCCGTGATCACGTGCGTCCAGCGCACGGCAAAGCTCAGCCACTCCCATAGGATCGCGTAGTCAGGCATTTGTCTTCCACAATGGGCCCCTCACCGGCTCGCGACGCGGACCCTCACCCACAAGACTAGGAGGCGGACTTGCGCCCGCCTCCCGGAGTATCGTCGCCAGGCTTACGACGGCATCGCGCCGTCGACGCCTTCGGCCAGCCAGTTCATGCCAAGGATGTCGCCGTCGGTGAGCGCGGAGCCTTCGGCGACCTTGACGTTGCCGGCATTATCCTTGATCGGGCCGGCATAGACGTCGTAGGTGCCGTCGATCCAGGCCGCCTTCTGCTTTTCGGCCGCCGCCTTCACGTCATCGGGAACGTGCGTGATGGGCGCGATATCGAGCGCCTTCTCCTTCATGCCCCAATAGGTGTCCTCGGGCTTCCAGGTGCCGTCGAGTTTGGCCTGGGTACGCACGGTATAGAACGCGCCCCACAGGTCGAGCGACGAGCTCTTGCACATGGTCGGGCCGAACTGGCTTTGGTCGGAACCCTGCCCGAAGGTGGGTACGCCCTTGCTCTCGCACACCTGCACGGCCGCGGGGCTGTCGGTATGCTGCGTCATCACGTCGGCGCCCTGGTCGATCAGCGCACGGGCAGCGTCGGCTTCCTTGGCCGGGTCGTACCAGGTGTTGATCCAGATCACCTTGGTCTTCCAGTTCGGGTTCACCTTGCGCGCTGCGATGGTGAAGCTGTTGATGCCCGACACCACTTCCGGCACCGGATAGGTGGCGAGGTAGGCGCCGACACCGGTCTTGCTCAGCATCGCGGCCATGGTGCCGAAGATCGAGCGCGCCTGGTGGAAGCGGATATTGTAGTTGCTGAGGTTGTTGTTCGAGGAGGGCTTGAAGCCTGTGCACATCTCGACGGTTACATCGGGATAGGCCTGCGCCACCTTCACCGCGGAATCCATGAAACCAAACGAGGTCGCATAGAGCAGCCGGTTTCCCTGGTTGTAGAGGTCGCGCAGCACACGCTCGGCGTCCGGACCCTCCGGGACGTTCTCGACATACTGCGACTGCACCTTGTCGCCGAACATCTTCAGCATTTCCTGGCGACCCGCCTCGTGCGCGGTGTTCCAGCCACCGTCATTGATGGGGCCGACATAGATGTAGCCGACCTTCAGTGGATCGGCGGCACTGGCACGGCTGGCCAGCATCGGCAGCGACGCCGCGGCAGCGGCGCTCCCGATAAAAGTGCGGCGGTTCAGTTTGATCATGACGTTGCTCCTGTGTTCGTCATAGTCGTTGCTTACGTGGATGGAATGAACGGTTTGCCCAGGCATGCCGGAGCGTTGCCGCCTCCGGCCTTGCTGGCAGAAATGATGGCCAGTGCCACGACCGTCGCGAGATACGGCAGCGCCGCCCAGCCCTCGGATGGTAGCAGCGCCGTAAATACTGTGCCCGACGCCTTCGCGTAGAGCTCGAGCGTGCCGAGCAGGCCAAAGAAATACGCGCCGGCCAGCAGCCGCCCCGGTTTCCAGCCGGCAAAGACCACCAGCGCAATGGCGATCCAGCCGCGACCGCCCGTGAGTCCCTCGGCCCATAGCGGCGTCAGCACGAGCGGGAACGAGGCACCGCCGATACCTGCCATGGCGCCGCCGAACGCCACGGCCGCATAGCGTACGCCCGTGACCGAATACCCGATCGAATGCGCACTAAGGTCGTTCTCGCCTACAGCACGCAGGATCAAACCTGAGCGCGTCCGGTTGAGGAACCACCAGACGAGACCAACCATGATGAACGAGAAATAGACCAACGGAGAGTACGAAAACAGCACCTTGCCGATGCGGTCATTGGCCAGCCAGTCGGGAAAGATGGTGGTGAAAGCCTTGATGCCGCGCCCGGTAAATGGCTTGCCCATCAGCGTCGACAGGCCGGTGCCGAAGATGGTGAGCGCAAGGCCGGTCGCCACCTGGTTGGCGCTCAGCGACAGCGTCAGCGCGGCGAACACCATTGACACCGCCGCCCCGGCAGCCGCGGCCACAATCACCGCAAGCCATGGGTTGCCGGTAAGGTCGACCGTGGCAAACCCGGCAATGGCGCCGACCAGCATCATGCCTTCGACGCCGAGGTTGAGCACCCCGCTCTTTTCGGTGACCAACTCGCCGAGGCCGGCGAACAGGATCGGAGTCGACGCGCCGACCACCGTGATGAGCACTGCGATGAGGAAATCGATGCTCATTCCGCCGGGCTCCGTGCCGGAGACGCCAGCGGCGCCGGTGCCGTGCCGACCAGCCGCACGCGATAGCGGATCAGAATGTCGCTCGCGAGCAGGAAGAACAGCATCAGCGCCTGGAAGATGCCTTTGCTGGCATTGGGAAATTGCAGCACCGATTGCGCCAGGTCGCCGCCGACATAGGTGATGGCGAGCACGATGCCGGCCAGAATAACCCCCAGCGGATTGAGCCGACCGAGGAACGCCACGATGATCGCGGTGAAGCCGTAGTTCTGCGGAAAGCCCAGCGACATCTGCTGGAACGGCCCGGTCACCTCGAAGATGCCGGCCAGCCCCGACAGCGCTCCCGACAGCAGGAAGACC
The DNA here is from genome assembly GCA_023390785.1 of Pseudomonadota bacterium. Classification (GTDB taxonomy): domain Bacteria; phylum Pseudomonadota; class Alphaproteobacteria; order Rhizobiales; family Devosiaceae; genus Devosia_A. The sequence goes on from JAEWCE010000355.1 coordinate 14,608, forward strand.
AGCCACACCGTCTGCTTTTGCGAGAAGCCACCGTGGCGTGCCGCGCTCGGCGCCGAGCCGACCACGCGCACCTGGAACCCCAGCAACGACCGCGACATCAGGAACCAGATCACCAGAGCAACGATCAGGGTGATCACGATGCCCAGATGCACATAAGTGCCCGGCACCAGGATCGGCAACGTCTGGTCGGCGGTGACGAGGGCAGTTTGTGGGAAGGAAAAGCCCATCGGGTCCTTCCACGGCCCCGTCACCATCTGGTTCATCAGATGCACCGCGACGTAGGTCAGCATCAGGCTGGAGAGCACTTCATTTACGTTGAAGCGGTTGCGCAGCAGCGCCGGGATGGCGCCCCAGGCCGCTCCACCCACGAGACCGGCCGCCAGCATCAGCGGAAGGATCCATGGGCCGTGCATGTCTTTGGTCAAGATGCCGATGCCCGTGCCCGCCAGCGCCCCGACGATGTATTGGCCCTCGGCTCCGATGTTCCAGATCGCGGCGCGATTGCCCACCGCCAGCCCCACGCCGATCAGGATCAGGGGCGATGCCTTCACGGCGATGTCGCCCCATTTGTAGCTCAGCGCCAGCGGCGCGATGAACACCTGATAGACTGCGCCAAGGCCGTCATAGCCGATCGCCGTGAAGATGATGGCACCAACGACCATGGTGAGCAGCACGGCTCCAACCGGCGTCGCATAGAGCATGAAGCGGCTCGGCTCGGCGCGCTTTTCGAATTTAAGCCGCACTGGTTGCCTCCGCTCCGATTGCCGCCGGCGCCGCAGGAGCCGAAGCCTGTCCGGTCTCGCCATGGATGCCGCCCATCAACAGCCCGATTTCGTTGATGTCCGCCTCCGACACCTTCATCGACCGGCTCAGCCGGCCGCCATTGATCACCGCCAGCGTGTCGCACAGTTGCAGCAGTTCATCGAGGTCCTGGCTGATGATCACGATCGCCGATCCTGCGGCGGCGAGGTCGACCAGCGCCTGATGGATTGCGGCCGCGGCGCCGGCGTCGACGCCCCAGGTCGGCTGGCTCACGACCAGCACCTCGGGCCGCTGCAGGATCTCGCGACCCATGATGTATTTCTGCAAATTGCCACCCGACAGCGACCCGGCCGTCGCCTCGGTCCCCGTCGCCTTGACCGCGAATGTCGAGATCACCTCGCCGGTGTATTTGCGCGCGGCCCCCGGCCGGATGATGCCTGAGATCGCAAGCTTCAGCCGGTCGCGCCCGGTCAGCACCGAGTTGTCGCTGAGGGTGAAATCCGGCACCGCCGCATGGCCATTGCGCTCTTCGGGCACACTCGCCAGCCCCTTGAGTCGCCGCGCCTTGGCGTCGAGCCTCCCGATACCGGTGTTGTCGATACGGATCGCATTGGCATCCGACGTCGTCGCCTCGCCGCTCAGCGCCAGCAGCAGCGCCGTCTGCCCGTTGCCGGCCACGCCTGCGACACCGAAGATTTCGCCGGCATGGACGCGCAGGTTGATGTTCTGCAGTGGCACACCGAAATGCCCACTGGCCGGCACGCTGAGGTCGGTGACCACCAGCTTCTCGGCGCCGAAGCTCCGCCCCGCCGGCTTTTGGATGTCCTTGAGGTTGCCGCCGATCATCTTTTCGGCCATCGAGCGGGACGTCTCGACGCGCGGGTCGCAGCTGTCGACCAACCGGCCGGCACGCAGGATGGTCGCCGTCTCGCACAGTGCCTTGATCTCGTGGAGCTTGTGGGAAATGTAGAGGATCGAACAGCCCTCGCTGGCGAGCTGTCGCAGCACCACGAAGAGCTGGTCCACCTCCTGCGGCGTCAGCACCGAGGTCGGCTCATCCATGATCAGGAGCGACGGATCGAGCAGCAGCGCGCGCACGATCTCGATGCGCTGACGTTCGCCGACGCTGAGGTCGGCCACGACCCGGCGGGGGTCGAGCGTCAGGCCGTATTGCTGCATCACCTGCCGGATACGACCCTCGAGCTCCCGCTGCGGGATCTTGGCGTCCATGCCCAGCGCAATGTTCTCGAGCACGGTCAACGCCTCGAACAGCGAGAAATGCTGGAACACCATGCCGATGCCCAACCGGCGCGCGGCCTTTGGGTTCTGGATGACAACCCGCTCGCCGTTCCACGAAATCTCGCCGGCATCGGGCTGCATGATGCCGTAGATCATCTTCACGAGCGTGGATTTGCCCGCGCCATTCTCGCCCAAGAGGGCGTGGATTTCGCCGGGCTGCACGGAAAAGCTGACATCGTCGTTGGCCAGCACGCCCGGAAAGCGCTTGGTGATGCCGCGAAGGCTGAGGCGCGGCGGGGTGTCAGTCAACGGCGGCTCCCAAACTCGAATTGGCGTCCGATCCAGTCACCGCAGCTTCCCGCCGGCCAATCTGGACCATAATCTCTGCCGCCGCCAGCGCCGCAATCACTTCCGGCCGTTTATCCACGAGGCCGAGGGCGCCGATCGGCAGTACCAGCCGCGCCAACTCCGTTTCGCTACCGCCTTCGGCGCGGAACCAGCTCGCAAAGCGGGCGCGCTTGGTGCGGCTGCCGACCATCCCGACATAGGCGGCATCGTCACGTCGCAGCGCTTCGGCCGCGATGAGGAAATCGAGGGCATGATCATGCGTGAGGACGACATAGGCGCTGCCCGCCGGAGCGCTTCGTACCACCGCCTCGGGCATGGGGACCGCCCGGGCGCTGACGCCCTCGGGCAGATCGGCGAGCTCGTTCGGTCGGGTGTCGATCACGTATACCCTGAGCGGCAGGGCCACGAGCGCCTGGGCCAGCGCCTTGCCGACATGCCCGGAGCCGAACAGATAGACATGCGGCCGCTTCGCCTCCTCGGCTTCGAGCCTTGCGACCAGCCTTTGTGCCATGCCGGCATCGATGCGTCGCAGTGACACCTCGACCCGGCCGCCGCAGCACTGGCCGATTTCGGGGCCAAGCGGGATATCGAGCCCCACCGGCGCCTCGCCGTCGCGCAGCGCCTGACGCGCCCGCCCGATTACCATATATTCGAGCGCCCCGCCCCCGATGGTCCCGACCATCGCCTCGGCGGCAATCAGCATGAACGCACCCTCGTCCCGCGGGCTCGACCCACGAACGACGCTGAGTTCGGCAACCACGGCGTCCGCATGGGATGCAACGAAGTTGGCGAGCTCCCGGCTTTTCATCAGCCGCCGCGCTCCCGCTTCATCCGCTCGACGCCCATCAGCACGCGCTCCGGCGTCACCGGCATGTCAAGATTGGGGTGAACCTTGTAATCCGCGACCGAAGCGACCGCCATGGACAGCGCCTCTACGACGGACATGGCAAGACACAGTGGCGGCTCGCCGACCGCCTTGGAACGGCCGATGGCCGGCTCCTTGTTCACCGACCAATCGGCAAGCCGGGCGTTGAACTCGCGCGGCACATCGGACGCCACGGGGATCTTGTAGGTCGAGGGCGCGTGCGTCCTCAGCTGACCCTTGTCGTCCCACCAGAGCTCCTCGGTGGTGAGCCAACCGACGCCCTGGATATAGCCGCCTTCGACCTGTCCCAGGTCGATCGCCGGATTGAGTGAATGGCCCACATCTTCCAGCACGTCCGCGCGGTCGAACTGGTACTCGCCGGTCAGCGTATCGATGGTCACCTCGGCACAGGCGGCGCCATAGGCAAAATAGTAGAACGGATGGCCGCGGCCAGAGGCCCGATCCCAGTGAATCTTCGGCGTCGCATAAAAGCCCGCGGCCGAAAGCTGCACGCGGTTCATCCAGCACGATTCCGCCAGTTGCATGAACGGCACGAACTGCTTGCCGGCGCGGATGCCGCCGAACTCCCACGCGACCTCGCTCGGCTCGACCTCGTAGATGCGCGCCGCATGCGCATGCATGCGTGCCTTGATCTGCTCGGCGGCATTGAGCGCCGCCATGCCGTTGAGATCGGTGCCCGATGACGCGGCCGTGGCGGAGGTGTTCGGCACCTTGCCGGTATTGGTGGCGTTGATCTTGACATGGTCCAGCGTCACCCCGAACGCCTCGGCGACCACCTGCGCCACCTTGATGTGCAGCCCCTGCCCCATCTCTGTGCCGCCATGGCTCAGATGGATCGAGCCGTCGCGATAGACGTGCACGAGTGCGCCCGCCTGGTTGTGCCAGGTCGCCGTGAACGAAATGCCGAACTTCACTGGCGTCAGGGCGATGCCCTTTTTGAGCACGGTGTGCTCACGGTTGAATGCCAGCACTTTCTGTCGCCGCGCCTGATAGTCGGAACTGCGTTCCAGGTCGTCCACAATCCTGTGGATGATGTTGTCTTCGACCAGCTGGTGGTAAGGCGTGATGTTGTTGCTGTCGGTGCCGTAGAAATTGGCCTTGCGCACCTCGAGCGGATCCTTGCCAAGCGCGTAGGCAATGTGCTCGATCCAGCGCTCGCAGCCAATGATTCCCTGCGGTCCGCCGAAACCACGAAATGCGGTGTTGCTGACGGTGTTGGTGAACAGCGGCAGCGAATTCACCTTCACCGCGGGATACCAGTAGGCATTGTCGCAATGGAACAGCGCGCGATCCGTCACCGGGCCACTGAGATCGGCCGAAAAGCCTGAGCGCGCGGCGTAGGTGGCCTTCACCGCATGGATGCGACCGTCATCATCATAACCGACATCGTAGTCGACGACGAAATCGTGGCGCTTGCCAGTGATCTGGAAATCGTCGTCACGATCGGGGCGAAGCTTCACGGCACGATGGAAGGTCTTGGCGCCCAGCGCCGCGATCGCCGCAAAGATGTTGCCCTGCGTTTCCTTCCCGCCGAAACCCCCGCCCATGCGGCGCATGTTCACGGTCACGGAGGCATGCGGAACGCCCAGCACCTGCGCCACCATCACCTGGATTTCGGTCGGATGCTGGGTCGACACGTGCAGGTAGACCTCGTCGTCTTCGCCAGGTATGGCCAGCGCCACCTGGCTCTCGAGATAGAAGTGCTCCTGTCCGCCGATGGTCACCTTGCCTTTAGCCCGATGCTTCGACTGCGCCAGCCCAGCGTCCGCGTCGCCGCGCTCGAGCGTCATCGGCTCGGTCACGAGCGTACCCCCGGCCCGCAACGACTGCTCGACCGAGATCACAGCGGGTCGGTCACGATATTCGATCCGCGCGAGCCTGGCCGCCCGCCGCGCTGCATCGCGCGTTTCGCCCAGCACGCAGAAGATCGGCTGGCCCCAGTAGCGCACCTCGTTCTCTGCAAACACCGGCTCGTCGTGCTTGTGGACCGATGAAACATCGTTCTCGCCCGGCACGTCCGTAGCTGTCAGGACCCCGATGACACCCGGCGCCTGGCGCACCGCTTCGAGATCGAGCGATGCAATCTCGGCATGCGCCCGCGTGCTTAGCCCGAGATAGGCGTGCAGCGTGCCCTCTGGCTCGGTCAGGTCGTCGACATATTCGGCACGCCCCGCCACCTGCTTGATCGCCGAATCGTGTGGCGTCGGCTCGTGCAGGCGTCCGCCCTTCGTCAATGGCGCGACGATATCGAGCTTGTTCATCACGCCACCGCCTTGCTCAACCGCTCGGCCACGCCGGTGGTCTCGAGCTGGAACCGGCGCAGCAAATTCTGCGCCGCCAGCATCCGATACTCCTTGCTGGCGCGCATGTCGGTAAGGGGCTGGAAGTCCTGGGTGAAGGCCGGCAGCGCCGCCTCCACCGTCGCCGCTGTCCAAGGCTTGCCGAGGAGCGCGTCTTCTACCACCTTCGCGCGCTTTGGCGTCGCCGCCATGCCACCGAAGGCAATGCGCACCATACCGACGACGCCGTCATCGTTGACGAAGACGCGGAAGGCGCCGCACAGCGCCGAAATATCCTCGTCCTTTCGCTTGGACACCTTGTAGCAGGCGAATTTCTCGCCCGCTGGGAGATACGGGATCGTCACGCTTTCAACGAACTCGCCGGGTTGCCGATCCTGCTTGCCATAGGCAATGAAGAAGTCCTTGAGCTTGACGTCGCGCCGCTCACTGCCTCGGCGCAGTGTGATGTGCGCGCCGAGCGCGATGAAGGGTGGCGGCGTGTCCCCGATGGGCGAGCCATTGGCGATATTGGCGCCCACCGTGCCGGCATTGCGGACCTGGCCGCCGCCGATGCGGTCCCAGAGCTCGGCGAGTTGCGGGAAATGCTTCACCACGGACGCTCGCGCCTGAGTGTAGGTGACGCCGGCGCCCAGCGTCAGCGCCCCATCGCTCTCACTGATCGACTGCAATTCCGTCAGGTGGCCGATATAGATCATCGGCCCGATGTCGCGCATGAACTTGGTGACCCACAGCCCCACATCGGTCGCTCCGCTCACCAGTGTCCCGCCCGGATTTGCAGCATAAATCTCGGCCAGGTCGTCAACGCTGGCCGGCACGATCAGCCGGTTCCGGCCCTCGCCGATGTCGACCGTGCCGCCCTCGCGCAACGCCTCAAGTCGAGCCACCATCTGCGTCCGGTGCAGCAGCAGAGGATCAGTCTCTACGGCGCCGTAATTGCTCATCGCCAACCCGGCCTTGACGATCGGCTGGTAGCCGGTGCAACGGCAGAGATTGCCCTGCAGCGCCACCTCTATCTCGTTGACGCTCGGCCGCGGCGTCTGCATCCACAATCCGTAGAGCGACATCACGATACCCGGCGTACAGAAGCCGCACTGGCTCCCGTGAAACTCCACCATCGCTTGCTGCACCGGGTGCAGCGGCCCGCTCACGGGTGACAGGTGCTCGATGGTCACCACATGCGTGCCGTGCAGCATACCGACGAAACAGATGCAGGCATTGACGGTATCATAGCTGAGCTCACCGCCCCGCAGGCGGCCGACCAGTACCGTGCACGCCCCGCAATCGCCTTCGGCGCAGCCCTCCTTGCTGCCCTTCAACCGCTTGGTCAGCCGCAGATAGTCGAGCAGCGTCTCGGTCGCCTTGATGTCGGAGATGGCGATCTCTTCGTCGTTGAGAATGAAACGGAGCATGTTGGTGGTGCCGGTCATCAGCTTCCCCGATACGTCGAGTAGCTGAAGGGTGAGACCAGCAGCGGCACGTGATAGTGCGCCATCTGGGTCATCATGAAGCGAACGGGGACGAGATCGAGAAACGGCGTTTCCAGCTCGACGCCGAGCCGCTCGAAATACTGCCCGACATGAAAGATCAATTCGTAGCCGCCGAGGTGAAAATCGTCACCCTCGAGGAGCGGCTGGTCAGCCCGGCCGTCGGCATTGGTGTTGGACGTCAGCACGTGGTGGCTGTGGTCACCATGCAGCATCAGCAAATCGAACCGCATGCCGGAGGCCGGCTTGCCGTGCATGGTATCGAGGACGTGGGTCGTGAGCCGCGGAACCCCGGCCATACCGGTCCCTTTCTTTTCAGGTTCGGCCGACTATTGAAAATATTCTGTCACATTCCAAGGGGTGCGGCGCGATATTTTTACCAAACGGTCCACTTTTGCGCCGCTTGTCTCGCCAGTTCCGGCCGCGCATAAAAGTCCCCGATTCTGGAGGCTTCCGATGCGCTATCCCCGCAACATGCTCGGCTATGGCCGCACCCCGCCCGATCCGAAATGGCCCGGCGGCGCATATGTCGCGGTCCAGGTCGTGCTCAACTACGAGGAAGGCGGCGAAAACAACATCCTGCATGGCGACGCGGCATCCGAGGCGTTTCTCGTCGATGTACTCGGCACCACCCCCTGGCCCGGCCAGCGCCACGCCAATGTCGAGTCGATGTACGAATATGGCGCGCGCGCCGGCTTCTGGCGTCTTTGGCGCCACTTCACCGAACGCCAGATCCCCGTGACCGTCTACGGCGTCGCCACCGCCCTGATGCGTGCGCCACAGCAGTTGGCCGCCATGCAGGAGGCAGGCTGGGAGATCGCCTCGCATGGCTACAAATGGGTCCAGCACAAGGACATGCCCGCCGATGAGGAGCGCCGGCAAATCCTCGAGGCCATCCGCCTGCACACGCTGGCCACCGGCGAGCGTCCAACCGGATGGTACACCGGCCGCTCGAGTCTGCAGACCGTGGATCTTGTCTCCGACATCGGCGGCTTCGACTACATCTCCGACACCTATGACGACGATCTGCCCTATTGGCTTCCGCACAAGGGCCGCGGCCAGCTCATCATTCCCTACACGCTCGCCGCCAACGACATGCGCTTCGTCACTGCCCCGGGGTTCGACAATGGCGAGGAGTACTTCCAGTTCCTCAAGGACAGCTTCGACGTGCTCTACGAGGAAGGCCGGCGCGGTGCTCCCAAGATGATGTCGCTCGGGCTGCACTGCCGCCTCGTCGGCATGCCGGGTCGCTTTGCCGGTCTCAAGCGCTTCCTCGACTACGTGCAGAGCAAGGACAGGGTGTGGATCGCCCGCCGCATCGATATCGCCCGGCACTGGGCCCAGCACCACCCGTATGAAGCGCCGGAACTGGTGCCGTCCGAAATGGACCGTACGCAGTTCGTCGGCCATTTCGGCTCGATCTTCGAGCATTCCCCCTGGATCGCAGAGCGCGCCTTCGACGGCGAACTCGGGCCGGCCAACGATACCGCCACCGGCCTGCATTTCGCGCTGCGCACGCAATTCCGGGCGGCCACGGACGAAGAGCGCCTGGACGTCATCAAGGCCCACCCCGACCTCGCCGGCAAGCTGGCGCAGGCGAAACGGCTCACCGCCGCCTCCACCGCCGAGCAGGCATCCGCCGGCCTCGACGCGCTCACCGATCATGAGCGCGCCGAATTCGAGGAACTCAACGCCGCCTACATGGCCAAGTTCGGCTTTCCCTTCATCATCGCCGTGCGCGACAATTCCAAGCAGATGATTGTCGACGCCATGCACACCCGCCTGGGCAACGACCGCATGAGCGAGATCCGCACCGCGTGCGGCCAGATCGAACGCATCGCTCTGCTGCGCCTGCGCGCTTTGCTGCCTGAGCTTTAGCGCCGGCGGAGCGCCTTCGCCCACGCGAGCAAGAAAGGTCCTTCCATGTACACGCTGCACATCGGCAACAAGAACTACTCCTCCTGGTCACTTCGCCCCTGGGTGCTGCTCACGCACCTGGGCATCCCATTTGAGGAGCGGCTTCACTTCTTCCCCTCCGATCGCCCCTCCTACCCCGAGTTCAGCAAGTTCTCGCCGACCGGCTTTGTCCCGGTTCTGGACGATGGTGACATCAAGGTTTGGGACTCGCTGGCGATCACGTTGCACGTCGGCGAGGCGCACCCCGAAGTATGGCCTGCCGACTTCGCCGCGCGCTCCTGGGCACGCGCGGCGGCCGCCGAAATGCATTCCGGCTTCGGTGCGCTGCGCAATAACTGCGGCATGAATGTCGGGATTCGCGCCCGCACGCCCCAGCTCACCCCGGGCCTGAGAAGCGACCTTGCCCGGCTCGATCAGCTCTGGGCCGACGGACTCGACCGTTTCGGCGGGCCGTTCCTGGCCGGGCCGAACTTCACCGCGGTCGATGCGTTCTTCTGTCCCGTGGCCTTCCGCATCCAGACGTACAACCTGCCGGTCGCCGACCGCTCGTTGCGCTACACTCAGCGACTTCTCACCCTGCCCGCGATGCAATCGTGGGCGGCGGCAGGGATCGCTGAGACGGCTCGCGAGCCGAACCATGAGGCCGAAACGACGCTGGCGCACGACATCATCGAGGATATGCGGGCGAAATAGAGCCGGTCCCCGGCGCTAGAGGGTCGCCGGGCCGTGCGGCTCGTCGTGGTCTTCGCCGTCTTCCCAATCGATGGACGTATCCACCTCCGGCGTGTCGGCAAGGCGGTCGGCAAGCCATTCCATGATCATGCGCAGCGTATCGTGCCGCTCGATAAACTCGGCGATCGGACGCGCAGTGCTGGAGGTCGCGGGCATGCTCATGGTGTCAGCATGCTCGCGATTCCTTACGCATTCTTGAACGGTTCGACCTACTTGTAGAGACCCTGCCGCACATTGATGCCGTGCTCGAGCCAGGCCTTCATGGCCACGAGCATGCCGGCCCAGCCCTCCGTGTTGCGCTGCGACGCCGTGATGCCCTTGGGCGTCTCACCCCAGCCCTCTTCAGTGATCGTCACCAGCGTGCGCCCGTCCTCGAGGCCCTCGAAGACGATCGTCACCGTGTTGTCGTGCGGGGTGAAGCTTTGTCCCTCGGCCGAGTCGTCGCTGGCCCCCCAGGCCAGAACGACCTTCTTGTCGGCCACCACCTCGATCACCTTGACCGGGAAGGCGCCGGGAAAGTCGTGGAAATCCCACATCACCGTCGCGCCGCTTTCAAGGCGGCCCTTCGTTCCCGCGCCGGTGGCGAAGAATTTCGACAGCTTCGCCGGATCGACGACCGCCTCGAACACCTCGTGCACCGGCTTGGCGATACGGCCGCTGACCGTCGTCTTGAGCGTCATGTTCAGTCTCCTCACTTGTGGCCGGACTCCATATGTTATATTTATATAACATGTCAACCGAGTCGGGTGAGGATCGGGTATTCAAGGCGCTGGCGGCGCCCATCCGCCGCCGTATCCTCGATCGTCTGAAGGACGATCCGCAGACCACGGGCGGGTTGTGCGCCGGCTTTGCGGAGCTCGATCGCTGCACCGTCATGCAGCACCTCAAGATTCTGGAAGAGGCGGGCCTGGTCGTCCCCGTGCGCCGTGGACGGGAGCGCTGGAATCATCTCAACGCCCTGCCCATTCGCGACATCGCCGATCGCTGGATCGGCTCCTACGCCGCGTTGGCCGCCGAGAGGCTGGCGACACTGCGGAGCGAGCTCGAAAGCTGATCAACCACTGGTGCAGGGCGCCGTTTCTGCTCTAAGACTTGGTGGTCACAATCAGTCCTTCGAGCCATGGCCTCCACCACCTATGCTGGCCCCGACGCCGGCCTGCCGCCGCAGATGGCGCTTCACACCAATCGAGCCATCTTCACCGGGGCCTATGCACTGATCCCTCGCGGCGTGATGCGCGACATCGTCACCAGCGCGCTGCCGCATTGGCACCACACCCGCGCCTGGATCATCGCCCGGCCGCTGAGCGGCTTTGCCGAGACCTTCGCGCAGTACGTCGTGGAGGTGCTGCCCGGCGGTGGCAGCACGAGGCCCGAACCGGACGCCGGCGCCGAGGGCGTGCTGTTCGTGGTTGCCGGCCAGGCCCACCTCAGCATCGACGGCAAGACGCATACGCTGCGCGCCGGCGGCTACGCCTACCTGCCCCCCGGCTGCAAGTGGACGCTTGCCAACAAGGGTGAGGCGCCGATGCGCTTCCACTGGATCCGCAAATCCTACGAGGCCGTCGACGGCATCGATGCCCCCGAGCCCTTCGTCGCGAACGAACGGGACGTGCCGATCCGCTGGATGCCGGGCACCAACGACACCTGGGGCACGACGCGCTTCGTCGAACCCGACGACCTGGCGCACGACATGCACGTCAATATCGTCACGCTGGAGCCTGGCGCCGTCATCCCGTTCGAGGAAACCCACGTCATGGAGCACGGTCTCTACGTGCTCGAGGGCAAGGCCGTCTATCGGCTCAACCGCGACTGGCACGAGGTCGAGGCCGGCGACTTCATGTGGCTGCGCGCCTTCTGCCCACAGGCCTGTTACGCCGGTCCCGAGCGTTTCCGCTACCTGCTGTACAAGGACGTCAACCGCCACCCCAAGCTGAAGTTATAGCGGCCGCGCAATGCAGATACTCACGACAGAGCCGCTCATCCGCGATGAATTTGCCCCCTTCGGCCAAGTGATCGAAAAGGCAGGCGCTCACCACTATCCCATTAACGCCGGCAATTGCGAACGTTACCACGACCTCGCCAAGGTGGAGCTCGCGGGTGTGCATGCCCGCTCGCTGATTTCGCTGCTGCACTCGCGCGGCGTGGAACTGCCCCACGCCTTCACTCTGGTCGAGCGCCATCCGCTCGGCAGCCAGGCGTTCTATCCGCTGTCGGGGCGCCCCTTCCTTGTGATCGTCGCCCCCGACGAGTCCGGCACGCCCGGCCGGCCCCGCGCCTTCCTCGCCGGCCCGGGCCAGGGCATCAACCTTGCCATCAACACCTGGCACGGCGTCCTCACCCCGATCGGGCCGGAGGCCGATTTCCTCTGCGTCGATCGTGGCGGCGAGGGCAATAATCTCGAGGAATATCACTATCCTGAGCCCTGGACCGTGCTCGCTGCGTAACGGTCTTACGTCCTCCACATTCGCGCCACACACTTCTTCCGCATATTGCGGAGGATTTTGAGAAATGCGCGTTTCAATCGCCGTTCTACTTACCGGCTTGCTTCTCGCCACGCCGGCCTTGGCGGCCCGGATCGACCTGAACGGTCAGGTCACCTACCATGAGCGCATCGCCCTGCCGGACACCGCGACGCTCGAGATTCAGCTCGTCGACCAGACCCTGCCGAGCCTGCCGCCGCGGCTCGACATCAAGGCTCCGATCGGCCACGGTCAGGTGCCGCTGAGCTTCACCCTCAATTTCGACGATGCCATCATCATTCCGACGCACGAGTACGCGCTCATTGCCTCGATCGGCGTCGACAGCGGCCTGCTGTTCCGCAATTTCCAGCCCTATCGCGTCAATCCGCTTACCCCCGAGCAGCCGGTAGTCATCGTGACCAATCTGGTCGGCCAGGTGGTGAAACCCGGCGCCAGCAGCACCGAGCCGACCGAACCCCCGCAGCCGGCCATCCTCGATAGCGTCTGGACTGCAATAAGCATCGGCGATGCCGCAGTGCTGGCTCGCACCCGGCCGACCCTTACCATCGGCCCTGATATGCGCGCCGGTGGCTCCGGAGGCTGCAACTCCTGGTTCGCCCCCGCCGCACTCGACGGAGAGACGCTGCATCTGGGCACCATCACCACCACGCTGAAGGCCTGCGGCCAGGCAATCAACCTGCAGGAGGACGCCTTCAAGACCGGGCTCGCCGCCGCTGCCTCTTGGCAGGTCGACAAGGATCGGCTCACTCTGTTCGGCGCCGATGGCCAACCTCTGATGGTGTTCGAACGCTGATGGATACGCCCCGCCTGCTCTCTCGCCTGCTCGACGTCATCGAGTTCGACCTCGCGCCGCTCAGTGCCACACGCATCCGTGAGGGCGACAAGATTTTCGGCGGCGCGATCCTGCGCAAGGACGACCTGTCGTTGATCGTCGCCGAGACCAACAACGAGACGGCCAATCCCCTGTGGCACGGTGAAATGCACGCCATCAAGCGCTTCTTCGAGCTGCCGGCAGACAGCCGCCCGGCAGCTAAGGATTGCCTGTTCCTCGCCACGCACGAACCCTGCTCGCTCTGCCTTAGCGGCATCACGTGGTCGGGCTTTGACAATTTCTATTATCTGTTCTCGTACGAAGACACGCGTGACACCTTCGATATTCCGCACGACATCCGCATCCTGCGCGAGGTGTACGCCGTCCCCGACCCCGACCGTGACGCGCCCGCACCGGGGCGCGATTACTACAACCGGCACAACGCCTTTTTCACCAGCCACGACATCACCCGGATGATCGCCGGCCTCGATCGCTCCAGTAAGGAACGGCTGGTGGGCCGTGTCGACGACCTCACCGCGCTCTATAGCGACCTGTCGGCCACCTACCAGCGCGACAAGGGCAAAAGGGGCATCCCCCTCGCCTGACCCTCGGCAGGAATTAGATTTGCGCCGTCTGATATATTCGATCGCTGTCTCGCTCGATGGCTACATAAACGACCCCGAGGGCAACCTCGGCTGGGTGCCGGTCGACGAGGAATATCACCGCTTCGCCAACCAGCAGCAGCAAGAAGCCAGTCTCAGCGTCTACGGCACCCGCATGTGGCAGACCATGCGGTATTGGGCCGACGATCTGCCGGCGGAGTCGCCCGATTACATGCGCGACTTCGCCCGCATCTGGCAGCCTGCCGACAAGCTCGTTGCCTCGCGCAGCTTGCGCCAGGCGGACATGGCCGCGGGCGCCAGGCTGTTCGATGGGCACATCGTCGCCGAAATCGGCCGCTTGAAGCAGGAGCCGGGCGGCCCGATCAACGTGTCGGGCGGCACCCTAGCCTCCAGCCTGGTCGGGGCCGGGCTGGTCGACGAAATCCAGCCCTTCATCGTGCCGGCAATACTCGGCGGTGGAACACCATTTCTGGGCGCCAGCGCCGCTAGCCGCTACCGGCTGGTCGAAACCCGGCGCTTCGCCAACGGCATGGTCTTCTTGCGCTGCGAAAAGGCCGGGTGAGCCCTCCGGAACGCGGTGCTTGCCCGCCATATATCGGCCAGTATAGCTTCCCGATAAGGGGCCACGACGGGAGGATCGGATGATCTATGACAGGCTGGTTGCCGCCGCCGAGGGGGCACCATCGACGAGCGGTCTGCGTCAGGGCGAAGGGTTCGTCCCCTATCGCAAGGTCGTTGACCGCTCGGCCCACATCGCTAGCGGCCTAATCGTTCGCGGCATAGCGAAGGGCACCCCCGTAGGGCTGCTGATGGTCAACGGACCCGAATTGCTGACCTTGGCCTACGCAATTTTCGCCGCCGGCGCGGTGGTGGTGCCGCTCAATGCCCAGGCGCCGCGGCAGGAGCTGGCGGCGACGGCGCGTAAGGCGCATGTCGCGGCCGTCATCGCCTCCCTGCCCTATGCCGAGGTCGCCGAAACCCTGACTGCCGACCTCGCAGGACCGAAAGATCTTCCGCTCTTTCTGGCCGGTGGCACGGACGACAATTCTGTCGCCGCGCTGGAGCGCTATTCCATCGGCAACCTGCCCAGGCTTGGGCCCGACGATGCGGCGCTTTACATGTTCTCCTCCGGTTCCACCGGCATCCCCAAGGTCGTGCCGCACACGCACGGCGAATTGGACATCGACATGCAGGGGGCTATCGAACGCGGCCGCCACCGCCCCGACGACACCATGATCAATATGATGCCGGGAAGCCATGCGATGGGCTTTTTGAGTGCGACCCAGGTCGCCGCGAGCGGGGCCTCCACTCTCTATTGGCACGATCCGCAGCCCTTCATGCTGTCGAAGGGGCGCTTCGCGCGCGCCATCGAGCAGGGTGGCATCACTATCCTTATGGGTGTGCCGTTCATGTTCGACGCCCTGGCCGGCCTCAAGGACGACGTGGACTTCACACGCCTGCGCCTGGCCCAGTCGGCGGGCGTGGCGCTCCGCAAGGAGACCTACGACCGCTTCCTCGACCGCTTCGGCATCAGGCTCGCTCAGGCTTACGGCTCCACCGAATGCCTCAGCATCGCGATAAACGAGGGCGACGATCCCGGGATTCCCTGGGATTCGGTCGGCGCCCCGGCCCCCCGCCTTACCCTCGAGATCGAGCCGGTCGAAAATCCGTTCGGGCCGGAATGCGGCGAGATCGTCGTCAGTTCGCCGGCCATCACCAAGGGCTATCTCGACGCGCCCGAAGTCAACGCCCGCACGTTGCGCAATGGCAAGTTCTACACCGGCGACCTCGGCATCCAGTCGAAAGAGGGCTACGTCACCATTAAGGGACGCAGTAAGCTGATCATCGAAGTGGCCGGCCACAAGGTCGACCCGTTCGAGATCGAGGAGGTGCTCGGTACCCACCCCGCCGTTGCCGAGGCCGTTGTCGTGGGCATTCCCGATGCCCGCACCGGCGAACAGCGGCTCAAGGCCGTGATCGTCCGCGCCGCCGAGGAAACCCCCGATGTGCTGATCCGCTATTGCCGCGAGCGGCTGGCGTCACAAAAAGTGCCGTCTGTCGTCGAATTCCGCGACGAGATTCCGAAGAGTGCCACCGGAAAAATTCTGCGCGGCAAACTGATGGAAGCAGTTTAGGCCGTGACCGCGCTGGCGGCCGGGTTCGCACTCCGGCCGAGCCGCCGTTCGACATACGAAATCAGCGTTGCCGGCGATTCGAACAGGTCGGCGCCGATATCGCTGTCAGGAATGCGGATGGCGAAGCGTTCTTCGAGGAATTGGATCAGCCCGACGAGATTGATCGAATCGAGCAGCCCGGTCTCCAGCAGCCCGGTGTCGCGTTCGACCTTCAGCTGTGATGCGGCCGCCACGCCCCGGATATGGTCGAGGATTGACTGTTCGACCTCGTTCATCGTTCAACTCCCACAGGCAAATACAGCTTTATACTAGCCAACCTCGCAGCGGGCGGGAATGCTCCTTGGTTGGAACAGGCAGGATAAATGGCGCTTTCAGTCGAAAATCTCGTCGAAACCCGGCCCGTTGGCGAGCAGGAACGGATCTTCCACTACCTGCACATGCTCGGCGGACTGGTCGCCTCGGGTGCCATGCAGGTGCGCGGGCCGCTGACGCCGGAACTGCTGCAAAGGGCCTTCGACTGGCTGCAGAAGCGGCATCCGATCCTCAATTCCCATATTCGCTACCAGGGCATGGCCTACCGGTCCGTGCCCCCCTTCGTCTATCCAGTGCCCTGGTTCGACACTCGCGGTACTGCCCGGATTCCCGTCCGCGTCGTGACCGATCCCAATCCCGAGGCCTGGCGGGACGTGTTGGCCGAGGAGAACCGGACCCCAATCCCGGTCGACAAGGCGAAGCTGCCGCGCATCCGCGTGGTCCTGGTCCGCACCCATGAGGGCGCCGAAATCAGTCATCTGGTCTCCACTATGGATCATTGCATCGCCGATGCGCAGGCCGGCATGATGCTCAACGACGAATTGTTCCGCTACCTGGCCGATCCTGCCGCGATGGAGGCCCTGCCGCCTGTGCAACTGGGTTTGCCACCGTCACTCGAGAGCGGCCTTCCGAAAAAGCCCGATAGCGGCAAGAAACCCTACGTTCCAGCCGTGCGCTTTCCCAAGACCGAAGTACCGAACCCCGAACGCGCCAGCCGGTCGGTATCGCGGCAGATCGGCGCCAATGTCGGCGAGGCCATCCGCGCGGCGGTCAGGGCCCACCGCACCACCATGCACGGCGCCATCGGAGCAGCATTCCTCGCAGCCACGCGCGAGAAATTCGGCATGGACGAGATGACGGTGCTGTCCACCGTCGAATTGCGCCGGATGATGAAGCCGGCCCTGCCGGTCACGGCCTTCGGCTGCTACATCGATATCCTTCGCACCCACCACGACCTCAAGGACGATTTCTGGGCCATGGCGAGGGATCTGTCGTTCAAGCTGATTTCGGCCATTGCCCGGGACCAGGAATCGGCCTCGGTGATGAAACTCGCCACCTGGGATGTCTACAAGCACGAAACCATCCCAACCATAACGCATCGACGGCGTATTGACGGCATCGCCATCACCACGGCGGGAGAAAGCAACTTCCGTGGCGAGTATGGCGCCTTCCGCCTCGAGGGGGTCAGCGAATCGGTGTCGATCGATATGTTTGGGCCATCCCTATTCATAGTCACCACCGAGCAGGGTGGCGGCATCGACCTCCATGTCGGCTACGCGGCCGATGCCCTCTCGAAGGCAGACGCGGACGACATCACCGATCGCGCCGTTGCAGCGCTCGTCGGGGCGGCAGAACCGGTGCATCCGGTGGGTGCCGGAGCCGGCGTCAAATAAGGATGCTGGCCGCGCCCAGCGCCACCACAAGCAGCACCGCTGCCAACAAGATCAGGAGTTGCAGGGGCGTCATCGTCGCGCGGGCGTTTCTCAAAAGCCGGTGTCGGCGACCTGCACGTCGACGGTATCTGGCGAAGGAATTGCGGAGGCGGCGAAGCTCAGGGTCGCCAGCGACAGCGCGAACATCAAGATCAACGACAGCTTGAGCATATCTCGCTCCCCAGCACCTGATGGCGGCACAATGCGGCGTCCGCGTTGAACGTTCCCCGAGCCGGGCGTTTAGCTGTCGTTCAGAAACCGGCGGCCGCCACCGTCGGCCGTTCGTAGAAGCGGCTGAAACTCCGACCGGAAAGGCGAGCGGGTGACAACAGGCTCGCAACGGGAGTGGTGGCCGATCCGGTTCGCGCCTGCAGCACACCATGCGCGTCGGCACGTGGCAGCACAACCAGCAATCCGCCGAGGCCGAGCACCAGCAATGCTGCCAGCCGGGTCAGCAGCCTTCGTCTCCTGCGCAACAACATCTGCAACTGCGACATCGCACACCTTCTGGCGAGCCTGTCCTAACAGATCCGGGTCGTCGCCGCGCGCATCGCCTTACTACGTGGTATCGAGATCGCTAACAGCGTTCTACTTGGTGGCCTCGCGTGTCGCTGCAAACGAGGCAATCAGCGGGGCGTTGGACGGGTTCGCCGGGTCCGACCTCAGCACCGTGCCGACAATGGTGTCCGGCTCGTTGCCCCCGACGCCCCAGGACGGCATCAGATAGCCAAAATAATCGTAATTGTAGGCCTTGCCACCGATGGTCGCCGTGCCATGCAGGCGCAGCGATGCACCTTGCTTGGCAGCGTAGAACGAGTTGCCGACGAGATCGTAGCTCACGCCCTGCCCGGTGCGCTTGCCGGCGATCCTGCCGCCCTGCTCCACCAGCGACAGTTCATTGAGCCCGAGCGCCAGCTTGGCGAGCGTCTCCTTCGGGTTGGCGCTCAGGCCGAAGCTTCGGTAGACCCAGGTGCCGGTGAATGCACCTTCCTTGGCGTTGAGCGTCAGTGTCGGCATGCCCTGCGCCAGCACTACCGCCGGCACGGCCAGAGCCCCCACCAGCGCGATGCTCGCGGCCAGCTTCTTCCACGTCGTATGCATGTCGACCCCCGCCAGTCCCATTTCGGACAGGTTAGCAGACGGGCGTCCGTCGGTGCCGACAAAGTAAATAAAAGGTTAACGAGCCAGCCGTTCAGATGCCGCCGTACCAGTCGTAACCGTGATCTTCCCAATAGCCACCCTGCCCGGCGCCAAACTTGGCGAAGCTGTCGACCAGTTCCACGGTGTGGACGTACTTGGCCTGCTTGTAGCCCAGCGCGCGTTCGATCCGCACCCGGATCGGCGCACCATTGCTGACCGGCAGCGTGGCGTTGTTGAGCCCATAGGCGAGGATGGTCTGCGGATGGGTGGCATCGATGAGGTCGGATGTCTCGTAGTACGCCTCCGGCCCGCTCAGCCCGCCGCCCATGGAGTCGTAGCAGTGGTAGACGACAAAGCGCGCCGCCGGCTTGGGCTTCGCCTGGTCGAGGATCGGGCCGAGCCGTGTCCCGGTCCATTTGGCTATGCAGCTCCAGCCCTCGACGCAGTCGTGCCGGGTGATCTGGCTCTGTGCGGGCATGTTGCGCAGGTCCGCGAGGGAGAAGGTCAGCTCGTTTTCGACCAGGCCCGTTACGCGGAATTTGTAATCGGCGAAATCGTTGGCCTTGAGCGCGAGATATTCGGCGCTGTTGGGATCGGTCGAACCATTCGGCCGCTGCGGCTGGCGGATCTCACTCTCCGAAAACGTCCGCGCCAGCGCCTGCTCGCCGCCCAGCAGTCGTTGCGCGTGGTAGGTGAGGCTGTTGGCGCGTTCGAGCGCGTTGCGAACCTGGTTGTCTGTCTGCCCGAGAAAATCGAACTGGTCGCAGCCGGCGAGCACGAGGCTCGAGACACCCAGCGCCGAGCCGGTGAGGAAGCGGCGGCGCGACACGATCAGCTTGCTCATCTCAGTGTCCCTCCCCTTCGCGGTCAGGGGCGTTGGTCCGGTAGTATCCGGTGATCATCGAGCGCAGCTCGTTGATCGGATTGGCGAGCACCACCATCAGGATGTGCACCACGAAGAACAGCACGAAGGCCAGCATGGTGAAGAAGTGAATCGTGCGCGCCGTCTGCCGGCCGCCGAACAGGTCGACCAGCCATGGCAGCGTCGTGTCGAAATTCGGCGACATGGTCAGGCCGGTGGCAATGATCAGCGGAAAGGCAATCACGAACACGGTGAAATAGGCGAGCTTCTGCAACGGCGTGTAGCTGCGACCGTGGACGAAACGCAGCCGCATATGATCGAGGACGTCCCGCGGCAGCCCCAGCAGGTCGCGCGGCTTGAGGACGATGTCGCGCCACAGATGCCCCGTGGCCAGCGCGTTGATCAGCCAGATCGCCAGCGTTCCCACCAGCACCCAGGCGAAAAAGAAGTGCACGACCCGGCCTGTTGCGAGGTCGCGATACGACGGTATCGTCGCCCAGCCGGGGAACGCGGTGAACGCGGGGCGATCGGCTGGGCCGCTCATACCGAGTACGCCGGTGGTATCGAAAATGTGGCCGAAGAGCTTGGTCTGTCCCGCCGGGCCATTGGGACCGTTGACCGCGTAGATGTCGAGGATCGAATTCTCGAAGCCGAAGCCGGATTGCTGACCGATATAGAGATTGGGGCGGGCGTTGAAGATCTGCAGGCCGGAGAGGAGCAGGAAGAACATCGCCACCGCCCAGACCCAATGCGTCAGTCGCGTCAGCCCGCTCTGGCGGTAGACCAGCGTGGCGTCGTGTTGGGCCGCCTGCCGATCATGGCTCACGACGCCGGTGAAGGCGCCGAGGAAGCCCAGCAGCAGCGGCGTCCCCAGCACCCAGCCGAAGCTTTTGAAACTGATGCAGCCGCACAGCCAGAACAGAACGCCGATCAGCCCGATCGCGCCACCAAGCCCCAGCCTCGGCAGGGCAACCATGCCGCCCAGCAGCATGAACGCGACGCCCGCGGCCAGCAGCGACAGGGTTACCGCATCGACGGCCCGGTCGACGCCCCAGGTGGCTACAAGCGCCGGCGTAATGACCAGCAGGGCCACAATTGCCGCCCCGAACAGCGCGCCGAGGATACTCAAGCCTACGGTGGCGTTACGGGCGCCGGGGGCAAACCCCGACGCACCCTGCTCCATGACAACCATCTCGCCCTCGTGGCGTATTATACGCAGCTTGAGGGGAGAAACGGCACCGTTTTGCGCCGAGTTTCAAGTCACGCCGGCCAAAAGCCCCGTGAACAACGCGTGAAGCGGCCTGAACGACTAGTCGCGCGCCGCCCAGTTGATACCGCGTCGCACGATGGTGGCCATCTCCTTGACCTCGAATTCCGAGGCCCGATGGCCGAGCGTGCAGTGGAACACCTTGCCGGCGCCGTAGCGATGCTTCCAGGCTACCGGCATCACCACCCCCTTGGTCCACGCCGCATGCTCGCCCGAGAAGGTAGTGGTGGCGAGGACCTCCACCGCCGGGTCCATGTGCATGTAGTACTGCTCGGAGTGATAAGGAAAGGACGCCGGCAAACCCTGCATGATCGGATCGTCGGGCCGTGCCACGTCGACCGTATAGTCGATGATGTTGCCCGGATGGGCAACCCACTGGCCACCGATCACGAACTGGTAGTCGACGGAGTCGCGGAATGCATCGCTCATGCCGCCATGATGGCCGCCGACGCCGACGCCGCCCTCCACCGCCTTGGCGAAATTCTGCGCGTGCTCGCGCTCGATCTTGGACATGGTGAAGATCGGCACAATCAGCGAGAGATCGTGGATCGATGGATCGCCGAAGACGGCCGTGTCGGTTTCGACGCGCACCGAAAACCCGTCTTCGTGCAGCCAGCGCCGATAAATCGCCGCGCACTCCTCCGGGTCATGCCCGTTCCACCCGCCCCAGACGATCAATGCAGTTCGCATTCGCAACTCCCAAGAAAACGCCCGGGAGCTTACTCAAATCGACTGGCGACGCCACCCCAAAATCATCGGTGGAAGACGATGCTTCAGGCCGTTCTGGGCTCGAGAAACGATACGAAATGCAGCTGCCGGTCGAACAGCCAGCGCGCAGGCGGCAGGTAGATGTCGAGTTTTTCCTTGGTCATCAGCGACTGCAGCTTCGACTTGAAGAACGCCCCCTGCCATTCGGCACGCGACAGGAAATTGTACGGCAGCGGTACACCATCGCCGAAGTTGCCGCACCAATCCATGAAGGCCAGGGTCGCCTGCGCCAGCCAGCCTTCCCGCAGATGATCCTTGATGACCACCCCGCTGCGCGCCAGCCGCGAGGCTTCCGAAAGCACGACCGTGGCGTCGTCGGTATGATGCAGGACATCGACGATCGTGACGTAGTCGAAGCTCTTGTCGGGGAACGGCAGGCGGGTGCCGTCATATTGCGACACCGGCACCAGCGTCTTGGGACGCGCCACCACGTCGACCCCTTCGACCTTGAGGTCGGGCCTGAGCCGCATCAGCGCCAGGGCCAGTTGCCCGTCGCCACAGCCGATGTCGAGAACGCTGCCCTGCCCCGGGATCGCCTTGGCGAGCTCACGGGACAGAACCCAGATGCGGCGGTTGTAGTACCACGTGTTGGCGCCGTTCAGCGCCCACGACTTACGATCGAACCTGGCCGTGCCTTTGACCATGGCGCCCCCGAAAACAGCTCTGCCCCCGAGGCGAAATAGCAAATCCGCGTGCGGCTGTCAGCCGGTCTCAGCGTGCGCGCACCACCTGCCGCCAGATCAGCAGCACGATGATCGCGCCGATGATCTGGGCAAGGAAATTGGCGCTGTCGCCAGGCCCATAGAGGTGGATGGCCTGCCCGAGGAACGTGGCCACCACGGCGCCGACGATGCCCAGCACCGTGGTCAGGATGAAGCCGCGCGGATTGGGCCCGCCCGGCGTCACCAGCTTGGCAATGATTCCGGCAAAGAACCCCACGATGATGGCCCAGAGAATGTCCATGAGCTGCCTCCGATTGCGGCAGAAACATGGGAAGCCCCCGGCCCTCGTGCAAGATCAGTGCGTGGCGAGTTCCTTGTGCTCGGTGTCCGACGCCATGGCGAGATCGAGCACCTTCTGGAGTTCGGCCGCGTGCCGGAAGTCGGGCTGCTGGGTCTTGCCGGCCCGAACGGCACCGGCGAAGCGCTCGTAATTGGTCGGCACCGGAGGCACCTCCATCTCGGTCCAGGTCCCGGTTTCCACGTCCTCGCCGAGACATACGCGCAGCTTGCTCCAGTCGTGCCGGTGCTGCACCTCAACGCCGCCGCGCTCGCCATAGACGCGCAGCCGAAGCTCATTGAAATGGCCGGTGGCCCAACGCGTGGCGTGGATGACGCCGAGCGCGCCGTTGGAGAAATCGACTGCCATGGTGAAACTGTCATTGGCGTCGAGATCGTACTCCCCGATCTTGTTGCCTGGCGCCTTGTCGAAGGTCTTGAGGCGGGCGAACACGTGCTCGATGTCCAGTCCGGACCCGAACGAGGCGAAATCGAGAATGTGGACGCCGATATCGCCGAGCACGCCGTTGGAGCCGTGTTTCTTGCTCAGCCGCCACAGCCACTGGCTTTCGGTACGCCAGTCGCCCCAGGCCTTGGAGACCAGCCAACTCTGTAGATAACTCGCCTCGACGTGCTTGACCGCGCCGATCTGGCCAGACGTCACGATCTCGCGGGCGCGCTGCAATTGCGCCACGTTGCGGTAGGTCAGGTTAACCATGTTAACGAGGCCGCTCTGCTCGGCGACCTCGACCATTTCGAACGCCTTGTTGGCGTCGGTCGCCAGCGGCTTCTCGCAAAACACGTGCTTGCCGGCCAGCAACGCCGCGATGGACGTCGGATGGTGGATCGAGTCAGGGGTGACGTTGGCGACCGCGTCGAATTCGCCCCACGCCAGCGCCGCATCGAGCGAGGCGAAGCCGTGCTCGATGTTGTGCGCGGTCTTGAATGCCTCGAGCCGCACCGGATCGACGTCGACGCCGCCGACGACGGTCACTCCGTCGATCGCCGCAAAGTGCCTGGCATGGTTCTTCGCCATGCCGCCGGTGCCAAGAATGAGCAAACGCATCTGGTGCCTCAGGCCTTGGGATGGTGGGTGAGCTTGGCGCCGCGCTCGACGATGTGCTCGATCGCCTTGTCGACGGGCGTATTCGGCGCTTCGAGCAGCTCAGCGTGCCGCTCGGCGTTATAGGCCCAGTTCACCGCGTTGCGCAGCACCTGCCCGACCGTCTTGTCGTGGTAGGTCGGATAGGTCTCGTGACCGGGGCGGAAATAGAAGATGTTGCCGGCACCGCGGCGATAGGTAAGGCCCGAGCGGATCACCTCACCGCCCTGGAACCAGGAGACGAACACCGTCTCCAGCGGCTCCGGCACGGAGAACGGCTCGCCATACATTTCTTCGTTCTCGAGCTCGAAATAGCGCGGCAGTCCCTTGGCGATCGGGTGACCCGGATTGACCACCCAGAGTCGCTCACGCTCGCCTGCCTCGCGCCAGTGCAGCGCACACGGCGCGCCCATCAGACGCTTGAAAACCTTCGAGAAATGCCCCGAGTGCAACACGATCAGCCCCATGCCGCCCCACACGCGCTGGACGACGCGCTCGACGATCGCATCGTCGACCTTGTCGTGCGCCGCGTGGCCCCACCACAGCAGCACATCGGTCTCGTCGAGCCTGGCCTCGGTCATGCCGTGCTCGGGGTCCTGCAGGGTGACCGTCGTCGCCTGGATGTTCTGGTCTTCGTTGAGGAGTGCCGCGATCTGGCCGTGCATCCCTTTGGGATAGTTCTCGGCAACCGCCTTGTTCTTCTGCTCGTGGACGTTCTCGCCCCAAACTGTGGCTCGGATGGGCATGATGGTCTCCTTTGGACGGCCGGAATTCCGGGGCTGGGCCCGCGCGGCCAAAAACGTTTTCGAAGCGGCGGCGGCGCCTCAGTGCACCGCCACACGGTGAAACGCAATATGTCAGGGGGTGTTCATTGCGTGCGACCTATTGGCGTCCAAGCGGCTTGCCCTCGGCGTCGAACCGATGCACCTGGCCCGGCACCGGCCGGATCGATATCGGCTCGCCCGGCTGGTGCTTCCGGGTGCCATCCTCACGCACCACGATCGGTTCGTCGGAGCCCATATCGGCATAGACATAGGAGTCCGAGCCAAGGTTCTCCGAGTGGATCACCTTACCGGTCCAGGCGCCCTCCCCCGGTCCGATCTGGATATGCTCGGACCTGACACCGATGGTTTTGGCGCCGTACGGCTCGGCGAACCGACCGGTCAGGAAATTCATCTTCGGCGAGCCGATGAATCCGGCGACGAAAATGGACTGCGGCTGCTCGTAGAGCTCGACGGGCGTTCCGACCTGCTCGATGATCCCGTCACGCAACACACAGATGCGGTCGGCCAGCGTCATCGCCTCCACCTGGTCGTGCGTGACATAGATCATGGTCGCGCCGTTCATCGAATGGTGCAGCTTGGCGATCTCGAGCCGCGTCGCGACGCGCAGCGCCGCATCGAGGTTGCTCAGCGGCTCGTCGAACAGGAACACCTTCGGATCGCGCACGATGGCACGACCGATCGCGACGCGCTGCCGCTGGCCGCCTGAAAGCTGCTTGGGAAGCCGCTTGAGGTAGGGCGTGATCTGCAGGAGTTCGGCCGCCTTCTCGACCCGCTCCTTGATCTGCTCCTTGCCGGCATGGGCAAGCTGCATGCCGAACGCCATGTTGTCGAACACGGTCATATGCGGATAGAGCGCGTATGACTGGAACACCATCGCAATACCCCGCTTCGACGGCGCCAGGTTGTTGACGATCTGCCCATCGAAAGAGAGCGTGCCGCCGGTGATCGTTTCGAGACCCGCGATCAGCCGCAGCAGCGTGGACTTGCCACAGCCCGAGGGGCCGACGAACACCATGAACTCGCCGGAGTTGATGGTCAGGTCGACGCCCTTGATGACGTCGACGCTGCCGAACGATTTCTGGATGTTCCTGAGCTGCAGCTCGGCCATGAAAACTACCCTTTGACGCCGCCGGCGGTGAGGCCGGAGATGATTTTGCGCTGGAAGATCAGCACCAGCACCACGAGCGGTGCCGTGACCAGCACCGAGGCGGCCATGATCGTGCCCCACGGGATCTCGTGTTCAGAATTGCCCGAGAACAGGGCGATCGCCACCGGCACGGTGCGCGCCGCATTGCTGGAGGTGAAGGTGAGCGCGAACAGGTATTCGTTCCACGCGGCGATGAAGGCGAGAAGCCCGGTCGTGACCATCGCCGGCCACAACAACGGCAGGAACACGCGCCAGATGATGATCCAGGGCGTGGCGCCATCGACGATCGCCGCCTCCTCGATCTCAACCGGCAGGTCGCGCATGAAGGTGGTCAACACCCACACGGTGAACGGCAGCGAGAAGATCGTGTAGGAAAAGATCAGCGCCCACAGCGTGTTGAACAGATTGTAAAAGCGGATCAACTCGAACAGGCCGGCCAGCACGGCGATCTGCGGGAACATCGAGACCGCCAGGATGGTCATCAGCAGCACACCGCGGCCGCGGAAGTTCACCCGGCTCAACGCATAAGAAGCGGTCACGGCGAGCAGCAGCGACAGCAGTACCGTCAGCGTCGCAACGATGATCGAATTGGCGAAGTTCTGCAGGAATGCCGCGCTCTGCAGCACGTTGAGATAATTGGCGAAATTGAGCTCGTGCGGCCAGTAGGTGACGATGAACAGGTTGGTGCCAGATTTGAAGCTCGTCAGGATGGCGTAGTAGAAGGGGAACACCATCACCACGACGATGAACAGTACCAGCAGGTAGAAGGCCGTCTTCTTGACGAACTTCCACAGATCGAACGAGCTGACGTGCTGCACGGGATCGGCGGTGCTCATCGCGTGCCTCCGTCGAAGCGCACCTGCCCGATCCAGATATAGAGGATGGTCATCACCGCGATGATCAGGAACAGCAGCGTCGATTCCGCCGAGCCATAGGCGAATTTGTCGAAGTCGATCAGGTTCTCGCGGCTGATCACCGACATCGTCTTGGTCTGTGCCGAATTGGGCGTCAGCACGTAGACGAGGTCGAAGATGCGCATGGCATCGAGCAGTCGGAAAATCACCGCCACCATCAGCGCCGGCCGGATCAGCGGCAGCGTCACGCGGAAGAACGTCTTGACCGGATGCACACCGTCGATCGCCGCCGCCTCGTAGATGTCGCGCGGGATCATCTGCAGCGCGGCGAGGATCAACAGCGCCATGAACGGCGTGGTCTTCCAGATGTCGACAATGAGGATGGCGTAGAAGGCCGTGTCGGCCGAAGCGGTCCAGGCGATCTTGGTGCTGAGGAGCCCAAGATGCATCAGCATGTCGTTGATGATGCCGAACTGGTCGTTGAACATCCAGCCCCACATGCGGGCCGAAACGATGGTGGGGATGGCCCAGGGGATCAGCACCGCGGCGCGCACGATGCCGCGGCCGGGAAATTCGGCGTTGAGGACCAGCGCTACGACGACGCCGAATACCGTCTCGAACGCGACCGACAGCACGGCGAAGCGGATGGTGTTCCACACCGCGTTCCACCACGCGGGATCCACCAGCACACCGGACCAGATGACCCTGCCGCTCTTCAGCACGGTCCAGTGCAGGTAATTGTTGAACCAGACGAACCTGGCATCCGCCAGGTGCGTCAGCGAGGCATCGGTCAGCGAGAACCAAATGGTCCGCATCAGCGGCCAGGCCGCGACCACCGCCAGCGCTGCCAGCATCGGCAGCAGGAACCACATGGCGGCGCGGACGCGCTGCCTGACGAGATCGGACTCGTCGGGACGCCGGGTAGCGTTGGCCTTGGCCGGGATCGCGATGTCGCTCATGGGGTCACTCGATCAAGGGGCGCGGACGGCCGATGGGAGTTGGC
>JAEWCE010000372.1 GCA_023390785.1 Pseudomonadota bacterium
CGGCGCTGGTCCTCGGTCGAGGAGCGGTTCGCCTGCTCGACCTTGTCGTCGGTGCGCGCATTCGGATCGGTGAAATTGATCGCCGCCATGCGCTCGCGCGCGACGCCGTTGGATTCCATCCGCCACAAGGTCGTCATCCAGAGCGCGTCATAGTCGCCATTGCCGTGCACGAACAGGATCGGCGGCACCTCGTTGCCCGGCGTGGCAGCAATGGTCTGGGCGATTGCGCCCGTCCGCAAGCTCGCACTTGCGAAGGGCAAGCTGCCGGCCCCCAGCAAGATCATCCGTCGCGACAGCTTCATCTGTTCCTCCCCGGCAAACCGTCTCTTTGCACCGCTTATAGCGGCCTAACCACTGGACAGCGAAGGACTTTCGCAGGCATCAAAGAATTTGCCGGAATTGCCTAAGATCGCCCAAGACCGCTTCTGCCAGCCCATATGGAAGGGGATATGACCGAGCAGCCAAACCGTCAGAAGATGGCCGCCGACGGCATCACCGCGCCGCTGCGCTACACCGTGTTCCGGCGCATCTGGCTCGCCAGCCTGCTCTCCAATCTCGGCCTGCTGATTCAGGGCGTCGGCGCAGCCTGGGCGATGACACAGATGTCGGCATCGGCCGACCAGGTGGCGCTGGTGCAGACCGCCCTGATGCTGCCCATCATGCTGATCTCGATGCCGGCCGGCGCCATCGCCGACATGTATGACCGCCGCATCGTTGCGCTGATCTCATTGTCGATCGCGTTGGTCGGCGCCAGCGCGCTCACCGTGCTGGCCGGATTCAATCTCATCACCCCGGAAACATTGCTGGCTTTCTGCTTCGTGGTCGGCAGCGGCAACGCGTTGTTCGGCCCGGCGTGGCAGTCTTCGGTCAACGAACAGGTGCCGCCCGACGCGCTGCCTTCGGCCGTCGCGTTGAACGGCATCAGCTACAATATCGCGCGAAGCTTCGGTCCCGCGGTCGGCGGCGTCATCGTCGCCGCGCTTGGCGCGGTGGCCGCGTTCGCCTGCAACGCGATCCTCTATCTTCCGCTGCTGGTGGTGCTGCTGCTTTGGCGCCGCTCGGTCGAGCCTTCACGGCTGCCGCGGGAAAAGCTCAATCGCGCCATGGTCTCGGGCTTCCGCTACATCACCAATTCGCCGCCGATCAAGATCGTGCTGTTGCGCACGCTGGTGATGGGCCTGATTGGCGGCGCCATCATGGCGCTGATGCCGCTGGTCGCGCGCGACCTGCTGCACGGCGGTGCGCAGACCTACGGCATCATGCTCGGCGCCTTCGGCATGGGCGCCGTGATCGGCGCGCTGAACATCCACGAACTGCGCAAGCGCATGAGCGGCGAGGCTGCGATCCGTGCCTGCACCATCTCGATGGCGTTCGCGATGGCCGCGCTGGCCCTGAGCACGGAGCCGGTGCTGACGGCAGCAGCGCTGGTGCTGGCCGGCGCGGTCTGGATGGCCGCGATTGCGCTGTTCAACATCGGCGTGCAGCTCTCGGCGCCGCGCTGGGTCGCCGGCCGCTCGCTCGCTGCGTTCCAGGCCGCGATCGCCGGCGGCATCGCGATCGGCGCCTGGGGCTGGGGCCATCTCACCGACTACGCCGGTGTCGAGGTCGCGCTGCTGACCGCAGCCGGCCTGATGCTGATCTCGCCGCTGCTCGGCATCTGGCTCACGATGCCGCGTGTCGGCGCCCGCAACGAGGATGCGGACATGCTGGCCGATCCCGAGGTGAAGCTGTCGCTGACAGGCCGCAGCGGGCCGCTCGTGGTCGAGATCGAATATCGCGTCGCGCAGGAGAACGCGCGCGCGTTCCACAACGTGATGCAGGACGTGCAGCTCTCACGCCAGCGCAACGGCGCCTATGGCTGGTCGATCGCCCGCGACATCGCCGACCCTGAATTGTGGACGGAGCGCTACCACTGCCCAACCTGGTTCGACTACTTACGCCAGCGCAACCGCTCGACCCAGTCGGAACGCGCGCTGCATCAGCAGGCGATCGGTTTCCACGTCGGCCCCGAGCCGGTGCGGATCCGCCGCATGCTGGAGCGGCCGTTCGGCTCGGTGCGCTGGCAGGAAGAGACGCCGGATCGCGCCAGCGGCGAGGTGCTGCCGGTGGTGGCGACGGCGGCGGGGAGCAGCACGTAGGTTTTGTCGGTCGGTAGCCCGGATGGAGCGAAGCGCGCTCCGGGGCAGTCTGTCCGTCGCCCCACTTTCCCGGATTCGCTGCGCTCCATGCGGGCTACAAGTGCTGCTACTGCCCGTGATCGGTCAGCACCTTGTCGCAGCCTTTGCTCAGCCGCGTTCGATTCTGCTTCAGGCAAGCGAGCACGGCGCCGTCGCCGTTGTTCATCACCGCGCGGCAGAAGCGGGTGACGTCGCGCGCGCAGGCATCGTGGCCGGGCTGCTGCTGCGCGGATGCGACCGAGGCGCACAGGAGCAAAGGAATGATGAAAAGAAATCTGGTCATCGCGTAATGCCTCTTACCCGGAAAGATGTGCGGGGGAAGCTAGTGCGACGATCCCGCACCTGCAACGGCTTTATTGCCGGGCGGAAGAGTGCCGCCGCGGAGCCCCGGCATGACGCCGGGGTCCATTGCGAGGGGGAGCTGACCGCTGCGAGGATCGTTGTCGTCGCGCGTCGTTACTGGCTGTCGTTGTTACTGGCTGTCCTGGGCGTCAGCGACCTTGCGCGAGGCGCCCTTGGCGAGGTTCTTGTCCATCACCGCGCGGCAGCCGGCGCTCAGGTCCGAACGATGCTTGATCATGCAGGCCGTGATCTTCGGGATGTTGGGGATTTCCGACGAGCACAGGCGGAAGGCATCGCCAGTGCACATCTGCTGCGCCTCGGCCGAGAAGGCGAAGCTCGAGCTCGTCGAAGCGATCGAGACGATGGCGGCAATGCCCAGCGCCAGGCTGGCGTCGCGGAGACTGGCAGAGAAGGACTTGGTGCTCGAAGACTTGGTCATTTGAAGCTCCCATTGGCACCGCGCAGAGCGGGCCCGTTGTTGATGGGAACGACGATGCTCCGGCAAAACAGTTTCCACCGTGATGACCGTCACGCGGCCCACCTCGACTGTGACCTCGGTCACGTTGGCGCACCGCCCTGAAATTCCTGCACAACCGCCGTCGCGTTGGTGTCACGTTAACTGTTACTTCGCATTAATGGCGTGTCGCGCGGGAAATTCCGCAGGTTTGGTTGCGTAATTGGAAAGAGTAGCGATGCGTAATGCGTTGGGCCTGATGCTGGCCAGTGTAGTTGCGGCGGTCGTGATCGCCGCCGGCGGTTGGTTTTATTA
>JAEWCE010000373.1 GCA_023390785.1 Pseudomonadota bacterium
GCTCTGTGATGATCACTCAGCCGCGTCGAGATGTTGCGGATCTTCGTCGGCGGCGGTCTCCTGATCCTCCTCGTCGGCGAGGAATTCGGGCAGCCGGCCCGCCTCGCTCTCCTGCTCTGACGCCGCATCGGGATCGAGGAGACGCAACGGCTCCGGCAACCAACCCGAGCCATCCAGAAGTCGTTCAGCCTCCTTGGCCATGTCGGCCTTCTTCAGATGGTCGATCAGTTGCGCCGACGACTCGCCCTTGGCCTGCCGCACGGCATCCAGAATACGCGGCTTGGTAACCCGGCCGAGATAGTTGTCGACGGTCGGTCGCCAGCCGGCCTGCACCATGTCGAGCCCGACCGCGCGCGCCAGCACATCGGCCTGGTCGAGACGCGTGCGAACGCCATGGGCGGAGACGCGACCCTGATTGTAGCGATTGGCTGGCTCATGGACGGCGTTGACCGCAAACGACGCACAGTGGGCGAACAGCGACGCCTGTGCACCACCATCGAGAGCCGTCAGCGCATCCCAGAGATCGTTCTCGCTCTTTGGCAACCGTGCCTTCCAGACCTCATGTCGCGCCTCGACTGCTTTGGCCGAGACGCTTTCCCTCAGCCCCGGAGCTTGGGCGGGAAAGTTCGGCGTGCGAAGGCTGATCTCAAGACAGCTCCCGGACGATGCGAACCGGTAAAAGGCCGTCAGCACGAAGTTATGCAGAACTGCCTGGAACGCGACCGCTGGATTTCCCGCCAACGCATCACGCAATGTCAGTGTACGATGCGCCGTCAACTCGATGATGAGACGATCCGGCAAAGGTTTGGTCGCGTCCTCATCATCCTCCTCGGCATCAGCAGCGCCGCCTGCGACCGCGATGACCGTGCGCTGGACGGAAGGGCCCACTTCAAGACCTTCGGTCGACGACGCATCGGCGCCCTGCCCGACATCAGGATCAGTTGCCGGCACCTCGTCCTCCGGCCGGACGTAACCCCGGTCCACGGCGAGGCGTCCTTCGGAGTCGATGCTGATGAAGACACCAGCTCGGGCGATCTCCGCCGGTTCGTAAAGCATCGGCCGGTCTTCGAATGCAGCCAGGGCCGACTCGATTTCGCCGAGACGCTGATCGACCTCGTCGGGCAACTCGTCGGCATCCCGGTAGTCGACTTCCAGCTTGGCTTGCTCGGCGTTCAGCGCATCGATGGTGGCCTGCTCCTCAGGCGAGAGATCGACGGGCTTGCCTTCGATTTGTCGTAGGCCTTGAGTGTGACCGTAGGGGAAATCTACGGCGACCGAGATCCACTTCCAGCCTTCGGCAGCAATCGTCTCAGCTTCGGCCTTGAGCTTCTCGGTTACGAGGCGGTCGAGCAAGACGACGTCCTGAAGCCAGCCGCCGTCGTCGTGCTCGAACAGATCCCGCAGAACGCCGCCACCCGCGCTCTGATAGGCATCGAGGCCCACAAATTGGGCCCGGGGATCGGAACCGCGCACGGTGTTCTCCGTGAGCAGCCGGCGGATCTGGTATGGCTCGTCATAACCGGAGCGGCTGACATTCTCCCAGACTTGCTCCTGGCGGGCGTGATCGGCCGTGACCGAGAACGCCATGAGCTGCTCGAGGGTCATGCCGTCTTCGGCATAGACCTCATGCAGCTTTGGCGAGACCGACGCCAGGCGCAGGCGCTGCTTGACGATTGCAGGGTTCACGAAATGACGCGCGGCAATGTCTTCCTCGCTCATGCCGAGATCGCGGAGTGTCTGGAAGGCCCTAAACTGATCAAGCGGATGCAGGCCGACCCGCTCATCGTTCTCCGCCACCGAATCGTCCTCGGCGATGCCCCCTTCACGCACAACGCACGGCACCGCCTGCGTCTTTGACATCCGCTTCTGTTTTACCAGGAGCTCGAGAGCGCGATAGCGCCTGCCGCCCGCTGGCACCTCGAACATGCCGGTCTCGTTGCCATCTGCATCGACGACGGCCCGGACACTCAGACCTTGCAGAAGCGTACGCTGCGCGATGCTCTCGGCTAGCTGCTCGATCGAGACACCGGCCTTGACGCGGCGAACGTTCGACTGGCCGAGCACGAGCTTGTTGAAGGGAATGTCCCGAGAAGGGGACAGCGTGATCTTTTGTACGGCTTTCGTCATTTTGGCTCTCCACGACGGGTGGCCGTGAGACTCTCTCTCGGCTTCCAACCCGTCGCGAACAGCCTCCCCTCCTCTCACTCTCGCGCGAGGCCAGGCATCACGCCGTCTCGTGATCGGCGACAGCCGAATCCAGCGATGCGGGCTCAATGGACCCGGGAACGAAACCGAGCAAATAGTCCGCGGCCTTGCTCGCCTGCGAGGCGGCCCGCACGATGGCGCGATTGTCTTCACGCAGGACTTCGAGCCAGGAGCCGATATAGTCGGCATGGCGCACGGTGGGGACGATCCCTAGCGACGCGCAGCTGAACGCGGAACTCAATTCGGCGACCAGCTCTTCGAAGGCATATTTCTTGGTACCGTAGGATCCGCTCTGGTCGCGATTGAGACGCGACGGGTGCCCAGTCGCATGACCGAGTTCATGCAAGGCCGTACGGTGCCAGTTGATGGGTTCGAAATAGGCCTGCGGCGGCGGGACCTGAACATAGTCTTCGGCTGTTGCATAGAATGCGCGATCTCCACCGATCCGAAATGGAATTCCGCTGGCCGTGATCAGGGCATCGACCGTCGGTTCGATGAGGCCGGCCGGCGGCGGCGGCGCAGCGGTGGCAATGTCGTCGGGCAGTTGCTCGCACTGATCGGTGTTGAAAACGGTAAATCGCTTGAGGAACGGGATCGCCTGCGCGTCTTCGCCGGTCTCGGCGGCGCGGCGCTTTTCATCATTCGGCACGAAACGATCCGCGTAGACGACGGTAGTCCCGCGCTCTCCCTTGCGAACGTGGCCGCCAAGAGAGAGTGCCTGGCGGAAAGTGAGCCAACTTTGACCGGTAAATCCGCGTTCGATCACGACTCCCCAGAGGATGAGGATGTTCACACCACTGTATTGCCGGTTGGTCGACGCATTTTTCGGCATGGCCAGCGGCGCTTTCGCCGCGGCAGTACCCCAGGGCTGAACCCAGGGGACGCGTCCGGCCTCAAGCTCGGCGATGATCTTGTCGGTGATTTCGTTGTAGAGGTTCGCCCGGTCCTGGCCGGCGCGCGCGCAAGCATTAGGGTTTGACATCGCGGGTCTCCGCGACGGGCACCGCGAGCCTCTCTCGCAGATTGTAACCCGTCACGGAAAACCAGCCTGCACTCTTACTCTCAGCTTCTTGCCTTAGGCCGCAGGCCTGATCCGGCGTGCGCCAGGGGCGCATCGCCCCAAGAGAAATGGCACCCGCAGGAGCGTGAGCATAGCGACGCCGAAGGCGGCACGCGGGACCGAGTGCAGCGACGAGACCGGTTAAAAGGGCACCCGGGAACGGGGCAGTGATAACGATCGCCGCAGGCGAGCCCCTTTTCCGAGTGCCCCCGGCGAGGAGCACCAAAGCTCTGGCGCGAGGGATCGAAGCCGCAGGCCGAGACGCGGCGCGGCTCGGTTCACGAGAGCCCGGTGCGGCCCTGGCCGCACGCGCACAACCACTAAAAGACTTGAGCGAAAGTGATGCTGGCAATCCTGCGAGAACAGCCTGGCAATTTCACAGTGGTCTCAGAACGGGCGAAAACCTTGTCCTCTGCTGACTGAGAATCCCAGCCTTGTGTTAGCAGCCGGAACAAACGGCGGACCACTAGATTCGTGTATTCGGAGTTATTCAATGCTGATGACCAGTGAGCGAAGGCCGGCGATACGGACACTGCAGGGTTGGGCGATCCACGTGCTCCAGGAAGCGGGCGCCATCCGCGAATGCGAAGAGCATGGTTGGATGCAGGACCGCGCCGATCCGCATGCACGAGAGCGAGCCTTCGATATTGCCCGTCGAGACCCGCCAGCAGACGTCTCCCGTCAAGCCGCGGAGGCCGCGCTTCACGACGTGCTCGACTCGATTGGCGATACCTGCCCAGAATGCCCCCCTGACGAGGAGGACCCGCGCTAAGCACCGACGCCGACCCGTCTGCTACTCAGCGGCCTAGCCGTTTCTCCACCCGCTTGCGCGCGTTGCCGACCTTTTTGACGGCCTTTTTCACCGCCGGCGCCGACTTTCCGGTCTTCTTCGCCTCGTACTGCACTTCGTAGTCCTGCCCGCCTGCCACCCGCGCCCGGTCCTGCTTTCGTCCGCGCGCCGTTTTGCTCTTCTTCGCTGCCGCCATCGGTGCCTCCTGTTGGGACATCGAAGCAACGCGACAGGGATTCGCAGGTTCCGGAACGATTCGAACTGTGCCAATTTGAATCGGCTGTAGCGTGGAGTTC
>JAEWCE010000069.1 GCA_023390785.1 Pseudomonadota bacterium
GCGCCGCGCCGATCCAGCGGGCGGTGCTCGCCGGCGACACCCGCACCGCCGCCACCATCATGCAGATGGACGAAGGCCTCGATACCGGCCCGATCGCGTTGGTCGACGAGATGCCGATCGGCCCCGACATGACCACCGGTGAGCTGCACGACAGGATGATGCTGGTCGGCGCCGATCTCATGGGCCGGGCGCTGGCTGCACTGGAACGCGGTTCGCTCACCTTCACCCCGCAGCCGGAGGCTGGCGTCACCTACGCCAAGAAAATCGACAAGTCCGAGGCCCGCATCGACTGGAGCCGGCCGGCGCCCGAAGTGCACAACCTCATCCGCGGCATGTCGCCCTTCCCCGGCGCCTGGTTCGAGCTCGAGCTCAACGGCGCGCCGGTGCGGGTCAAGGCGCTCCGCTCCAGCCTCGCCGATGGCCAGGGCGCACCCGGCACCCTCCTCCCCAACCTCACCATTGCCTGCGGCAGCGGCGCAGTCCGGCTTACCTCCGTCCAGCGCGAGGGCAAGTCTGCCATGGATGCCGCCACGTTCCTGCGCGGCGCCGGCCCCTTGCCGGAGCGAGCAGATTGATCGCCCCATCACCATGTGTCATCCCCGCGAAAGCGGGGACCCAATGTGCACCTTGTGGCAGAAGATGGATGGGTCCCCGCTTTCGCGGGGATGACGCCGTAGTGGGCTTGCGGCCGCACCGCCTCCCTCCCCCTTGCGGGGAAGGGCTTGGGGTGGGGGCGGTTGACACCGGCCCCCGGAGCACCCTCTGATGCCCCGCTACGTCCTCGTCCTCGAATACGACGGAACGCCGTTCTGCGGCTGGCAGCGCCAGGCCGGCGCGCTCAGCGTGCAGCAGGTGGTGGAGGAGGCGATCGCCAAGATGTCGGGCGAAACCGTCGCCATCCAGGCCGCCGGCCGCACCGACGCCGGCGTCCATGCCCTCGGCCAGGTGGTCAGCTTCGATCTCAGCCGCGAATGGGACCCGTTCCGCATCCGTGAGGCGCTCAACTTCCACACCAGGCCGCACCCCATCGCCATCGTCGAATCCGGCGCCGTGCCCGCAAGCTTCGAGGCGCGCTTTTCCGCCATCGCCCGCCACTACGAATACCGCATCCTCAATCGCCGCGGCCGCCCGGCCCTCGACGACCATCGCGTCTGGCACTGCCCGATGTCACTCGACGCCGCGGCCATGCATTCCGCGGCGCAGGCCATCCTCGGCAAGCACGATTTCACCACCTTCCGCGCCGCCGAATGCCAGGCGAAGTCGCCGGAAAAAACCCTCGATCGCCTCGACGTCAGCCGCGAGGGCGACATGATCGTGGTGCGCGCCAGCGCCCGCAGCTTCCTCCATTCGCAGGTGCGCTCGATGGTCGGCTCGCTCAAGCTGGTGGGCGAGGGCAAATGGAGCGCCCGCGATTTCCGCGCCGCCCTCGATGCCCGCGACCGCAGCCGCTGCGGCCCGCTGGCGCCGCCCGAGGGGCTCTACCTGGTGAAGGTCGACTACTGAGTCCGGCGCCGCTACGACATCGCGGTCGTCAGCTCCGCCGCCACGTCCGGCGGCAGCGGGAACAGCAGCATCAGCAGCAGCAGCCCGATCAGGACCCCGATGATCTGCGCCCCGATCATGAAGGCGATGTGCAGCGGCGACAGCGTCATGATCAGCCGCGCGATATTGACCTCGATGACGATCGCCATGACGCCGATGACCAGGATGGCGATGCTGGCGCCGATCCCCGCCGCAAAGATCGCACCCAGGATCAGCGTTGCGAAGAAATTGAGCCAATTGTAACTGACCATATAGGGCAGCAGCGCATCCATGCGTCTCAGCTGGCGCAGCACCAGCGTGGTGAAGCCGAGTTGGAACCCGTAGATCACCACCAGCTGGAACATCGAGGTTGCGATGCTGTCATGCTTGCTGGAAAGGATCAGCGGCAGCACCGCGTCGAGCCCCGCCACGATCAGCAGCGCAATGAAGCTGCCCGCCAGCCCGCGTTGCGAAAAATCGAAATAGCTGCCGGCCCGGCGGTCGCCCACCAATAGCCGCATCAGGCCGCGCCCGGCGGCCATCAGCTCTTCCAGAAAATTCGCACTTTGCGCCAAGGCGTTGGGACTCGTCAGGCGGTGGGAAACAGCAGAAGCAGCATGTAGAGGGCGTTGGGCACAACCACAAGCACCAACACGCAAACTCCCGCCACCGCCAGCGCCGGCGCCGGCCCAAGCCCGCCCAGCACCTGTGCCGCCCGCCCGATCAGCAGCGCCACCAGCCCCAGCACCACGATCCCCAGCACCGTGCTGAGCAGCTGCAGCGGGATCGACACCACGAACATATAGGCCAGCAGGTAGGTGATCGGCACCAGCAGCGCCAGCAGGGGCGCCTCGGCCTTGAGCCAGCGCAGCGCCTGGCCGATCCCCAGCCCCAGCAGCGCCAGCGTCACCAGTTCGGCCACGATGCCGAACAGCAATTGCGTCGTCGGGGGCACGCCCACCACCACCGATTGCACCACCAGCGACAGCAGGATCGCCACCACGAACCAGCCCACCGCAACGCCAAGTCCGGCGCGGCTGGCGACGAAGTGCCGGGCGGCGTCGGGCCGGCCGGCGACGATCTCGGTCCAGCCGGCAAATGAGTGCCGCAGTTCGCCGAACGCGTTCACGCCGATGCGCCGAAATAGCGCTCGAGGAACGCCGCATACAGCGCCGTCAGCGCCCGCACATCCGCCAGCGGCACGCATTCGTCCGCCTTGTGCATGGTCGGGCCGGGCAGGCCGCATTCCGCCACCGGGCAATATTGCGCGATGAAGCGCGCGTCCGACGTGCCGCCGCCGGTCGACATCTCGGGCGCCCGGCCCGTCTGCGCCGTGATCGCGGCGACCAGCACCTCGATCCCGCCGCCGAGCGGCGACAGGAACGAGCGCGACGGTGTGCCCACCACCTCGAAGCCGATGCGCGTCCCCTCGTCGTCCTGTCCTTCGATCGCCTCGCGGATCGAGGCCTCGAGACTCTCGGGCGTCCATTTGTCGTTGTAGCGCACGTTGAAGCGCAGCGTTGCGGCCGCTGGAATGACGTTCGACACGCCGTTGCCGACGTCGAACGAAGTGAACTCCAGGTTCGAGGCCGGGAAATGCTCGCTGCCGTCGTCCAGCGTGCCGCTCAGCACCTCCACCAGGTGCGCCGCCACCGGCAGCGGATTGAGCGCCTTGTGCGGATACGCCACGTGTCCCTGTACGCCCTCGACCACGATCCGCCCATTGAACGAGCCGCGCCGCCCGATCTTGATCGAATCGCCGACCTGCGCCGTGGCGCTCGGTTCGCCGACGATGGCGAAGTCGAACACGTGCCCCTCGGCGGCCGCCCACTCCATGATGCGGGCCGTGCCGTTGACGCCGTCGGCCTCCTCGTCATTGGTGATGGCGAGCGAGATGCGGGCTTCGGGCGGAGCTGCCGCCACGGCCGCGACGAACGCCGCGATGCCCGATTTCATGTCCACCGCCCCGCGCCCGTAGAGTATGTCATCGGCGATCTCGGCGCCGAACGGCTCGTGCGTCCACAGCGCGCGGTCGCCCGGCGGCACCACGTCGGTGTGACCGTTGAACAGCAGGTGCGGCCCGGTGCTGCCGCGCGTCGCGAACAGATTGTCCACCGGATACGAGCCGCCGCCCTCGAAGCGCAGCCGCGTCACCGCGAAGCCGAGCGGCGCCAGTGCCTCCTCGAGCACATCGAAAACGCCGGCCTCGGTGGGTGTCACCGAGGCGCAGCGGATCAGATCCTGCAGCAGGCGGACGGGATCGGCCGCCGAAGATGTCGAAGCCATGTCCCGTCCTTAACCCAATCGAGCCGGGGCGTCAGCCCTGCAGCGGGTCGGGGCCGTAATTGTTCGGCCCCGCCGTGCCCTTGAGAAAGCCCAGCACCACCAGCATGTAAAGGCCGAAGATGCCGACGATGACGCTCAGCCCCATGGTGATCGGGCCGGGCACCGGAATCGGCGTGCCGCCCACATCCATCGTCGACATGCCGATGCCGAGCGCCGACACCAATTGCATGATCGCCACCAGCGCGAAGTACACCCACACGTCGTAGCCGTTGTTGTTGCGGTCGTGCCGGCGCTTGATCGAAATGGCCGCCGACGGATAGACGAACACGATGAACATCACGAGGCCGACCCACCCCGCTTTCGATTGCGCTGCCGAGATGGTGCTGGCGACATCTGCGGCCGTGGTGTTGGCGTCGATCGCCGGAATCGACGGCATCAGCCCCAGCCCGATGATCGGCAGGATCAGGAACGAGATGATGAGGCTGACGACGGCCAGGATCACAACGCCGATCCACCAGCGCTGACGATTGAGCCGGCCATCGAAACCGGTGAAGCTCGACATAATGTTGTTCATTGTTTCCCTCTTGCAGTGAAGCGGACGCGACCCCCCGCGCACGCTGCCCGCGGGAAGCCTTACTAGAGTCGCGTTCGCTCGGCCAGACCGGCCGAATCACTATGCAGAGGTTAGCGCGCCGCTAATGCAGAATCACCGGTGCGCCGGTTCCGCTGCCGGAAAAATGTGCCGCGAGCCGCGAGTTGTAGCGCTGCAGCATTCCCGGGATGAGAAACGCGTCGATCAGTACCCAGATGCCGATCGCGGCAAGGCCGAACAGGCCGATCAGCACCACCGAAAGGAAGATCGAGGCGATGGTGATGACGAGTTGTGCAACGGCGGGTCCGGTTGATCCGAGATAGAAGCGGTGGGCGCCAAACATGCCCAGGAAAAACCACAGCAGGTAAGCGATAACGCCGCTCTTCTTGTTGGCGTCATACTGCATGGCCGCAGCGGCGTCCCGGCTGACGCCGACGCCCGATAAATCACTCATAATATCCCCCATAAGCAATGGACAACACATAGCTCCCGTCCGGGAGCTCTGCAACGGCCTGGCGTGCGACGCCCCCGCCTAGCGTGCGCCGTAGTCGTTCTGGCCCTCGTCGCCACCCAAAAAGCCGAGTTCGATGAACAGCCACAGCCCGCCGATCACCGGCACCAGGCCGATCAGCGACCACCAGCCGGACTTGTTCCGGTCGTGCCAGCGCTTCGTGTAGAGGGCGTAGATCGGGTAGAGGAACAGCGCCGAGACGATCAGCACCGGATAGATCACGTGCAGCAGCACCGCCTGCGACACCGCCTCGGCGTCGTGGTCGAAGGCCGCCAGGTCGCCGAGGCTGCCGTGCGACAGGCGCAACACCAGGGCGACGGCACCCAGTTCCGCCAGCAGCAGGCCCAGCGTACCCAGCCAATAGGCGACGCGGCCGATGCGGCCGCGATACGACAGGAACAGGAAGTCGAGATAGCCGATCATGTGAAAGCCCCCTCGAAACGACGGGGGAGAGTTCACCACCGGCCGATGAAGAAAGCTGCGTACGATCCGACACGATTTGTGCGGCTGGCCTTCAGCTTTCGCTAACCGGCTTCACTCCGTCCGCGGCGGCGGTCCGTAGCGGTTGTCGCCCCGGCTGCCGGGCAACAGCGCCAGCATGACCAGCAGATAGAGCCCACTGACACCCGCCACCGCTGCCACCGCCATCGCCGGTATCGGCACCACCGGCCCCAGCACGGTGCTGAGATAGGCCGCCTCGAGCACCAGCAGCGCCACGAAGGCGTCGATGCCGCTGCGCCCGCGGTCGTGCCGGCGGCGGATGGCGAGGTCGATCAGTGCCAGGAGCAGCACCAGGCTGCCGGCCAGCGATACCCAGTGGTTGGGCACCGTCACTGTCGTCGCCCCCATTTGCCGGGTCTCCTTGAGGCCGGCAAGGGTCAGCCCGATCTCGATCAGCGCAATGATCAGCACATAACC
Organism: Pseudomonadota bacterium; assembly: GCA_023390785.1. Lineage (GTDB taxonomy): Bacteria > Pseudomonadota > Alphaproteobacteria > Rhizobiales > Devosiaceae > Devosia_A. The sequence continues at coordinate 5,829 of JAEWCE010000069.1, forward strand.
CACGACATGACCGATGAACCGCGCCCGCCCGATCCGCGGCGCGTTCGCCTGCTCCCGCAAGGTCGGTTTCGGGGGCTCGGTCCCCTCGAGCGCGTTGGTCATTTTCCGCGTCAGTCCCGCAGCAGGTCGTTGATCGAGGTCTTGCTACGCGTCTGCTCGTCGACGCGCTTGACGATCACCGCGCAGTAAAGGCTCGGCCCCGGCTGCCCGTTCGGCAGCGGCTTGCCCGGCAGCGAACCCGAGACCACCACCGAATAGGGCGGCACCCTGCCGGTGAACACCTCGCCGGTGGCCCGGTCGATAATCTTGGTCGAGGCGCCGATGAACACGCCCATCGACAGCACCGAGCCTTCGCCCACCACCACGCCCTCGACCACCTCCGAACGCGCCCCGATGAAGCAATTGTCCTCGATGATGGTCGGGCCGGCCTGCAGCGGCTCGAGCACGCCGCCGATGCCGACGCCGCCCGACAGGTGCACGTTCTTGCCGATCTGCGCGCAGCTGCCCACGGTCACCCACGTATCCACCATCGTGCCCTCCTCGACATGGGCGCCGACATTGACGAAGCTCGGCATCAGGATGACGTTCTTGGCGATATAGGCCGAATGCCGGACATAGGCGCCGGGCACGGCGCGGAACCCGGCCGCGCGATAGCGGGCCTCGTCCCAGCCCTTGGCCTTGAGCGGCACCTTGTCCCACCAATTGCTGCCCGCCGGGCCGTTCATCAGCGCGTTGTCGTTGAGCCGGAAGCTCAGCAGCACGGCCTTCTTCAGCCACTGGTTCACCTGCCACTGCCCCGGCGCGCTGCGCTCGGCCACGCGCGCCTTGCCGCTGTCGAGCAGCTCCAGCGCCGCCTCCACCGCGTCGCGCACCGCCCCGGTGGTCGCGGTCGATATCTCCGCCCGCGCCTCCCAGGCATCGTTGATGGTCTTTTCGAGCGCGGCGTCGGGCATTTTCTGTCGTCCTCTGGGTGGTTGCGCGGTCATCGCAAGCCTTGGCCATCAAGTCAACGCGAGCGGCGCCCGCCGCCATTGCATCGATCCTTAACGTCGGCTGTTTAGGCTGGACCCCTCGATCGGAGTATCCCATGGCCTCTCGCCGCCGCGCCGTCCACACGCCGCTCAGAACCTCCAAGCAGGATATCGCTGCCCTGAAGCGAGCGCCGCAGACGCCGCAGACCGCCTCGGCCGCCTACCGGCTCGCCTACACCGACGAGGAGTTCATCACCTCCGACGAAACCCGCGGCATCCGCTTCCAGCTCGAATACCTGAAGCCCGAACTGCGCCTGCAGCAGCGCGGTATCAATTCCACCGTGGTGCTGTTCGGCGGCGCCCGCATCCCCGAGCCAGGCAAGCCCGCCTGGGCCGCCCGCAACGACGCGCAGAAGCGCAACCTCGAGCTCGCCTCGAAATATTACGAGGAGGCCCGCCGCTTCGCCCAGTACGCCTCGCTCACCTCCGAGGCGCTGGGCTACAAGGAGTACGTCGTCG
>JAEWCE010000345.1 GCA_023390785.1 Pseudomonadota bacterium
TAGGCCTGGTGGTGCTTGTCGTGGTGGAACTCCAGCGTTTCCTTCGACATGTACGGCTGCAGGGCGTCATACGCGTAAGGCAGTGAGGGGAGGGTAAGTGCCATGGGGATCGCTCCAGTTTCTGGATTTCTTGGTCGGGCTATATCGGCCTTCGCCGATGGATATAGGCCTTTTGGCAGGTGAGGCCAATTGCTGGATTGGACGATTATGCCAATCCCACGCAACTCAGCGCAAAGCTATAGCACAGCGCCGTCTCCTTGAGCCGGTCGAAGCGCCCCGACGCGCCCTGATGCCCCGCGCCCATATGCGTCTTGAGATAGAGCGGCTGCGTGCCGGTCTTGGTGGCGCGTAGCTTTGCCACCCACTTCGCCGGCTCCCAATAGGTCACCCGCGGATCGGTGAGCCCGGCCAGCGCGAAAATCGGAGGATAGTCCTGCGCCCGGATCTGGTCGTACGGCGAATATCCGGAGATCCGCCGGAAGTCCTCTTCGGACTCCAGCGGGTTACCCCACTCCGGCCATTCCGGCGGGGTCAACGGCAGGGTCTCGTCGCTCATGGTGTTGAGCACGTCCACGAACGGCACCACGGCCAGCACGCCGGCCCACAGGTCGGGCCGCAGATTGGCCACGGCGCCCATCAGCATGCCGCCGGCCGAGCCGCCCTCGGCCACGATCCGGCCTGGCGCCGCATAGCCGTCCCGCACCAGCGCTTCGGCGGCCGCGATGAAATCGGTGAAGCTGTTGGCCTTGTGCTCGCGCCGCCCCTGCCGGTACCAGCGATAGCCCTTTTCCATGCCGCCGCGCACATGCGCTGTCGCATAGACGAAGCCGCGGTCCACCAGCGACAGTGCCGAGATCGAGAAATCCGCCGGCAGCGACATGCCGTAGGCGCCATAGCCGTAGAGCAGCGCCGGCGCAGTGCCGTCGATAGGCGTGGTCCTGCGATAGAGCAGGGTGATCGGCACCCGCTCCCCATCCGCCGCTGTCGCGAAGATGCGCCGCGTGACGTAGTCGTCGGGATCGTGCCCGCTCGGTACCTCCTGCTGCTTCAGCAGCGTGCGCGCCCCGGTGTCCATGTCGAGCTCATAGGTGCGCTGCGGCGTCGTCGGCGACGCATAGGTGAAGCGGATGCTGCTGGTGTCGAACTCGTAGCCGGCGGCCATGCCCAGCGCGTACGCCTCCTCCTCGAACTTCACAGTCCACTCGGCACCCGTCCGCAGGTCGCGGATGACGATGCGCGGCAGGCCCTCCACGCGTTCGAGCCGCACCATGTGGTTGCTGAGCAGCACCATGTCGAGGATCAGCACCCCCGGCGTGTGCGCCACGAGGTCGGTCCAGTTCGCCTCGCCCGGATCGTCCGCGGGGGCGGTAACGATCTTGAAGTCCTCCGCCCCGCCGGCATTGGTCAGGATGTAGAGCAGCCCGCCGCGCTCCTCGACGTCATATTCGCGTTCTGTCTGGCGCGCCGACACCAGCCGCGGTACCGGATTGTCTCGCTCGATCAGCCACACTTCCGAGGTCTGGTGATCGTGCACGTCGATCACCGTGAAGCGCCGGCTCTGGGTTTCGCCGACGCTGATGAAGAACCCGGGGTCCTCCTCCTCGAACACGATCTCGTCGGCGGCCTGCGGCGTGCCCAACTGGTGCCGCCGCACCCGATACGGGCGATGGTTCTCGTCGAACTCGGTGTAGTAGATGGCGCGCCCGTCGAGCGACCACACACCGCCGTCTGCCGTATCGGCGATGACCTCGCCGGTATCCTTGCCGGTCGCAAGGTCGCGGATGTTGATGGTGTAATATTCCGAGCCCTGCCGGTCGGCCGACCAGGCGAGCAGCGAATGGTCGGGGGAGTGGTCGGCGCCGCCGAATCCGAAATACGCCTCCCCCGCTTCGACGTTGCAGTCGAGCAGCACCGTCTCCGGGCCGCCGTCGCGCAGTGTGCGCACGACCAGCGGGTATTGCTTACCCTCCAGCATCCGCGTGTTGTAGGCCCAGGGGCCATCCGGACTCGGTATACCGCTGTCGTCTTCTTTGATGCGGCCGCGGATTTCGCGGAAAATGGTGTCGGTCAGCTCGGCATGGCTGGCCTCGAAGGCCTCTGCGAAATAAGCATTTTCGGCCTCGAGGTAGGCGCGGATATCACCCGCGAGCCTCTCGGGCGCCTGCATCACCTCCTGCCAATTGTCCGCCCTGAGCCACGCATAAGGGTCGTCGCGCGTGACCCCGAACTGTGTGATGGCGTGCTGCCGGCGCTCGGCAAGTGGCGGAAAAGGCGGGGATTTGCTCATGCTGAGGCTCATATAGGAAGCGCCGCGGGGCCGCCAACCCGGAAGCGGTGGGTGGCGGCCCGCTGCGGCTGGCAATCCCCGGGCGGCGGGCTAAGCTTCGCTATCCGAATCTATGTGTGAGACGTCCGGCAGGAGATGGCACTCGATTTCGACGCCTTTGCCATCGCCCTGCTGCTGGCCCCGTTCTTCGTGGCGGTGCTGGCGCCACTGATCGTACGGGAAACCGGCGCCGTTGCCGGCTGGCTCCTGGCCATCGTCCCAGCCGGCATTTTCGCGGCCCTCGCGAGCATGATCGGCGAGGAGGCCGGCGGCCGCATCGTCCGGTTCGGCGTCGACTGGGTGCCCGCGCTCGATCTGCGGTTCGATTTCCTCATTGACGGGCTGAGCCTCACATTCTGCCTGGTCGTTTCCGGTATTGGCGCCTTCATCCTCATCTACGCCGGCAGCTACCAGCGGACGCACCCCCAGCTCGGCCGCTTCATGGCGATCCTTTTAGGCTTCACCGGCTCGATGCTCGGGCTCGTTCTCTCCGACAGCCTCGTCGCGCTGTTCGTCTTCTGGGAGCTGACGGCGGTCGCCTCGTACCTGCTGATCGGCGTCGAGCATGAGCGGCAGGCGGCGCGCCGTGCCGCGCTGCAGGCACTGATCGTCACGACGATCGGCGGCCTGGCGCTGTTGGCCGGCGGCGTCCTGCTCAACAGCCTCGCCGGCACCTGGGACATTTCGCGGCTCGCCGACTCGCCGCGGCTGATGGATGCCGTGTGGTCGTACCCGATTGTCTTTGCCTGCCTGGCGGTTGCGGCCTTCACCAAGTCCGCGCAATTGCCGTTCCATGTCTGGCTGCCCAACGCCATGGAGGCGCCGACGCCGGTCTCGGCGTTCCTGCATTCGGCGGCGATGGTGCAGGCCGGCATCTACCTGTTGGCGCGCTTCAGCCCGTTGATGTCCGATACCTGGATCTGGCAGGGGACGCTGTGCCTGTTCGGTGGCGCGACACTGCTCTGGGGCGCGCTCCGGGCGCTCGGGCAGACCGACCTCAAGCAGATCCTCGCCCAGACCACCATTGCCTCGCTCGGCCTGATGATGGTGCTGCTCGGTTTCGGCGATGCCGTCGCGGCGATGGCGGTAGCGGCCTACTTCGTTGCGCATGCCCTCTACAAGGCTGGGCTGTTCCTCGTTGCCGGCATCATCGACCACGGCACCGGCACCCGCGACGTGACCCGGCTCGGCGGCCTCCGCGACCACCTGACGATCAGCTTCATCTGCGCAGCGCTGGCGGCCATCTCGATGTTCGGCCTGCCGCCATTCCTCGGCTGGTTCGCCAAGGAAGAGATTTACGCCGACCTGCACACCCACGATGTCGCCGCCATCGTCGGGCTCGTGACCCTGGTCGTCGGCAACATCCTGATGGGGGCGAGCGCGCTGACGCTCGGCCTCAAACCGTTCATGGGCCCACTGGTCGCAACGCCCGAGGCGCCGCATGAAGGCGGCTTCGCGCTGTGGATCGGTCCGGCCCTGTTCGGCCTGCTCGGCTTCGCTGTGGTGTTCGCCGTCTCGACCTACGGCGATCAGATCATCGTCCCCATGGCCGCGGCGATTGTCGGCCATAAGGTCGACGCACATCTGTCGCTCGCCGTCGACCCGTTCGGCCTGCCGCTTGTCTTGTCGGCCGCCACCTGGGTCGGCGCCGGACTGCTCTACTGGCGCGCCGCCGATGTGCGGGCCGTGATCGGGGCGATGGAGCGACGTTTTACCTGGAGCGCAGATCGCGGCTTCGATGCGGTGATGTTCGGCCTCATCCGCTTTGCGGGGGGCTGGACGCGGCTGCTGCAGCATGGCCGACTCGAGCTCTATCTGGTGCTGGTCTTCGCCGCGCTGGCGCTGGCCGTCTTCGTGCCGCTGAGCACTCTCGGTGCCTGGCCCGGCGTACCGGCCTTCGCCATGCTGACGCCGTACGAATGGGGCGGTCTCGCGCTGGCCGTGGCGGGCATCGTTGCTGTGGTCCTGTCGCCGACGCGGCTTGGCGCCATCCTGGCGCTGGGCCTGCAGGGCCTGGCTCTGGCGCTGCTCTTCCTCTATTTCGGCGCCCCCGACCTCGGCTTCACCCAGCTTCTGGTCGAGGTCCTGTCGGTGGTGGTCCTGGCGCTGGTCATGACCCGCCTGCGGCTCACCCCGCGCGACCCCCGTCCGCTCGAGGACTGGCTGCGCGACGGCACGCTGGCGCTGATCTGCGGCGCCGGTATCACCTTGGTGCTGTTGCGCGTGCTCGAGGGCCATTTCGACAGCCGCCTCGGCGATTTCTTCGCCTCGACCAGCGTGGCCCTCGCGCATGGCCGCAACATCGTCAACGTCATCCTCGTCGACTATCGCGGTCTCGATACGTTGGGCGAAATCACGGTGGTCATGACCGCCGGCATTGCCGTCCTGGCGCTGCTCCGGCGGCAGCACAAGCGGAAGGCGCAGCAGTGACCACGCTCATCTTCCGCACAACTGCGCCGATCATCGCCGCCGTGACCGCCGCGTTTTCGCTCATCCTCCTGCTGCGCGGCCACAACGACCCCGGCGGCGGCTTCATTGCCGGCCTCCTCGCGGCCTCGGCCATCATCGTGCTCGGCATGGCGCTGGGGGTGGGGCGTATGCGACGCCTGCTGCGCGTCAACCCGCTTGCCATCGCCGGCATCGGCGTGCTGCTCGCGATCGCCAGCGGCTTCGTCTCGGCTTTCGCGTGCGCGCCGTTCCTCACCGGCCTGTGGCTGCCGCTGCACATCTTCGGCACCCCCGGGCTGTTCGACATCGGCGTTTATCTGGTGGTGTTCGGCACGGTCACGGCCATCGCGCTGGCCCTCGAGGACGGCGGGGAGGGGGCGTGATGGAGGCGGTCCTGTCGCTGCTCGTCGGGCTGTTCCTCGCCGCCGCGATCTACCTCATCCTGTCGCGCGCCCTGGTGCGGATGCTGCTCGGCATCGTGCTGCTCGGCAATGGCGTGAACCTGCTGATCTTCGTCGCCGGCCGCCTGACGCGCAGCGCGCCGCCGATCGTGCCCAGGGGCGCAACCGTGCCGGCCGGCGCCTTCGCCAATCCTTTGCCGCAGGCGTTGATCCTCACCGCCATCGTCATCGGCTTTGCGCTATTCGCCTTTCTCGCGGTGCTCGCCTTCCGCGCCTACCAGGCGATGGACGCCGACAACACGGACCATATGCGGCTCGCCGAACCCGAAGCGCAGCCGCAGCCGCCGCTGGAGTATTGAGCCGGTGATCACGCACGCAACGTCGATCGCCGACTGGCTGGTCATCCTGCCGGTGATCCTTTGCCTCGCTGGTGGCGCGCTGCTGCTGGTGCTGCGCCGGGCGCTGGCCTGGCAGCCGTGGCTGTGCCTCGCGATCATGCTGGCGGTGCTGGTGGTCGATGGCCTGCTCCTGGCGCGCATCATCGGGAGCGGCCCGCTGTCGATGACCATGGGCCGCTGGTTGCCGCCCTTCGGCATCAGCTTCACGGCCGATGCCACGGGCGTGCTGTTCGCGGCGGCCTCGGCGCTCGTGGCGTTTGCAGTGGTATTGTCGCTGCTCGGCGAGGCGCCCGAGAGTGCCGTGCGCGACGGCGCCTATCCGCTGCTGCTCCTGCTCATGGCCGGCGTTAGCGGCGCCTTCCTCACCGGTGACCTCTTCAACCTCTATGTCTGGTTCGAGGTGATGCTGATTGCGTCCTTCGGCTTGCTCGTCCTCGCCGGCAATCCGCTGCAGCTCGACGCGGCCGTCAAATACGGCATCCTCAACTTCATCGCGACCACGCTGTTCCTCGCGGCCCTGGGGCTGCTCTACGGACAGCTCGGCACGCTGAACATGGCCGATATCATCGCTGCCGCCGGTCGCGCCGACCATCTCACGCTGACCGTGATTGCCAGTGTCTTTGCGCTGGCCTTCGCCATCAAGGCCGCGGCGTTCCCGGTCAATGCGTGGTTGCCTGCCTCCTACCACGCCCCGCCGGCGCCGATCTCGGCGCTGATGGGCGGCGTGCTCACCAAGGTCGGCATCTATGCGTTGCTGCGGCTTCTGGTGATGCTGCTGCCAGCTGAACGGACGATCCTGTCGCCGTCCGTAACCGCCCTCGCCATCGCGACGATGCTGCTCGGCCCGCTATCGGCCATTGCCGAGACCAATCTGCGCCGGGCGGTCGGCTTCCTGCTCATCGGCGGCATCGGCGTCGCGCTGACCGGCGTCGCGGCGGGCGGCGCGGTGCTCGGCGCGATCGTCTATGTTGGGCAATCAATCCTGGTGATCGCTGCCTTCTACCTCGTTGCCGGGCTGGTCGAGCGGGCTACGGGCACGACCGATACGCGCGAGATGGGCGGGCTCTATGCCGCGAGCTCGCGCCTCTCGATCATGTTCTTCGCGCTCGTCCTCGCCATCTCCGGCGTGCCGCCGTTCCTCGGTTTCTGGCCCAAGCTGCTGCTGCTGCAGGGCCTGATCGGCGAGGGCAATTGGCTGCTCTCGCTCAGCCTGCTGCTGAGTTCGCTGCTGACGCTGATCGCCGGCGCCCGGCTGTGGTCCTTCGTCTTCTGGCACCCGCGCAGCGAGCCATTGCAGCGGCCGCCGGCCTACGCCCCGGCAATCTTGCTCGTCGGGACCATCCTGCTGCTCGGCGTCGCGCCGAACCTGCTGATCGGCATTGGCGTCGTGGCGGCGCGCGACATTGCCGATCCCGCCCGCTACATTGCGGCGGTAGGGTTGGCGCCATGAACTTGCTCCGCCTCATTGCGCTCTTCGTGCGCGAGCTGATCCTCAGTGCGCTACGCGTCGCCTGGCTCGTGCTGCAGCCGAAACTAACGCTGCGGCCGGGCATCATTGCCTATCCGCTCAGCGTCACCAGCGACCGGCAGATCGCGCTGCTTGCCAACATGATCACGCTGACGCCCGGCACGCTCAGCATCGACGTGTCGGACGACCGCCGGACGCTGTTCATCCACGCCATCGACGTCACCGACCGTGAGACTTTGATCGGCCAGATCGCCGCCGGCTTCGAAACGCTGATTTTGAGAGCGATAAAGTGACGCTTTTCGGTCCCCTAAGTGCATTTTTTCTGCTTTCCATCGCCATGTTGATGGCCGTCGTGCGCGTTTTGCGCGGTCCGACGCTTGCCGATCGCATTCTCGGCCTCGACGTGGCGACAACGCTCGGCGTCGGGCTCATTGCCGTGTTCGCGATGACGGTCGGCCAGTGGCTCTATCTTGATGTCGCCATCGCTCTGGCGCTTGTCGGCTTCGTCGCCACCGCGGCTTTCGCCCGGTACCTGATAAGCCGGGAGGAACAATGAGTTACGTAGCTGACTTCATCGTCGGCATTGGCGCGATCTTCGCCCTTCTGGGGGCCCTCGGGGTGCTTCGCTTCCCAGATCTCTACACCCGCTTGCATGCCGCCTCGAAAGCTGGCCCGCTCGGCGTCGGATTGATCCTCGTGGGCGCCGGTTTGCACTCGGGCGATCCGCTCATCGTGCTGCGCTGCGTGATCGGATTGCTCTTCCTGATCCTCGTCAGCCCGGTGTCCGCGCACCTGCTGGCCCGTGCCGCCCTGCGCTCAGGCGTTCCGCCCAGCAAATCGACCAGTATTAACGAGTTCACAGGCAGTCATTGATCGTGCAACGCCGGAATATAGCGACGTCTGTTACGGTGCGTTTTGGCAATCGTAAGTTGCAATCGCTTTTGGATGGCCATAGAGATTCGTCGCCAAGCAAGTTTGCGCCCAGCTTGCTCAGGCCCAAAACAAAGGGATACCCGATGACTGAGCAAAATGTCAGCGCAGCGGGGTCTGACAACGATCTCATCGATCTCAGCACTGAAATCGTGAGCGCGTATGTCAGCCACAATGCGCTTAGCGTCACTGACCTGCCCAAACTAATCGCCGATGTGCATTCCGCCCTGAAGGGCCTTCAGGGCGCAGCGCCGTCTGAACCCTCCGAAGAATTGAAGCCGGCCGTGCCGGTGCGCAAGTCGGTGGCACCGGACTTCATCATCTGTCTAGAGGATGGCAAGAAGTTCAAGTCACTCAAGCGCCACCTGCGCACCCATTACGACATGTCCCCCGAGGAATATCGTGAGAAATGGGGCCTTCCGGCCGACTACCCCATGGTCGCGCCGAACTATTCCGCGACCCGGTCGCGCCTCGCCAAAGACAATGGCCTGGGCAAGAAGGCCACGAAGTAGGGCCTTTCGAGTCGCGTCATACACCACAACGGCCGTCTTCGGGCGGCCGTTCGATTTTTCGGCTAAGGTATTGACCCTTATGGCTGTTTCACCCGTCGGCCGAAAAAGATATCCACGGTAGTTTTCGCCCTGCCTATGATAGGAATACATTCCTATCTTGGGGCGACAGCATGCATCAGCGTGTATCCGCTTTCGGTTCAGAATCGGCGTCCGACAGGCTTGCACCACGCAGCCGGCTTCGGCTTGAACGGCTGCGCCAGGACCCGCTCGCCTACGCGCTGGTGGTGAGGATCGCCCGGCGCCGCCGCGTCTCGCTGCGCGACCTGATGCAGGGCTCTCGCGGCGCCGGCAGCGCGTGCCACGCGCGGCAGATCGCCATGTATCTCTGCCATGTCGTGCTCGGGCGGACCCAGGACGTGGTAGGCGAACTGTTCGGGCGCGATCGCACCACGGTGTCGCATGCCTGCGTGCAGATCGAGATGCAGCGCGAGCGCGATCTGGCGCTCGATGCGGAACTGATGCTGGCCGAATCGGAAGAATGGCTGCAGCCGGCCCCCGGCGAGCTCTCGGAGGCGCCCGATGCCCGTTGATGCCAGCCTGAGGCAGTTGGTGCGCGGCCTGTTGCAGGGGAGTACGGCCACGCGCCGCGGCGAGGTGTTCCTGACTAACGACAACCGGCGCGCTGCAGCCATGGGTGTGTTGAACTTGATCAGCGACGGTGTCCTTGATGGTGACGCTACGTCATGCCGGGCCAACAAGGCGACGGCGGCATGGCTTCGGCGCGTGCAACTGGACCGTGACGACGCGTTCGCCTGCCAGCACCGTGTCACCGCGCAAACCGCCGAAGGGGTCGAACTCAACCTTGCCGAGAGCCCGCTGGCGCGTCTGGCAACCGGCATCGGCGGCGAGGCAGGCTATCTCGAGCGCCATCAGCTCGAGGCCGGAGAACGCGTGCGCAGGCTGGTCGAGCGCGCCCGGCTGCAGCCCCGGCTGACCATGGCCTATTCGGCCGCACATTCGGTGAGCACCAGCGGCAATTCTGCCGGCGACATTTCCGACCTGGCCGCAGATGCCCGCAAGTCACTGGCCGACCTGCATCGCGTCCTGCCGCGCGACTGCGCCGGGGTGGTGCTGGATGTATGCGGATTGCTGAAGGGCCTGCAGGAGGTTGAGCGCGAACGCGGCTGGCCGCGCCGCAGCGCCAAGCTGGTGCTGCGGATCGGCCTCGACCATCTGGCGCGGCACTACGGCTACGCCCCATCGGCTGTGGGGCGGGCGAGCGGCAGGCCGCGTGGCTGGATGGAAGAGGGCGCGCGCCCTGACCAGTTCGGCTGATCTCAGGCGGCGGTCAGCGCCCGGGCTTCGGCGCGGATGCGATTGACCATCGCCACAAGACCGTTGGAACGCTGGGTGGACAGGTGCTCGCGCAAGCCGAGCTCATCGAAAATGGCAATGGCGTCGGTATCGGCGATCTCCCGGGGCGGGCGGCCGGAATAGAGCGCAATGAGGATCGCCGCGAGACCGCGCACGATCATCGCGTCGGACTCGCCGCGATAGCTGAGCAGATCGCCGACGCGCTCGCTCACCAGCCAGACCTGCGACACGCAGCCATTGACCTTGGTTGCCGAGTTCTTCTCGGACTCTGCGAGGGGCGGCAGCGCCTGGCCGAGCTCGATGATGTACTTGTAGCGATCCTCCCAATCATCGAGGAAGCCAAGATTTTCGGCGATGGTGGTAAAGGCGGCGGGATGCGGCATGCCCGTATGTAGGCCATGGTGCCGGCGATGAACAGGCCGACGGCTTGCGTCCGCAGATAACGGCGCTGCTGGGGTGCTGCTAGCGAGACCTCCACCAGCGCTGGTCGAGACCCAGAAACCCCATCTCGCGCAGCGCGTGCGGCGCGGGGGGGCCGTCATTGGCCTCGCTGGGCTCCTGCCGATCGTCGCACCGGCCCGCCGTCTCGCCTTCGAGCCGGGCGCTTTTCTCGACGATCACCAGCATCTCGATGCGCCGGATGATCTGTTCGCCAATGAATCTCAACATGTATCCCCCTCCGATTCAGCGGCGACGGCGAACTAGTGCAGCATCACCGGCTGGGCGGCGATCTCCGGCCCAATGGGCAGATCGGTCCCCGCTCGGCGGTCACGCAGCAGCGAGGCGGGCTGGCCACAGAACACCCGGGCGCGAAACAGTGCGTCCTCGCTGACCGCGATGTAGGCCGCGATGGCCAGGTCGCCGTCGATCAATTCGGGCATGCCGAGCGGCGTGACCGTCCAGCCGATCGAGACCAGGATTTCGACCATCGCCGGTTTGCTCACGAAAGTGAGGAACTCCCAGCCTTGCGCCAGGGCATATTCCATCGCCGAACAATAGAGCGCGCCCGCGGCGCTGGACGGACCGAGCGGCTGCGGCCGCTCGATCACGTAAAAGCGCGTCCAGTCCGCGCCGAGCCACGCATTGGCCGGCAGGGGCCGTGCCACCATGTGCGAGAAGTGCCCCATCAGCAGGTTGGGGCCGCCGAGGCTGTTGAAGCGCAGGCCGCCGACCACCTGCTCGTTACGCACCACCAGCAGGTGCGTGGCATTGCAGTCGTCGTACTCATCGATGTCACGGCCATCGGCCCGTCGCAGCGCCTCCCAGTGCATGCGCTCGACGAAGATCCGATGGCGAAGGCGGTAGTTCTGCTCGAGCTCGCCGGCATACAGCGAGGCGTTGAGCGGCGTCACCACATGCACGTCCATGGCCGCACCCCCCTGAGAACACCCAGAAAGCTGACGGCAAGCAGGCAGGACAAACTACCTGTAAAATTTTACAGGGGGATCAGATTGTAGCGCAGCGCCTCGGCGACGGCATGGGTCCGGTTCATGGTTCCCAGCTTGCGGCTGGCATTGTTGTAATGGAACTCCACCGTGCGGTGCGATAGGCCGAGGAGATCGGCGATATCCTCGCTGCTCTTGCCATGTGACATCCACTTCAGCACTTCGACCTCGCGGCCGGTGAGCTTGGGCATGTCGAGCCGCGCCGGCCGCCGCAGCGCCCTGAGCCGCGCGAAGGCATAGGTCGAAACGAGATGGATCGCGTTGCGCGAATTGGGGTCGAGATCCAGCGTGTCGCCGCCGAACGAGACGCATCCCTGCATGCCGTCCTGGGTGTGGATCGGCACGCAGAACCCGGCCTTGAGACCGCAATCTTCCGCCTCGTTCATCACCCTCCTGGCCATCAGATCGTCGGAGCGGTCGAAGGGCGCCTCGGACCAATAGAAGGGCAGGATGGTCTGGAAGCAGTTGCGGGCGACCGGGTCGAACTGCGTGTAGTCGCGCTCGAAATATCGGGAATACCAGCTGTCCGGCCAATGCGCCGCGAGGACGAACGCCTCCACCCCAACGCCGCGTGGCGGCAGTCCGGAGATGATGAAGTGGTTGTAGCCGTTGTCCGCGGCAACACCCTGCATTTGCTTGAGAATCGACGCCTGGTCGGGAGCGCGATTTATGCTCTCCAGAAGCTCGAAGAATTTCTCATCGACATGCACTTCACTTCCCCCGAGAGTGAAAGCAATTCGACCGGCCGCCCGGCGCGACATTCTGCTCGCCGTTAGTATGAGCCCGCCGGCGGGCTCGGGACAACCCCAAATTGCGGTCGCTCCGGGCGCCGGGATGGTCTCGCGAGCCAAGAAGAAAGCCGCAAGTCCGGGGCAGCGGACTTGCGGCTCAAAAGCCAGGGGACGCTTGCGTGGAGTAGCGTCGGGGGAGTGACGCGGCCCCCGGCTTCAGCCCAACGCAGCCGGTCGTGGCATGGGAAACACGAACGACTGGGTCGCTGGCTCCTGCATGGATGAAGCAAGCGACCGGGAAGGCAGTTTCGACTGGACGGAGGAGGAGAGTCTCGAGACGACCGCATTGGCGATCGGCTGGGTGAGAACCTGCGAGACGATGATCTGCTCGGCAGCCTGCGCCCCGGCGGCAACCGCCTGGTTTCCGGCCTCGGACGCCGCCGCGCCGAAATCGGTGCCGTGTGGTGCAACGAGGAGGAAACCGATCGTGAGCCAGAACGCCGAACGCAGAACAAACATCGCAGTGCCCCTTCAACAGCGAGTTCCGTCGCTGTTCGAAGCAGAGCCTAGCGCCCCCGCATTAAGGCACCGCGAGACAATTCGATAAAATTGTACCGAACCGCAATTCCCGGTGTTTCGGCGACATTGGCTGTGAACTGCGGGCGCAAGTCGGGCGGCCGCCAGTTTGGTCAATCCATTGTTTACGCTACGGGCGAAAAGCAATGCATCGCCCCTGTGGAATCGGGGCACAGCCGGCCGAGCGGGCCCCACCCTTAAGCTCGTCTTAGCTCTTCGATGGAAGGGTATGACGCGAGAGTTCGGACGTTTTCCGGGAAGCGGTTTTTGTAATGCGTAGCCTCTTGACCTCTCTGTTCGGCAGGGAGACCGACGCCGACCAGAAGGAAGCGGCCCGCGGCCGTCCGGACGTGCTGCGCCGCGATACGATTGCGGTCAATGCCCGGGTCCTCATCATCGCCAGCGTGCTCGCGGCGCCTGCTGCCCTGTTCTGCCTGGTGGGAGGCATGGTGCTGCCGTTCGTCGTCAGCATCATTGGCCTTGCCGCGGGCTTTGCGACCCTCGCCCTGCATCGGCGCGGCCAGTATGAGCGCGCCGCGTTCGGGCAGGTCTACGCGACGCTGGTGATCGGCCTCGTGCTGACGCTGGCTGATCCGCGTGTCGTCGATTTCGGCATCGCCGTGGCGCTGCTGGCTCCGGTGCAGGCATCGCTGCTGTCGCGGTCGCCCAACAAGAAGCGGGCCTGGGTACTGCTGCTCGCTGTTGTTGCGATCGGCGCGATCTATAGCGTGGGCTTTTCCGCCTGGCCGTCGACCGATGGCACCAGCTACGCCGTCATCGCCATCGCCGCGTTCACGCTGACCGCCCTGATGGTCGCCTATTCCACGAGCCGGCTGAACACGGCCTTTGCCGTGTACGAACGCGGTCAGATGAACGCCTACCGGCATCTGGTGGAGAACGTGCAGGACGCCGTTATGCGGTTTTCTGCCGAAGGCAGCGTACTGTTCACCTCGCGCTCGGCCGAAAAGCTGTTTGGCTGCCAGCGCTATGAGTTGGGTGGCTCGGGCGTGCTCGACCGCGTGCACGTCCTCGACCGGCCCGCCTATATGACCGCCTTCGCCGACGCCAATCGCGACGGCCGCACTCGCATGGTGGAAGTGCGCATGCGCCGCGACGACCCGCGCGAGCCGTCGCGCATCCCGCAATTCATCTGGGTCGAAATCGGCATGACGCCGGTGATCGACCCGCAACTCAGCGAGGACCGGCACGAGGTCGTGGCGCTGCTGCGCGACGTCACCGACCGGCACGCGCACGAGATCGAGATGCGCGAGGCGCGCCGCGCCGCCGAAGACTCCTCGAGCGCCAAGTCCCGCTTCCTCGCCACCATCGGCCACGAGCTGCGGACCCCGCTCAACGCCATCGTCGGCTTCTCCGAAATGATGACCAGCGGTGTCGTCGGAGAGCTGTCGCCGGCGCACCGCGAATACGCCAATATCATCCACCAGAGCGGCCACCATCTGCTCGATGTGGTCAAGATGCTGCTCGACATGAGCCGGCTCGAGGCCGGCAAGTTCGAGCTGCAGACAGAGCCGTTCGATCCGGCGGCCCTGGTCGAGCCGTGCTTCAAGATGGTGGAGACCATGGCCCGCGCGCGCGAGGTCCAGCTCGTTTCCGACCTGCCCAGACTGTTGCCTCAGCTCACCGCCGACGAGCGCGCGGTGCGCCAGATCGTCATCAACCTGCTCTCCAATGCGGTCAAGTTCAGCCAGGAGCGCGGTGTCGTGACCTTGTCGATCAAGCGGCAGGGCAGCCTCATCAACATTTCGGTCGCCGATCGCGGCATCGGCATGGACAGCGACGCGGTGAGCCGCATCGGCGAGCCCTTCTTCCAGGTGCAGGACGGCCTCGCCCGGCGCTACGAGGGGACCGGTCTCGGCCTGTCGATCGTCAAGGGCCTGGTGGACCTGCACGAGGGCACCCTCAAGGCCATGTCGAGCCCCGGCGAGGGCACCACGATCACGGTCCTTTTGCCCTTAAACGGTCCGGCAACCAAAAGGACGGAAACTGGGGAAGTCACCCCGCTCGTCCGCGAGCCGCAGGTGGCACAGACGTCCCAATGGCACGAAGAAAAAAGACGAGCGCTATGACGGTCGAAGCGATGTCGAGCCTGCCGCTGCAGGCAGGCGGTGCGGTGGCGGCGGCAGCCGGCCGAACCGCCCTTTGGGTCATTTCCGCCTATATGCGGCAGCCGCTGCGCAATACCGCCATGCTGGCGCTGGTCGGATTCTCGGCGCTCGCCGGCTCTAACGCCCTCTACAAGCAGGCGCACCACCATCCCGCGCCGCTGTTCGGCTCGTTCGACACGGTGGCGCCGGCGCTGCCCAAGAAGGTCGCGCCGGTAATGCCGGCGGCGCGCCCGCACGTGCTGGACGAGCCGGTGAGCGATGAAACCACCGGCAGCGTCGAAGCCCCGTCGCGCGTGCTGCCCAGCATCGGCAAGGACGATGTCGCGGCGCTGCAGACGAAGCTGGCGGCGCTCGGCTTCTTCAACGGCAATGTCGACGGTATTTTCGGACCGCACACCTCCAAGGCACTGAAGGCGTTTGAGGCGAGCGTCGGTCGCCCGGCCAGTGGCCAGCTCAGCGTCGAGGCCGTCGCGCTGGTGCGCGCCGCAGCCTTGCCCAATGCCGCCGCCCCCGAGGCACCGGTGGCCGTCGCGAAGGCCGAGTTGCCACCGGTAACTGCAGTAACCCAGCCTGCCGCCGATCCGCTTCCGGCGCCGGCGCCGCTGTTGCCGGCTGCAGCAACGGCTCCCGCGAATGCGCGCTTCGCCATCGATGTCGCCACTGCCGAACCGGCGCAGCAAGCGGCGCCGGCCCTGGCCCTCACCGACGCGACGACAAACACGATGACGGTGCCCAAGCGCAGCGTGCAAACCATCGCGGTCCGCGCCACGCCCCCGGCGCCCGCGCCGGCAGCGCAGCAGATGCCGTCGGCCTTGCCCGACAGCACCGATATCGTCGATCCCTCGGTGGATCGGGAAACGGTCGCGGCGGTGCAGCGCGGCCTCAACAGCCTCGGCTTCCTGCACGCCCCGGTCGACGGCACGGCCGGCGAAGCGACCGCCAAGGCGATCCGCAATTTCGAGGTCTATTTCAATTACAACGTGACCGGCCGCGTGACCCGGCAACTCGTCCAGTTGCTGGAGCAGAACGGCGCCGTGATCTAGCGGAAAACCGTTGCCAGGCTTGCCGCAAGCGCTCTAGGTCGAGACATGCTTCGCTCCGACCTCTGGACATCGGCGTTCGTACGCCGCCACAACGACATCGGCGAAATCTGCGTGGTCGCGCGCAGGGGCGACCCCATCGCCGGCCAGATTTTCATCGAGATCGACCATCTCAACGGCACGGTATCGCTGCTGACGCCGGCACCCGCGAGCGCACGGCGTGATGGGGACGAAGACCGACTGTTCGTCCGCCGCTTCGACCACGCCGACCCCGACACCGTGCGCGCCCGCATTGCGCGGGAAGCCGATTTCGATCCCGATCTGTGGGTACTGGCCCTCGAAATGCGCGGCGACGATGCCGGCGTCACGCTGGTGGCGGGGTAGGCCGCCAACGCAAGGCTTTGGCGGTTCGTCAGGCGGGGCTATTGTGACGGCCTGGGCCACCCGGGGCGAGGACCATTGGAGTGCTGGAAACCGACAAGCTGTTTGCGGGCTCGATCCCGGAAAACTACGACCGCTACATGGTGCCGCTGATCTTCGAGCCCTATGCGGTGGATCTGGCCGCTCGGGCGGCGGCGCTGGCGCCCGGCGTCGTGCTCGAGACCGCCGCCGGCAGCGGCGTCGTCACTCGTGCACTGGCTCCGAGGCTGTCGCCGGAGGCGCGCTACGTCGTCACCGACCTCAACCAACCGATGGTCGGCTATGCCGCATCGAGGCAGCCGCCGGACGCCCGCATCAGCTGGCGGCAGGCGGATGCGCTGGCATTGCCCTTCGAGGCGGCAACGTTCGATCTCGTGATCTGCCAGTTCGGCGCGATGTTCTTTCCCGACCGCGTCGCCGGCTATCGCGAGGCGCGGCGGGTGCTGAAGCCGGGCGGGCACTTCCTGTTCAGCGTCTGGGACCGCATTGAGGAGAACGTCTTCGCGGACGAGGTCACCAATCACCTGGCGGAACTGTTTCCGCACGATCCGCCGCGCTTCCTGGCGCGGACTCCACATGGCTACCACGATGTCGCGGCTATTCGCGGCGACCTCGCGGCAGCAGGATTTTCCGAGGTGTCCATCGACACGCGCGCGGAACAGAGTCGCGCCGCATCGCCGCGGATACCGGCCTTCGCCTATTGCCAGGGCACCTTGCTGCGCAACGAGATCGAGGCGCGGGGCGGCAACCTTGAGGCAGTCACCGACCACGCCACTGCGGCAATCGCCCGGACGCACGGGCGAGGGGAGGTGGCAGCAAAGATTCAGGCGCATGTGATTTTGGCTTCAGGGTAAGGCACGCTCGGCGCTACGACTTCGAGGCCGCAGTCGGGCCCTCTTCCGCAAACGGGAGGATGGCCGACTGGGAGACTCGTGCCGCTCGGCCAGATATGAAGCCCCAGCAGGGAGAAGCTCATGCCGCAATATCTTGTCGCTATCCACCTTCCCGACGACTACGACGGAACGCGCGAGGATGAGGCGACGCGCCGCGACATCGCCGCGCTCAATGTGGAGATGAAGGCCGCCGGCATCAGGGTGTTCGTCGGTGGACTGGAGCCGGCGCCATGCGCGGTGTCTGTGCGCCGGGCGAGTGACGGCAAATTGCTGGTGACCGATGGGCCCTATCTCGAGACGAAGGAACACATCGGCGGCTTCTGGGTGCTGGAAGCGGCGAACCGCGACGAGGCGCTGGCGTGGGGCCGCAAGGCCGCAATTGCCTGCCGCGCCCCGGTCGAGGTGCGGGCGTTCAACCCGCCTGTCTGAGCCCGAGTCGGGCGAGTGCTTCGATGGTCTTGCTGAGCTGCTCGCTCGGCTGCTGCGCGGCAGCGGCCGCCGCGGAGCGACGAGTCTCGGTGAAGGGACGGTATTCGGGCTTGCCGAGGTCCAGCAGGTTCACCTCGCCGCGCCAGGCGCTCATCAGGTAGGCCGTGGCATCGACGCTCACGGCCTCGAACATCTTCGAGAAGGTGCCGAGCGCCTCCGAGCGGTCCTCGTCATGCGAGGTGGCGTGGATCAGCACCTTGAGCCCGTCATAGGCGCTGCAGCCGAAGGCGCGCAGCACCACGAACAGGGCAGCACCCGAGGTATCGTGCGCGATCTGGCCGCAGCGTACTTCGTCGAGGCCGGTGATCTGGTGCAGTAGTCGGGTCACCTCGGGGCGGCGATTCTCGGAAAAGAGCTTCATCAAGGCACGGGTGAGCTCGGCGGTGGCCACCGACAATTGCTCCAGCGTCTTTTTGATCGGCGCGGCGGGCGTCGCGCGCATGGCAAAGGCGCGGATGACCTTGATGCGATCTGTCTCGTTGAGATCGAAGAACGCGGGCGCGAGCAAGGCGGCGTCGAAATCGTCGCGCGCCGCCAGCGACCAGGCGACCTGGTGATCCATCTGCGCCGAGCGCGCGAGGGCGGCGAGGTAGGGGCCGCGCGGCGCGATGTTGGTGTTGGTCGCGAGCGCCCGGTACACCTTGCGGCTGTTCATCTGGAACAGACGCGCGAGGACGACATTGGTGAGGTCGGAGCGGCGGGCGATGGACGAGGCACTGGCGACGTCGCTGGTGCTGACCACCTTGAGCATGGTGCCTTCGGACAGCTTCGGCGCGCTCATCAGGAATTCCGCGAGATCGTCGCCGATATTGGTGACGATCAGTTCCTCGAGCTCCGGTGACAGGCTCTCCGACCGGCCAAGCGCAGCGGCCGCCTTGGCCCGCGCCGACGGGGCGGCCGCAGGAAACAGCCGCGCCGCCAGCGCATAGAACTGCTCGGTCTCCTGCTGTGTGGCGCGGCCGCGCCGGGCATAGGCGTCGCAGGCGGCGATCAGCAGCGTATTGGTGCGATCGATGCCGCCCGTCTCGATCAGGAGTTGGAACGTCTCGTAAGGTTGAAAGCCAAGCATGGAAAGGCGCCCGCCAAACCCGGCCCGCCGGGTGAATTCGTCTCGCCCGACTATTTCCAGCAATTCGTTAGCAGACTGTTAACCTTGACGATCCCTTAATGAATTCACTGGGGAGAAGCGTCGCTGTGATTTGGGCATCGGCCCGTCGACCGGACGGAGTAGGAAGTGGGAAAGCTCGTGCAATTCGAAGGGCGGGGAAAGGAGCGCGGCGCGGCCAGGCCTGAGCCGACGGCCAGCGCCGAGATCCTCATCTTCACCGGGGTGCGCTACGAGCGCCAGGACACGACACCCCCCAAGCCCACCGCCTCCTCGGGCAGCAAGCGCAAACGTGGATAGGTTGCGGCGGCATGCGTTGGCCGTGGTCGTCATCGCAGTGGCGGCGGCGCTCGGGGGTTGCGCGCGACCGATAGGCGATTTCGGCCGGGCCGAAGCCGATCCGTTGCACGACCAGGTGATGCCGGCGCTGGGCACGGTGCGGGCCATGGCGGCGCGCGAGCCGGTGTCGTCGTTCAACCTGACCGACCAGGAGCGTGAGATGCGCGACCGCATCTGGCGCTATCTGGTGGCGCCGCATGCCTACGACTGGTTCGGCGATATCGCGGTGGAGCTGCAGCGCACGCGCATCCTGCCGATCAGCACCAAGGCTGCGCCGACCGACAAATATTACCGCTGGCTGCACGGAACGGCGTTCGCCTCGTCGCGCGTGCGCTATTCGCGGCTGGGCGACGACATCACCGCCGACATCGCTCTGATGCCCGCGGCCTTCGCCGCCATCTGCGCGGTCCAGCAGGTCGACCGGCAGCGCGGCATTGCCGCCAACGGCATGCCGCAGCTCGAGGACAGGATGCGCGCCGATGCGGCGGCGAGGCAGGCCGAGAACCAGGCGCAGATCGACTGGTTCGTGCGCGCCGTAACCATGCGCTACGGCGCCTACAATTACGCACTCGACCATCTGCTGGTGGAGACGCCGCACGACAATGCGGTGGCGGTGAACGGGCTGCTCAGCGACCTCGACGTGTACGTGGAGGCGGCGCAGCGCGGCGACTTCTGCAACGGGACGTTGCCGGGCGGGCACTCGCGCGGCGCGCCGGCCCTGCGCTCGAGATATCTGCATTCGGACATGGTCGTGAAGGGCTCGTAGGCGCCCGTTACTCAGGTCTTCAGCGGCCGGCAGGCGAGCTTCGTCAGCTGCGCGGCATAACGGTCACGCATTGCCGGTTGTGGCGGCTCGAGCTTGACCACGGCGAAGATGTCGTCGGTCTTGGCCTCGACGATCAGCAGGCCGGCGTCGACGTCGATTTTCTGCTCGGCCAGCAGCCGGGTCTGCGCCGGGTCGAACACGCCAAGGTCGAGGCTCTGGCCGATACCGTCGCGGTTCGTGGTACTGTAGAGCACCGTTCCGGCGCGATCATAGACCGATACCGACCAGAAACTGACGGGCAGCGTCCCGGTGAGCTCTCCCGGACCCTTGGTGAGGTCAAGCCGGCACACGGCATAGCTGAGTTCGGGGTCGAGCCGCAGCGGATTGGGCGCCCCGGGCGCCACGGGATCGAGCATTACGACCTTGTCGACCTGGCCGATACTGGCCAGGCGCGCGCCCACGTTGTTGCTGGCGAGCCCGGGGAGGATCAGGATGACCACCAGGTGAATCACGAGGCCGAGCAGCAGGCCGCCGAAGGCGTAGAGCAGCGTGCGCACCATCAGCAGGCCTCGCGGATGATCGAGGGCAGCCCGGCATCGCTCGAGCCGACGCCAGAAAATACCGTGGTGTCGTAGAGATCGAGGACCAGCCAGAACGCGCCGTCACCGGTGATCTCGAGCCAGTTGAGCGGTGCCAGCGTCTTGCTGACATAGAGTTGCACCGAGCCATCATTGGCCCGGGCGATGCGGCGGCTGTTGAAGCCGGGTGGGCCCTCCGGCCGGGCGATGACAGTACCGTCTGGAGCGGTGGGCACCAGGGTCCAGAATGTGGCCGTCGGGGTGTTGCCGTCGATGCGATAGCGGCAATTGCGCTGCAGCGGCGCGCCGTCGCTGTCGGTGGTGGCGATGAACCGCATGCCTTCGCCCTGGCCAAGCTGCAGCGCCCCGTTTCGCGCGAGGTAGGCGCGCGTGTAGGGATCGGGCGCCGGCGAGCCGGCGCGCGGCCAGGCCGTCCACGGCCCGATTCGGGCCGCCCCGACGAGGCTGCCGTCAGTCAGCGCGTACCACGACAGGCCGAAGCCGACGCTGAGCGCAATCGCCAGCATGAGCAGGAGGTTGAGCAGGAACCGCAAGGATCAGCCGCGCCCGGCAGGTGCTGGCGTGACGGCGAGTGTAGCGACGTTCTGTTCGCCGCCACCCCGCAGCGTGGCATTGAGCAGGTCGGCGATGT
Source organism: Pseudomonadota bacterium (assembly GCA_023390785.1). GTDB lineage: Bacteria > Pseudomonadota > Alphaproteobacteria > Rhizobiales > Devosiaceae > Devosia_A. Next base: position 21,018 of record JAEWCE010000345.1, read on the forward strand.
CGAGCAACTTGCTCGCCGCCTCCGGCTTCAGCGTCGGCGGACGCTGCGGCTCGGCCGGCGAGGGCGAGCCGTCGGTGCTGGCCTGCACCACGAAGGGCCGCGGCTTGAAGTCGAGATACGGGATCGGCTTCACTTCGATATTGGTGTGCGCATAGGCCATGAATTTCTGCCATGTCATGGCGGGCAGGGTGCCGCCCGTCATCTTGTTCATCTGGTGATAGTCGTCGTTGCCGTACCACACGGCGGCGACATAATTGCCGGTGAAGCCGACGAACCAGGCATCGCGATAGTCCGACGTGGTGCCGGTCTTGCCGACGGCGGGAACGCCATCGACCGCGGCGCGCGTGCCGGTGCCGCCGGTGACGACGGCGCGCATCAGGGTATCCATGTAGCCGACGGTCTTTTCGCTGAGCACGCGCTCGCGCGGCGCGTCGACATCCTTTTCGAACACGGTGTCGCCGCGCAGCGTCGTGATCTTGGTGATGCCGTAGGCCGGAGTCTTGTAGCCGCCCGAGGCGAATACCGAATAGGCCGAAGTCATGTCGATGACGCTGACTTCGGCGACGCCCAGCGCCAGCGACCGGGTCACCGGGAAGTCGGAGGTGATGCCCATCTTGTGTGCCAGATCGGCGATCGGCTGCCGCCCGGTCTTGATCGAGACGGCGACCGCGGCCGTGTTGACCGAATGCTCGAACGCCTGCGTCAGGGTGATGTTGCCGAACAGGTTGCCCTCGTAGTTGCGCGGGCACCAGTCGCCGATGCACACATAGCGGTCATCGATGCGGGTGGTCGGCGTGCTGTTCGACGACTCGAAAAGCTGGGCATAGACGAAGGCCTTGAACGAAGACCCCGGTTGCCGCAGCGCTGCCACGGCGCGATTGAACTGGCTCTTGCCATAGTCCATGCCGCCGACCATGGCGCGCACCTGCCCGTTGGGCTCGGTGACCACCATCGCCGCCTGCGTGGCGTTGTAACGCTCACCCTGGTCGCGCATCACCGAGGTGACGGCGTCTTCGGCGTAGGACTGCAGCACCGGATCGATGGTGGTGCGCACCACGAAGCTGTTGGCGGTGGTCTTGGAGTCGGCAATGATCTGCTTGGCGCGATCGAAGGCCCAGTCGAGGAAGTAGTTGGGCGAATTGATCTCGGCCGTGTGGTCGATCGGCGTCGCCGGGCTGCGACGGGCGGCGGCGACCTGGCCCTCGGTCATGTAGCCGGCATCGACGAGGTTGGAGAGGACGAGGTTGGCCCGGGCGCGTGCGGCCGCGAGGTCAACGGTGGGGGCGTATTTGGTCGGCGCCTTGAACAGGCCGGCCAGCATCGCGGCCTCGGCCAGGTTCACGTCGGTGATCTTCTTGCCGAAATAGTACTCGGCCGCGGCCGCGGCGCCGAAATTGCCGCCGCCCATATAGGCGCGGTCGAAATAGAGCTTGAGGATGTCGTCCTTGGAGTAGTGCCACTCGAGCCAGACGGCGAGGAAGGCTTCCTTGATCTTGCGCTCGACCGTGCGCTCGGGGCTGAGGAACAGGTTCTTGGCGAGCTGCTGGGTGATCGACGAGCCGCCCTGCGTGCCGTTGTCGCCCTGGGCGTTGTTGACCAGCGCGCGCAGCGTGCCGACGACGTCGACGCCGAAATGGTCGTAAAAGCGCCGGTCCTCGGTCGAAATCGCCGCTTTGACGAAGTAGTCGGGGAGTTTGTCGAGCGGATAGGAATCGTCGGAGCGGATGCCGCGCCGTCCGATCTCGTTGCCGTAGCGGTCGAGGAAGGTGACCGAGATGTCCTCGGGCTTGTTGAAGCTGCCGGTCTGCACCGCCTGAAAGGCAGGCAGCGCCAGCGCCAGCATCAGCACCGAGCCGATGGCGAGGAAACTGGCGCCGTCCGAGATGATCTCGACGAAAAAGCGGCGGATGCCGCGGACGCGGAAATTGGCGAAGAAATCCTCGATACGGCGGTAGCCGCGGCCGAGTCCATGCCAGAACTCGTACAGCGCCGAGTCGAGCCAGGCGTCGGCGTCGAGCGCCCGCGACTTCTTCTTGCGCTTTTCCTTGTGGTAGAAAGGGTCCTGCAACGGGGCGGCTCTTGGCTCAAGACGCTGAAATCGCCTGAGGATAACGCATTGCGAGCGCGGCGAATATAGGGCGGATCGTCCGTTCTGCCGCAACCGCCGGGTTGCGCGAAGACCTGTAGAACGGCGGCTATTGCGGCGTGGACCCTGCGGGCGACGCCGGTCGATCGCCCGGGGGCCGGCGCGAGCCAGCTGGGCGGGCCTTGCCCAATGCAGTGGTCCCTTTGCTTCCTGGCGCGGCTCGGATCGCTGGCATTTGTCGAACATTCGTTCCGATTGGACGAGCTGCCAGTTGAACCAGGGGTGGAACGACGGAAACGGCGTTCTACAAGCCGTTGAATGACAATCGGCTGATGTCCGGGTCAGCGGCTTGTCAGGGGCGTTGTGCCAGGGGGGTTGGGGCGGCGCGCCCGGCTACCATGATGGCGCTAGGGGGCAGGAGGCCGGCGCCACAGGCTACAACAACTCGCACACCGATTGCCAGGACAACCAGGCCTTCACCGGAACGGCAACGGGGACGGCGATGCCGCCCCCGTGCATTCAGGGCCGGAACCCGCTATAGCGGGAAACATGGCCTTCTGGGACGAAAAATCGCTCGAAGAGATGACTGAAACGGAGTGGGAATCGCTCTGCGACGGTTGCGGGCGGTGCTGCCTGATGAAGCTCGAGGACGAGGACACCGGCGAGCTCTACCGCTCGGACGTGCGCTGCCGGCTGCTCGACGGTCGTTCCTGCCGCTGTTCGGACTACCCCAACCGGCACGAGGTGGTGCCGGACTGCATCAAGCTGACGCCCGAGAACGTGCGCACGATCGAGTGGATTCCGAGGAGCTGCGCCTATCGCCGGCTGGCCGAGGGCCGCGGCCTGGCCTGGTGGCACCCACTGGTGTCGGGCGACCCGCAGACAGTGGTCGACGCCGGCATCTCGGTGCGCGGCCGGACCATGGCCGAGACCGAGGTGAAGCCGGGCACGTGGGAAGACCACATCGCCGACTGGCCCGAATGGGAGCCGGAGGAGTAGCCGACTCCGGTCAGTCGCTGTCGGCTTCGCCGCCGGAGCCGTCCTGGTCGTAGGGGGCGAGGAGGTAGAAGCGAGGCTCGACATTGGGGTCGGTGTCGAACAGCCCGTCTTCGTCCTCGAACAGGCGCATGACCACCTTGCGGCTGGCATCCATCAGCAGCACCGAGCCGTCGGCATCGTCGACGTTCCAGGCCGCGATCTGGTCAGCCGTGGGGTAGGGCGCCGGGCAGGTCTCCGGCATCTCGACGGCCCAGCCGCCGGCCGCGTCGCGGTCGGTGAAGCGTATCGGGCAGGTCGGCAGGGCGTCGTCCTCCTGCGCGAGCACGAAGTCGCCGACCATGGTCTGCAGCTCCTCGGGCACGCTCGATTGCTCCTCGGAGGCGGCCGAGGACGAGCTGTCGGCGGCGGTCGCCGGCGCCGCAGCCAGCGTGAGCAGCGCGATTGCGGCGAAGGCGCCGCGCCAGGCGAGTCCGGCCATTCGATTCTCCCTCAAAGTCCGCCCAAAACCAGCTTTAGGCGACACGCGGCCTGCGCCGCAAGCGCCAGCTCTTGCAGAGCTTTGCGGCGTTTTTGCAGAAAGATATCCACGGTGTGACGCACCGGACGTATAGTTTGGCTACGGTCGCAGAAATGGGCCAAGAGCTTCGGGCTCTCCCTCCGCGGCAGCAGCACACCAGTTTCACACAGCACGACAGACGGATGTTCCCTTGTGGGAACGTCGGCGTGCGGTCGCGCATAAGGATGGATCGACGTGGCGACCTACAGGCTCCGTGGCGCGAATGGGCGATTCCTGCGGCGCGGGGAGATCGATCACAACGCCATCCGACCCGACTACGAGGGCGATGCGCTCACGGTGGTCGAGGTGGCCATCAAGCACCGGGTGAGCGCTTCGACCATACACCGGCTGGTGGTGCAATACGGGTGGACGCCACGTGCCCCCCATCGCATCGACCCCAACGACCTGATCATGCGGATGTTTGCCGCGCTGGACGCGCAGATGCGCGATTTGGAGAGCACCATGACGGATACGAACACTGCCCAGGTGGGCATGCTGAGCAAGCTGGTGGCGACGCTCGACAGGCTGATCGAGATCAAGGAGGTCGAAGCCAGCCGCAACCGGCGCCGCAGCAAGCCTTCGGCCAAGGTCGCCGAGCTGCGCAGCCGGATTGCCGAGCGGATCGCCGAACTGAATGAAGCTTGATGCGACTGCGCTCGAGGCGCTGAGCGACGACGAGATCGAGGCGCTCGCCCTTGACTGGCCGCTCTGGGCCAGGCGGTCACAATTGCCGCCCGCCGGCGACTGGGTCACCTGGCTGCTGCTGGGTGGGCGCGGCGCGGGCAAGACGCGGGCCGGGGCCGAATGGGTGCGCGGACTTGTCGCCGCCGAGGTCGGGCCGATCGCGCTGGTCGGCGAGACCATCACCGAGGCGATCGCGGTGATGGTCAAGGGGCCGAGCGGCCTGATGGCGGTAACGCCGCCGGGCGAGCGGCCGAAGCTGAATGGAGCGACCCTCCACTGGCCCAACGGCGTCGAGGGCACGATCCTCGGTGCCGCCGACCCCGAGCGCTTCCGCGGGCCACAATTCGCCGCGGCGTGGAGCGACGAAATCGGCAAATGGCCCAACGCGGAGGCGGCCTGGGACATGCTGCAGTTTGGCCTCAGGCTCGGCGACCGGCCGCGGCAGATCGCGACCACGACGCCACGGCCGACGAAGCTGCTGAAGCGGCTGCTTGCCGATCCGCACACGGTGGTGACGCGGATGACGACGGCCGAGAACCGCAAGCACCTGGCGCAGGGGTTTCTGAGCGCCGTGGTGGCGCGCTATCGCGGCACGCTGCTTGGCCGGCAGGAGCTCGAGGGCGAGCTGATCGAGGACCTGCCGGGAGCGCTGTGGACGCGCGACATGTTCCGCCCGTTCATGGGCGGGGAGGTCGGCCGCAAGGTGGTGGCGGTCGATCCGCCGGCCACCAGCGGGGCCGGCGCCGACGCCTGCGGCATCGTGCTGGCAGGGCGGGTTGGCGACGGCGTCGCCGTGCTCGCCGACCAGACCCTGAAGCCGGCGCCACCGCTCGGCTGGGCCCGGCGCGCGGTGGCGC
>JAEWCE010000209.1 GCA_023390785.1 Pseudomonadota bacterium
GCCCCTGCCCCTGCCGCCGTAAATCCCTTCGAGCATGTCGAGGGTGCGGTTGATCCAGCTATAGGAGAACAGCAGCGAACGCGGCATTTCAGGCCTCAGGATCAGATAGTCGGCGATGTTCCAGGCCTTGAAGCGGTCGTGGTAGACATGGCGGTAACTGCGGTGCGCCGATGCCGCACGCAGGATCAGCGTCCATTGCTGGATGTCGACGTCGCCGCCGATGAGGTCGGTGCGCGGCAGCAGCACGTAGTATTTCATATCGAGGATGCGCGCGGTGTTGTCGGCGCGCTCGACGAAATTGCCGATCTGGCTGAACGCGTAGCCGTCGTCGCGCAGGAACGTCGAGAGCAGCGCGCCGCGATAGCGGTAGCTGACCGTACGCACCCAGCGCAGCAGCTCGACCAGGCGGCTCCCCGTCACCTCGCGCGGGTCGAGCGCGGCGAATTCGAGCCAGGCCGAGTTGAGCGATTCCCACATGTCGGTCGTGAGCGCCGTGCGAACGGACCGGGCGTTGGTGCGGGCCGCCAGGAGACAGGAGCGGACCGAGCTCGGGTTGGTCTCGTCGAACAGCATGAACTGGCTGACGCTCGCGACATCGGCCTGCTTGTGCTTGGCATTGAAGGCCTCGTCGGCTTCGGCCGCCTGCAGCATGGAGACCAGATGCTCACTGGCGCCGCCTTCGCGTCGCGAGGTGAGGCTCATCCGGTAGCCGACCTCGAGCAGGCGCGCCATGTTCTCGGCGCGCTCGACATAGCGGGACAGCCAGAACAGGTTCTGGGCGGTGCGGCCGAGCATCTAGTCCTCCAGCACCCAGGTATCCTTGGTGCCACCGCCCTGCGACGAGTTCACGACCAGCGAGCCCTGCTTGAGCGCCACACGCGTGAGCCCGCCCGGGGTGATGCGGATCTGGTCGCCGACCAGCACGTAGGGACGCAGGTCGACATGGCGCGGCGCAACGCCGGACTCCACGTAGGTCGGGCACGTGCTCAGGGCCAGAGTGGGCTGTACGATGTAGTTGTCGGGGCGCGCGAGAATCTTCTCGCGGAAGATGTCATGCATCTCCCTGGTCGATGTCGGGCCGACCAGCATGCCGTAGCCGCCGGAGCCATGAACCTCCTTCACCACGAGCTCGCCGATGTGCTCGAGTACATAGGCGAGCTCGTCGGCCTTGGTGCAGTTGTAGGTGGGGACGTTCTTGAGCAGGGGCTTTTCGCCCAGATAGAACTCGATGATCTCGGGCACGTAGGTGTAGACCGCCTTGTCGTCGGCGATGCCGGTGCCGGGGGCGTTGACCAGCGTCACGTAGCCGGCGCGGTAAGCGTCGAACAGCCCCGCAACGCCCAGCATGGAGTCGGGCTTGAAGGTCAGAGGGTCGAGATAGTCGTCGTCGATGCGCCGGTAGATGACGTCGACGCGGCGCGGCCCCATGGTCGTGCGCATGAAGACCTTGCCGTTCTCGACGAACAGGTCCTGGCCCTCGCAGAGTTCGGCGCCCATCTGGTCGGCCAGGAAGGAGTGCTCGAAATAGGCGGAGTTGTAGATGCCGGGGGTGAGCACCGCGAGGGTCGGCGCGCCGTCGGCGCCGGAGGGCGCGACGGAATCGAGCGTGCGGCGCAAATTCTCGGGATAGGAGTCGACCGGCGCGACCTTGAGGCGCTGGAACAGGTCGGGTGCCAGTTGCAGCATGGCCTCGCGATCTTCCAGCATGTAGCTGACGCCGGAAGGCGTACGCAGATTGTCCTCGAGCACGTACCAATCGTCCGGCCCGACGCGGACGATGTCGACGCCGATGATGTGCGAATAGATGCCTCGCGCCGGATCGAGCCCCATCATTTCCGGACAGAATGCAGAATTGTCGAGGATCAGTTTTTCCGGGATGCGGCCGGCCTTGAGGATCTCCTGGCGGTGGTAGATGTCGTAGAGGAAGGCGTTGAGCGCGCGCACGCGCTGCTCGATGGCCTTGCTGAGCCGCCGCCATTCGACCGCCGAGATGATACGCGGGATGATGTCGAAGGGGATGAGCTTTTCGGTGCCCTCGTTGCTGCCGTAAACGGCGAAGGTGATGCCGAGCCGGCGGAAGATCGCCTCGGCGTCGGCAGCCATCACCCCCATGGCGTCCGCCGGCTGCTGTTTCAGCCACTGGTCGAGGATCGAATAGGGCTCGCGGATGGACCCATCCGCATTGGTCATTTCGTCGAAGGGAAGAGGACCCGGCATTACTCCCCGGCGCAATTGCGGCCACCCACTGGCGGGCATAGCAGCACGTTTGCGGGCCATTCGGCAAGGACGCCGAAGCGCGATCAGCCGGTGAGGTCGATCCTGTCGGTGAGCGGTTCTCCCTGCCCAGGGGTCAGCGTGAAGTCGAGCCGTGTGGCTCCGGCGAGGGCTTCGGCGTCGAGGGTTGCGGCATGCAGGCCAAAATGGCTGGGCACGGAGGGAAGCGTTGCTTCCGGGCCGCCGTCGCGCGACCACGTGAAGACGAAGGGCGCCATATCTTCGAACACCAGGCGTCGGCCGGCCGGCGCCTGGCGGAACAGGCTGTTGCGCCGCCAGAACCAGGTCTCCGCCTTGGGAGCGATGCCGTTCCAGCGGGCCTCTACGGCATCGAGCAGCTCGGCGGGGCGGCCGTTGGCCTGCGCCGCAAGCAGCTTCAGGAACTCCGCATGGGCCCACACCAGGGGCATGGCGCTACCCGAGGGCTTGCCCGGCGCAAGACCGCGCTCGGGGATGGGATCGCTATCCCAGATCTGCTCGGGGATCAGCCCGCCCGGCCCGGTCATGCGCGCCATGGCATCGAGGTATGGCTGCGCGTCCTGGCTCGCAGCCAGCGCGTAATGGCCCCGCTCGCCGGTGAGCAACGGCCACAGCCGGCCGATACCGGTACCGTTGAAGCCCGTGCCATCGGCGTGCTCGCCATAGCCATCGCCATTGTAACGATGATAGGACGGGCCCGATGGCGTTTCGACCTTGAGCAGGCTGTCGACCAGCTCAACCGTGGCAACGATGCGCGGATCGTCGGCGCGCCGTAGCCCGGTGCGGACCAGGTAGAGAAATTCGAGCCCGACCAGCTGGTCGGCCTCAGTACGGCCGTCGGGGCGATTGCGCACATCGACAATGCCGCGCAGGCCGCCATCGGTGGCGCGCGGGCCGAGGCGCACGTAGTAGCCGGGAACGCCGTGGCTCCGGCAATAATCACCATCGATCACGTAGGTCCAGCCTTCGATGCGCTCGTTCCAGCAATCGGCGAGGGCGAGGATATAGTCGCGCTCGCCCGGGTCAAAGAACGGCGCGCTGGCGACCAACGCCGCAATAATGATGCTGAGGGTGAAGGGACTGGCGCCGGGGTTTTCCTCCCAGCGGTCCTGGTCGGTCATTGGGCCATTGCGCACGATGTAGGCGATAGCGCGATGGATCATGTCTTCCACCGGCCTGGCGATGACCAGATGCCCGGCGGCCTTGAGCTTGGCCGCGAGCAGCGTCGGCAACGCCACCTCGTCCAGCTGGCTGCCGGTCCAGTAGCCCTCGCCGCTCGGGTAATAGTTCTGGGCCCAACTGCCGTCGGCGGCCTGCGTGCCGATGAGGTAGGCGAGGACGCGCGCGGCGTCGTCGGCTTTGCCGACGGCCACCAGGGCCAGCGCCGCCTCGACCGCATCGCGCGTCCAAACCAGATGATACCCGCCCGGATCGTCGCGACTCTGGCCCCAGGGGACGCTGAGACTGGCGACGATCGCGCCGCCATAGGTACGGTCTTCATGCACCTTGATCATGGTGGCGGACAGTTCGGCTTCCCGCCGGATTTCGGGCGAGGTGTAGGGGATAACGAGCGAACGTCCCCAGTTCTGCCAGCCGGAGACGAACAGGGCGCGGGTGGTATCATAGTCATCCGCCAGACTCGAACGTGCCAAGGTGCGTGCGCCCTCGAGCGAGATGGCGAACGCAAGGGCAAGCGTGCCGGACGTCGCGGGCAATTCGCCCATCAGCGCGACGTTGCCGCTTTGCGCCTTGCCGTAGGTCCACGTCATCTCGCCATTGCGGTCGAAATCCTGCCAGCCGTCGGAGGAGCCGACATAGCCGGCGCTGGTGCGGCTGAAGCCGCTATCGGCGCGCAGGCACAGGGCGCGGCTCCCGCGCTGCGCCAGGAGGTCATCTTCGGCCCAGGCGAAATTGTCGGTGCGATCGCCGCCCAGATGCGGCGATGCCAGCACGTACAGGCTCGCGTCTCTTCCCTCGAGGCTGTAGCGGATCAGCAGCGCGTCGCGCAGCGGATGCGGCAGATATTCGAGCTCGAGCCGGTAGTCGTCGCTCTCGTGCACGAACTTGGGCAGCGGCACATGGGCGTCGGGCGTAGTGAGCAGGTAGCGCTGGGCGCGTTTGATTTCGGTCCAGCCCTGCGGATGCTTGACGATGAAACCAAGGTCGCGGAGCTGGGGCTCGCCGGTCGAGGGCCAGTAGACCTCGTTGACGATGCCATAGCCGAAGCTCGCCCAGATGCGGCTCGAGCCGAGCGCGGTGGAGATCATGTCCTTGGCGCTGGAGGTCCAGGTCGGCGGGAGGCCGGGGGCTCCTGGGGCGTCGGGCTTAGTGTCAACCGCCATGGGAGAAATCCGCGTAGTCGCACATGCCCCCATCGACAAAGACGGTGGTGCCGGTGGCGTAACTGGCAAGATCGGAGACGAGGACCACCGCCATGCGGGCGATCTCGCCGGTGTCGCCCATGCGGCCCAGCGGGATCTTGCGGTCGAGATCGGCAAGGCCCTCGGGATCGCCCCACACTGACTTGTTGATCGAGGTCTTGATGGCGCCCGGGGCAATGGCCAGCACGCGGACGTTGGACGGCGCGGCCTCCTGCGCCAACGTGCGCGTCAGCATGGCGAGGCCGGCCTTGGAGGCGGTGTAGGCGCTGTAGCCGCTCCACGGAATGACCTCGTGCACCGAACTGAGATTGAGCACGACGCCGCGGCGCTGCGGCAGCATGCGGCGCAGCGCCTCGCGGGCGCAATAAAAGCTGCCGAAGAGATTGACCTCGAGCACCTTGCGCCAGCTGTCGAGGTCGGCCTCGGCGCCCGGCATCGCACGGCCGTCGATGCCGGCGTTGTTGACGAGGATGTCGAGCCCGCCCCATTCGGTGTCGATGCGTGCGAACATGGCGCCGACGGCGGCAGCATCGGAGACGTCGGCGGTCAGCGTCAGTGCGCGGCCACCGGCGGCACGGACGCGCCCGGCGCCCTCTTCGGCCGCCTCGGGATGAGAGACGAAATTGATGGCGACATCGGCGCCGGCGGCAGCCAGGGCGTCGACGATGGCGGCGCCAATGCCGGAATTGCCGCCGGTGACGAGAGCCCGGCGGCCCCTGAGATCGATACTGAGCAAAGGACTATTCCGTTGACGCGTTTGAACGACAGCATAACGCCATCGGCGCGCCGTTGTTGCCTTACAAGCTCTTCATGTTGGCTCATGCTTTTGTCGACAGTGCCGGCCGCGGGCACTAAGAGGGGCGAGTTCAGCCGAAAGTCCTGCCCATGCCGATCGATATCCTGCAGACCACCAAGCTCCTCGAGTCCTGCGAGCGGGCGCTGGCCGCCAAATATACAGTGCACAAGCTGCATGAAGCCGCCGACAAGAACGCCTTGCTCGCGGCGGTCGGCAACAGCGTGCGCGGTATCGCCGGGGGCAGTGTCAAGGCAGAGTTGATGGACCGGCTACCCAAACTCGAGATCATCTCGAATTTCGGCGTCGGCTACGACAGCATCGACACGCAAGCCGCCAAGGCCCGCAATATCCGCGTGACCAACACCCCCAATGTGCTCAACGACGCGGTGGCCGAACTCACGATCGGACTGATGATCGCCCTCAGCCGCCGCATTCCGCAGGCGCACCAGTATGTGCGCGACGGCAACTGGCCCAAGGGGAGCTTCCCGCTGCTGAGCGAGCTCAACGGCAAGACGCTGGGCATCCTCGGCCTCGGCCGCATCGGCAAGGAGATCGCCATCCGGGCGCAGGCGATGAAGATGCGCGTGGTCTATCACGGCCGGCACGAGCAGGCCGACGAGCCGTTCGTCTACTACTCCGACCTGACCGAGATGGCACGCGACGCCGACTGGCTGGTGATCATCGCGCCGGGGGGCAAGGATACTCAAAAGATGGTCAGCCGCGCAGTGCTGGAGGCACTGGGGCCGCACGGCTATCTGGTCAATATGGCGCGCGGCTCGCTGGTGGACCAGGGGGCCATGGTCGAGATGCTGGCCAGCAAGGCGCTCGGCGGGGCCGCGCTCGATGTGTTCGAGGACGAGCCGCACGTGCCGCCGGCCCTGTTCGGCCTCGAAAATGTTGTGCTGTCCCCGCACCAGGGCAGCGCCACGCGGCAGACGCGCGACAAGATGGGCGCCCTGGTGGTTGCCAATCTCGATGCCTGGTTCGCGGGCGAGCCGCTGATCAGCCCCGTGGTGTAGTCGCCGGATCAGCCGGCGACGCGCTCGATCTCGGCGCCACAGCGGCTGAGCTTTTCCTCCAGCCGCTCGAAGCCACGATCGAGGTGGTAGATGCGGTTGACCATGGTCTCGCCGCGCGCCGCAAGCCCGGCAATGACCAGCGACACCGAGGCCCGCAGATCGGTCGCCATCACCTGCGCGCCCTTGAGGGCGGGGACACCGGTGACGGTTGCGGTCTGGCCCTCAACCTTGATGTCGGCGCCGAAGCGGGCCAGCTCGGCGACGTGCATGAAACGGTTCTCGAAGATGGTCTCACGGATGTGTGAAACGCCGTTCGCCATGGTCATCAGCGCCATGAACTGCGCCTGCAGATCGGTGGCGAAGCCCGGAAACGGATCGGTTTCGATGTCGGCGGCCTGGATGCCGTTGCCGTTGCGATGAATGCGGATGCCGTTGGCCCCCGGGGTGACGTGCACGCCGGTCTGGACGAGCACGTCGAGCGCAGACTGCAAGTGGTCGGCGCGGGCGCCGCGCAGCAGCACGTCACCGCCTGCCATTGCCGCGGCCATGGCAAAGGTACCCGCCTCGATGCGGTCGGGGATGACGTCGATTTCGGCGCCGTGCAGCGCCGGTACGCCCTCGACGGTGAGGGTGCGGGTGCCGATGCCGGAAATCTTCGCGCCCATCGCCACGAGGCAATTGGCGACATTGTCGATCTCGGGTTCCATCGCGGCGTTCTCGATGACCGTGGTGCCGCGGGCAAGGGTCGCCGCCATGAGAATGGTGTGGGTGGCGCCGACCGAGACCTTCGGGAAGCTCACCGTGGCGCCGACGAGCCCGCCCTTGGGCGCCTTGGCGACGACATAGCCCTCGTCGATGTCGATCTCGGCACCGAGTTCCTTGAGGCCGTAGAGGAAGAGATCCACCGGCCGGGTGCCGATGGCACAGCCGCCGGGAAGGGAGACGCGCGCTTCGTGCGCCCTGGCGAGCAGCGGGCCGATGACCCAGAAACTGGCGCGCATCACCGAGACCAGCTCGTAAGGCGCGGTGGTATCGACGATTTCGGCGGCGTGCAGAGTCATCTTCTGGCCGTCGAAGGCGTCGGTGGCCCGACGCCCATGGACGGCAATGTCGACGCCGTGATTCTCGAGGATTTTTTCGAGCTGCTTGACGTCGGCCAGCCGCGGCACGTTGGTGAGGGTCAGCGGCTCGTCGGTCAGCAACGAGGCGATCATCAGCGGCAATGCCGCATTCTTGGCGCCCGAAATGGGGATTTCGCCGACCAGTTCGTGGCCACCAACGATGCGGATGCGATCCATGAAAACTCCCCGATTGGCGGGCGGCGCCCGCGAGATGTGCTAGCCGAACGCGGCGTGGTCGTTCAAGGCAGGCTCACGAGCGTAACCGAGGCAGATTAAGAAGCGTTAGCGCTCCCCTTGCCCGGCGGCGGGGGCGGCGGCGCGGCTGCCCTCGCCCGCGCCTGTCCCTTCCGACGCTTGAGATTCTCTCGGAGCTTTGTGGCCAATCTCTGCTCGCGTGCCGCTTTTTCGTCTGCCTTGGACATCGGGGATCCCGTAAACCGGGGCCAAATAGCCTCAGTTTTTCGCCTTGCGTCAAGAAAAGCCCTATGGCATCAACCGCCAGCTTTCAGGGCGGCCGCGCCGCCCCCGGTACGCTGCAGTAGCTCAGTGGTAGAGCACTCCCTTGGTAAGGGAGAGGTCGAGAGTTCAATCCTCTCTTGCAGCACCATCCCTTCCTGTTGAAATCCCAGAACTATCTGGACCTGCTGTGTTTTTCGCCGGACGTTGGCCGTCAGGCGAGTTGGTGGTGCAGGGCTTCGAGCATGTTGAGGCAGGCGTCCAGCTGGGCGGTGTCGATGAACTCGTCGGGCTTGTGGGCCTGATCGATGAAGCCCGGGCCACAGATCACGGTGGAGACGCCGTGCTGCTGGAACAAGCCGGCCTCGGTGCCGAAGGAAACCAGTTGCGCGCGCTCCGTGTCGCCGGTGAGGCTGCGGACCAGCGCCTCGGCTTCGTTGGGCGCCATCGGCATGAGCCCCGCGACCTCCCCGATCACCGTGGTCACGATGTCGGCGTGCGGAGACCCGCGGCGCATTGCCGGCAGCAATTCGCGCGCTGCGTAGTCGGCAATTGCGGCCTTGGCGTAGGTGAAATCGGCATCGTTGACCGGCCGCAGTTCCCATTCGAGCTCGCAGCGGCCGGCGATGGTGTTGCGCGATACGCCACCGCTGATGCGTCCAACCTGCACGGTCGACCATGGCGGCGCGAAGGCCGACCCCGCCGGGGCGCGCACTCTTAGGGTCTCGCCGATCTCCAGCAGCCGGCTGACATAGCGGGCGGCATATTCGATGGCGTTCACGCCGAGATCGGTGCGCGAGGCGTGGCCCTCCGTGCCGGTGAACACCGTCGTGTATTCGCAGCAGCCCTTGTGCCCTTCGATAATGCGCATGCCGGTCGGCTCGCCAACGATGCAGGCCGCTGGCCGGATGCCGGCCGCCGCGAGATCGGCCAGCATGACCTGCGCGCCGAGGCAGCCGACCTCCTCATCGTAGGTGAAGGCAAAATGCAGCGGACGCGTCAGGGTGCCGGCGGCAAAGCGCGGTGCCAGAGCCAGTGCGGCGGCGATGAACCCCTTCATGTCGCAACTGCCACGGCCATAGAGGCGAGCGTCGCGCTCGACCAGAGTGAATGGGTCGCTACTCCAGCTCTGGCCCTCGACCGGCACCACATCGGTGTGTCCCGAGAGCACCACCCCGCCGCCGCGCTCGGGGCCTAGTGTCGCGAACACATTGCCTTTCGTGCCCGACGGGTCGCTGGTGACGCGCACGCGGGCGCCCAAGCCCTCGAGGCGGCCGGCGACGGCACCGATCAGATCGAGATTGGTGTTTGCGGAGACGCTGGGGAACGCAACGAGCTCGCGCAACAGGTCGACGGTTTCGGCAAGCTGCGGGTGCGGCACGCGGACTCCTTCAGCGCTTTACGGTAAGCTCACGCACCACGTCGGCGAGACATTCGGCTGGGGCGCCGGCGCGGATCCGGATGGTCTCGGAGGTCTCGAATCCCCAATCGTCGGTCCAGATCGCGGGCATGAAGTGGAACGTCATGTTCTCTTCCAGGACGGACGTGTCGCCGGGGCGGAGGCTCATCGTGCGCTCGCCCCAGTCCGGCGGATAGGAGACACCCACCGGGTAGCCGGCGCGATTGTCCTTCTCGATGCCGTATTTTCGCAGCACGCCGAAGAACGCGTCGGCCACCTGCCCACAGGTATTGCCGGGCCGCGCCGTTTCGAGGCCGGCATTGAGTCCCTCCAGCACGGCGTCCTGTGCCCGCTTCATGGCATCGGGTGGATCGCCCAGAAATACCGTGCGCGAGAGCGGCGCATGATAGCGGCGGTAGCAGCCGGCGATCTCGAAATAAGTGCCTTCGCCGCGTTTCATCGGCCGGTCGTCCCAGGTGAGATGGGCGGCCGAGGCATCCCTGCCCGACGGCGTCAGCGGCACGATCGCTGCATAGTCGCCGCCATGGCCGTCAACGCCCCTGAGGCCTGCGTCGTAAATCTGGGCGACGAGATCGCATTTGCGGATGCCGACCTCAGCGACGTCGCGGATGCGCGCATGCATGGCCTCAACGATGCGGGCGGCACGCCGCATGTAGTCGAGCTCGCGCGGCGATTTCACCGCGCGCTGCCAGTTGACCAGCGCCGTGGCATCGACGATGCGCGCGTCGGGCAATTCCTCACGCAACACTTCGAGGCACTTGGCTGCGAAGTAGTAGTTGTCCATCTCGACGCCGATCCGCGCCTTGTCCAGGCCCTTGTCGCGCAGCACGCCGGCAAGGATCTGGTACGGGTGGACGCTGGGGTTCTGGACGTAGTGATCGGGGTACGAGAACATCGACGCCGCATCGAGGAAGGTCGTGAGCCTGGCGCCCGCCTTGTCCTGCGGCCGGCCGAACCACAGCGGCTCGCCCTCGGGCGGCACGATCACCGCCTGGTGCACGTAGAACGACCAGCCGTCATAGCCGGTCAGCCAGTTCATGTTGGACGGATCGGCCGCGATCAGCACTTCGACACCTGCCTTGTCCATGGCGGCGCGCGTCCGGGCGAGGCGAGCGGCATATTCGGCGCGTTCAAAGGCGGGAGCAGTCTCGGACACGGGTATGGTCTCCAGGAGGTCAGCTTGCAAAGCGTTGGCCGGCGCCAGCGTGGCGGGCGCGGATGAGGGCAAGGTTGGCGATCGCGGTATCCTGCACGCCGGTTCCGGTCAGGTCGCACAGCGTGATGTCTTCTGCGGCGCGACGGCCGGATGCAGTGCCCGCCAGCACGGCGCCGAGTTCGGCAAACTCCGCGTCGGGCGCCACCAGTCCGGCGGCCAGCGCATGGTGCAGTTCGCCCAACAGGCGGGTCTGGCTCAGCCGGTCCGGCACGTAGGCATCCAGATGCCTGAACACCGCGGGGTCGATCTCGTTCTTGTGGCCGGCATCGGAACCCATCGCCGTAACGTGCTGGCCCGGCTCGAGCCAGCCCTCGAGCAGGATGGGCGTGCGGGATGGCGTGGTCGTCACCACGATATCGGCGCCCTTGACTGCCTCCAGCGCGCTCATCGCGGGAACGACGGGAATACCCAACTCGTCCGACAGCGCCCGTGCCGCGGCGGTGGCCCTGTCGGTATCGCGAGCCCACAGGCGGGCGCGTCGGATCGGTCGCACCAGCGCCAGCGCCTTGAGCTGCAGCAGCGCCTGCACGCCGGCGCCCAGTACGGCTGCGCTCTCCGCGTCGGCGCGCGCAAGGTGTTTCGCCGCGACTGCACCGGCGGCGGCAGTGCGGACATCCGTCAGATAGCCATTGTCGAACAGCGCTGCCTCGAGCAACCCCGTGGTTGCGCTCAGCACTACCATCAGACCATTGACAGAAGGCAGGCCGAGCCTGGGGTTGTCGAAGAAGCCGGGGCTGATCTTGATGGCGAAGCTCGGCAGCCCCGGGACATAGGCAGTCTTCACGTCGACCTCGCCATTGGACTCGGCGATATCGAGGCGGAGGATCGGCGGCATCACCACCTGCCGCGTCGCCAGGGCGCGGAACGCCTCCTCGACGCAGGCGATGGCATCAGCATCGAGTGGCACCAGCTGCCGTAGCTCGGCCTCGGTGAGGATGGTGATCTCAGGCATGCGCGACCTCGCGCAACAGGTCGGGGGTCTCGCCGGCAACGATGCGGGCATGCAGGGCCATATCGATATTCCTGCCACTGAGTACCACGACGACGGGCCCACTGGTCCGCACCTTGCCGGCAGCCAGGGCGGCCATGCCCACGGCGGCGGCCCCCTCAATCACCTCGCCGGCTTCGGCATGGGCGGTACGAATGGCGGCGGCGATCTCGGCCTCCGACACCAGCACCACATCGTCGACCAGCGCCTTAACCATCTCGAACGTGTGCTTGTTGGCAAGGCCGATGCCGCCGCCCAGCGAGTCGGCCAGCGTCGGCAACTCCTCGACGTCGATCGGACGTCCAGCGGCGAGACTGCGCTGCATCGCCGGGCCGCGCTCCATGCTGACGCCGATCACCTGCGTCTGCGGGCTCACCGTCTTCACGGCCAACGCCACGCCGGCAATCAGCCCCCCGCCCGACAGCGGCACCAGAACCGAGCCCGTGTCCGGCGCCTGCTCCATCAGCTCGAGTCCGAGAGTGCCCTGCCCCGCGATCACGGCGGGGTCATCGAAGGGGGCCACCATCACCAGGCCGTCGTCGCTCACCAGTCGGTCCACCTCGCGCTGCGCATCATCCTGGCTGCGGCCGATGATGCGCACCGTTGCGCCCAGGGCCTCGATCGCCTCGACCTTGTTGGCCGGCACCAGGCTCGACATGCAGATCACTGCGGGCACGCCCATCTGCCGCGCCGCATGTGCGAGCGCCCGGCCATGGTTGCCCGTGGAAGCGGCGACCACGCCGCGCCGCCGCTGCTCCTCGTCGAGTTGAAGCAGCGCGTTGGTCGCGCCCCGCAGCTTGAAACTACCGGTCGTCTGCTGGTGCTCGCATTTGAGGCGAACGTGTTGGCCCGTACGGCGGTCGAGGCCTGGCGCGGCGCGCATGGGCGTAAGCAACACTCGGTTGGCCAGACGCTCGCGCGCCTTCAGCACCTCAGTGAATGGTATCATCCCTGCGCTCCGCATCCGGCGCCGCCATGTCCCGCCCCGGCGAGGCGTGCCGACCATGGGCGCCTCACTATGGCGTTGCGCGGAGAGGCGATCCTTCCAATCTCCTCCGCCGGCGTAGCCGATCCTGCTACCGTCAAGCGTCGATATAGAGACATCATCGCTCGACTTTGGCCACGCAATTCTCAACCCTGACCGATACGAGGACGAGGGGAACGGCGTCCGCTGAGTGCCGTCGAAAATCGAGTGGAGCGCGACGTCGCTCTGCGCAGCAAGGGCCAGCTACGGCCACAATGGGGAGGATGGGTACATGAAGGTCTCGCAACTCAAACGCTGGCTGGCGGTGGCGCCGCTGGCAGTCGCCGCCGCTGCACTGGCCGCATCATCCGCCAGCGCGGTCACCCTCAAGGAGGTCAAGGACCGCGGCTATATCCGCATCGCCGTTGCCAATGAAATTCCCTATGGCTTCGTCGATCCAAATGGAGACGCCAAGGGCGCCGGCCCCGAGGTCGCGACCGCAGTGGCCAAGTCGCTCGGCATCGCGCCCGAGAACATCCAGTGGGTGGTGACCAATTTCAGTTCGCTCATTCCGGGCCTGCAGGCCAACCGCTTCGACATGACCGCGGCGGAGATGGCGATCCGCCCGGAGCGCTGCGAGAAGGTGGTCTATTCCGATCCCAACACCTCGTATGGCGAGGGTCTGTTGGTCCTCAAGGGTGACCCCAAGAACATCCATACCTATTCCGACTTCACCAAGCCGGGCCTCAAGGTCGCGGTCATGGCCGGCGCCGACCAGCTCAACATGATGCAGAAGCTGGGCGTGCCGGAAGACAACATCGTGACCATCAATGCCAACGCCGATGCCATCTCGACGGTGGCTGACGGCCGCGCCGACGCCTACGCCGCGACCGGCCTGACCGCGGGCTCGTTGGCGCAAAAGAGCGACAAGGTGGCGCTGGCGCCGAACTTCACCGATCCGGTGATCGATGGCGCGGCGGCGCGGAGCTGGGGCGGGTTCAACTTCGCCAAGGACTCGACCGATTTGCGGGATGCGTTCAACGCGGAGCTGGCCAAGTTCAAGAAGACCGACGAGTGGAAGAAGATCCTCACCAGCTACGGCTTCACGCCCGAGGACATCGCCGGCGCCAACGCCAAGACCAGCGAAGAGCTCTGCGCCGCCAAGTAAGGGGCCCTCACCAGAG
Organism: Pseudomonadota bacterium; assembly: GCA_023390785.1. Classification (GTDB taxonomy): domain Bacteria; phylum Pseudomonadota; class Alphaproteobacteria; order Rhizobiales; family Devosiaceae; genus Devosia_A. Next base: position 13,799 of record JAEWCE010000209.1, read on the forward strand.
CGGGGTACGGCCGATGTGCCGCGCTCCGCTCTTGTCATGGCTTGTCGAACTGTGAACTGTTGCTGACCTGATCGCGGCAGGCGGGGAGGGCTGCTCCATGAGCTGGGTCGACTACCTCAAGCCGCTGTCGCAGGGCGCCTGGGTGACGATCCAGCTCGCGGTGTTTTCCACTATCCTCGGCGCGGTGCTGTCCTTTGCCGCCGGTATCGGCAAGCTCTCCGCCAACTGGGCGCTGCGCGGCCTGGCCATTGCCTATATCGAAATCTTTCGCGGCACCTCGCTGCTGGTGCAGCTGTTCTGGCTGTATTTTGCGCTGCCCATTGTCGGCGCGGGTGTGGGTCTGGATTTGAGGCTGCCGCCCGTCGAGGCCGGCGTGCTGGCGCTGGGCCTCAACATCGGCGCGTATGGCGCGGAGGTGGTGCGCGGTGCCATCCAGGCGGTTCGGCCGGCCCAGCTCGAGGCAGCGCAGGCCCTCAACTTCACACCGCGGCAGGCACTGTGGCGAGTGGTCCTGCCGCAGGCCATCCCCGAGATGATGCCGTCGTTCGGCAACCTCGCGGTGCAGAACCTCAAGGACACGGCACTTGCCTCGCTGATCAGCCTCGGGGACCTGTCGTTCCGGGCGGAGCAGATCCGCAACTACACGCAGGATTCGACCACTATCTATACGATGATCCTGTTCATGTATTTCGGCATGGCTCTGGTGCTGACGGGGGGCATGCGGTTGCTCGAGCGCGGTGTCAGCCGCTGGCAACGGGCGGGGAGCTGACACCATGCTGTTCGGGATGAGCTGGGATACCGGACATGGCGAACTGGCGTTCGCGCTGTCCATCCTGCCGATCCTGCTGCGCGGCCTCGTCGTCACGATCGAAGCGTCGATCGCCGGTTTCGTGGTGGCGCTGGTACTCGGGCTCGTTTTCGCAGTACTGAAGGGCGCCCGTTCGCGGCTCATTTCCTGGCCCGCCATTGCGGTCGCCGAATTCTTCCGCGACACGCCGCTGCTGGTGCAGCTCTTTTTCCTTTACTACGTGCTGCCCGAATACGGCATCGTGCTTCCGGCCTTCGTCACCGGCGCCCTGGCGCTGGGGGTGCAGTACAGCGCCTACATGGCCGAGGTGTACCGCGCCGGCATCGAAGCCATTCCGCGCGGGCAGCGCGAGGCGGCACACGCCCTCGACCTCTCGGCGGCGCGCACCTTTACGCATGTGATCCTGCCGCAGGCGGTGCCGCGGGTGATCCCGGCGCTCGGCAACTACCTGGTGTCGATCAGCAAGGACGTGCCGGTGCTGTCGGTGGTGACGGTGCTCGAAATGCTGGCAGTGGCTCGCATCATCGGCGACCAGACTTTCGACTACCTCGTGCCGCTGTCGATGGTGGGCGGCCTCTATCTGGTGCTGACGCTGGTGGCATCGGCGCTCGTCCGAGTCATCGACCTCTCTCTCCCCAAGACAGGATTGCCGCTCAGATGACCGAACCGATCATCCGCTTCGACAAGGTCATCAAGCGCTACGGCAGCCTGGTGGTGATCAACGAGCTCGATTTCGCGGTCGCTCCGGGCGAGAAAGTCACCATCATCGGCCCTTCGGGGTCGGGAAAGTCGACGGTGCTGCGCATCTTGATGACGCTCGAGCGCATCCAGGGCGGTGTCATCACCGTCGACGGCCAGCCGCTGTGGCACGAGGAGAAGAACGGGGCGCTGCAGCCGGCCAGCGAAGCGCATCTGCGCAAGATGCGGCGCAGCCTCGGCATGGTGTTCCAGCAGTTCAACCTGTTCCCGCACATGACGGCGCTGCGCAACGTCGCCGAGGCTCCCTGCCAGGTGCTCGGACTATCGAAGCAGGAGGCCCGCGAGCGCGGCGAGGAACTGCTCACAATGGTCGGGCTGGCCGATCACATGCAAAAATTCCCGCATCAACTCTCCGGCGGCCAGCAGCAGCGCGTCGGCATTGCCCGGGCGCTGGCCATGCGGCCCCGCATCATGCTGTTCGACGAGCCCACATCGGCGCTCGACCCTGAACTGGTCGGCGAGGTGTTGACCGTCATCCGCCGGCTGGCCGAGGAGCACGATCTTACCATGCTGCTTGTCACCCACGAGATGCGCTTTGCACGCGAAGTGTCCGACCGGGTCTGCTTCTTCGACCGCGGCCGCATGTGCGAAGAGGGCAGGCCGGACGATCTGTTCACGCGCCCCCGGGAACAGCGCACCCGCGACTTCCTGAAGGCCGTCCTTTAGCCTCCAACGGCAGGTGGGGACGCGCCGGCGGCGGCAGTTTCCCTCGCCGCCGCGATGCATTAGTGTCCCGCGTCCGACGAGAAAACCCGAAGGCCGCCGTGACAACAGCCAAAGCGCCGTCGCTCAAGCTTGACGCCCGCGACATCAAGATCCTGAGCATCCTGCAGCGCGAGGGGCGGATTCCCAAGGCCGCGCTGGCCGAGCGCGTCAATCTCTCGGCAACGCCGTGCTGGGAACGGCTGCGCCGGCTCGAGGATGCCGGCATCATCAAGAGCTACGGGGCACAGATTTCGCTCGCCGCGTTCGGGCCGGTGACGGTGGTATTCGTGCAGATCGAGATCGAAAGCCACCGCCACGAAGATTTCGCCCGCTTCGAGGCGGCCATCGCCGGCATTCCCGAGATTGTCGAATGCTGGGCCATCGGCGGCGGCATGGACTACATGTGCAAGATCGTGGTGCGCCACCTGAACGACTATCAGGAGTTGATCGAGGCGCTTCTCGACCGGCAGATCGGCATCAAGCGCTACTACACCTATGTGGTGACATCGCCGGTCAAGAACGAGCCCGTGCCCGTGGAACTGCTGGCCAGGGAGCATTAGGCTCCGCCAGATGAACCGCCGTTCCGGGCCCTTGCAAACAGGGCGTCCGTCCGTTTTTGGCACCGGCTTTGGCGTCCCCATCTGGCATTGCCGGCCTATGTTGCCTCCAATCGGGAGGCGGCCATTTCGAACGCGGTTCCAAAGCGGATTACGGGCAGCGGCGGCTGGGACGGGTTGAACGATCCGGACCTGCTCTGCCCTGCGTCGATCATCGGCGGCCGGCCGGTGGTTGGCGGGATGCATGCCGATGTCGACGTGCTCGATCCGGCGACAGGGGAGACCATCGGCCGGGTGCCGGCGCTGGGCGGCGCCCAGGCACGCGCCGCCACCGACGCGGCCGCGGCAGCTTTCCCCGTTTGGGCCGGCCTCTTGCCACAGGACCGGTCCGCGGTGTTGCGACGCTGGTACGAGTTGATCGGCGCCGCGAGCGACGATCTGGCGCTGATCATGACGCGCGAGCAGGGCAAGCCGCTGTCTGAAGCGCGCGGCGAAATCGCCTATGCGGCCTCGTTCGTCGAGTTCTATGCCGAGGAGGCCAAGCGGCCCAACATCGAGGGCGTGACCTCGCATCTGCCTGATGCCGAGCTCGAAGTCTGGCGTGAGCCGGTGGGGGTCGCGGCGCTGATCACGCCGTGGAACTTTCCCGCCGCGATGCTGACTCGCAAGGCGGCGGCGGCGCTCGCCGCCGGTTGCACGACGGTTGCCCATCCCTCGATCGAAACGCCATTTTCGGCGACCGCGCTGGCGCTGCTGGCACAACGGGCGGGCATTCCCGACGGCGTCTTCAACGTGGTCACCGGCCACGCTCCGGAAATCGTCGGCGCCTGGACGGCCGACCGGCGCATCCGGGCCCTGTCATTCACGGGTTCGACGGAAATCGGCCGACTGCTGTTCCGCCAGTCCGCCGATACCGTCAAGCGGCTGATCCTCGAGTTGGGTGGTCACGCCCCGTTCATCGTTTTTGCCGATGCCGACCTCGGCCGCGCGGTGGACGAGGCGGTTAAGGCCAAGTTCGCGACCGGCGGGCAGGACTGCCTCGGCGCCAACCGATTCCTCGTCGAGCGGCCTGTCTATAACGAGTTCTGCGCCCGCTTTGCCGCCGCCGCCGCGGCGCTGAGTGTCGGCCGTGGACTCGACGATCCCGATATCGGCCCCCTGATCAATGCGCGTGCCATCGACAAGCAGCGCAGCCACGTCGCGGATGCCCTGGCACGTGGGGCCCGCTGCCTCGTCGGCGGCACCGTGCACCCGGCCGGACCGCTGTTCTTTTCCCCAACCGTGCTCGTCGATGTGCCGGCCGACGCGCTCATCATGCACGAGGAGACGTTCGGGCCGGTGGCCGCCGTTGCGCCGTTCGACAGCGAAGACGAGGTGCTCGCCCGGGCCAACGACAGCGAATACGGGCTCATCGCCTACCTCCACAGCGGCGATCCCCGACGCATCTACCGCTGCAGCCGTGCGCTGCAATACGGCATGGTGGCGGTCAACCGCACCAAGGTTACCGGGGCGCCGATTCCATTCGGCGGCATGAAGCAGTCGGGGCTCGGCCGCGAGGGCGCCCGGCTGGGGTTAGAGGCCTACACCGACGTCAAATATATCTGCCGTGACTGGCATTGAACGCGTATTGCCGAAAGGACTGCACTGATGCTTTCTAACGATCAACTCGATGCCTGGGACCGGCAGAGCTTCTTCCACCCCTCGACCCATCTGGGCCAGCACGCGCGCGGCGAAGCCAGCGGCCGCATCTTCACTGGTGGCTCAGGCGTCTATGTCGAGGACCGCAACGGCAACCGCCTGCTCGATGCCTTTGCCGGGCTCTATTGCGTCAATGTCGGTTACGGCCGCAGCGAGATCGCCGACGCCATCGCCGAGCAGGCCCATTCACTGGCATACTACCATGCCTATGTCGGCAACGGCACCGAAGCGTCGATCACCCTCGCCCACATGGTGCTCGAGCGCGCGCCCAAGAATATGTCGAAGGTGTATTTCGGCCTGTCCGGCTCGGACGCCAACGAGACCAACATCAAGATGGTCTGGTACTACAACAACGTCCTCGGCCGCCCCGAGAAGAAGAAGATCATCTCGCGCTGGCGCGGCTACCATGGTTCCGGCCTGATGACCGGATCGCTCACCGGCCTCGACAGCTTCCACAAGAAGTTCGACCTACCGCTGCCGCGCATCCTCCATACCGAGGCGCCGTACTATTTCCGTCGCCCCAGGCTGGAGATGAGCGAGGCGGACTTCGTCGCCTATTGTGTCGCCGAACTCGAGGCGATGATCGCCCGTGAGGGCGCCGACACCATCGCCGCCTTCATCGGCGAGCCGGTGCTCGGCACCGGCGGCCTGGTGCCCCCGCCGGCGGGTTACTGGCCGGCCATCCAGGCCGTGTTGAAGAAACACGACATCCTGCTGATCGTCGATGAAGTGGTCACCGGCTTCGGCCGCCTCGGCACGATGTTCGGGTCCGACAAATTCGGGCTCGAGGCAGACATCATCACCATCGCCAAGGGCCTCACCTCGGCCTATGCGCCGCTCTCGGGATCGATCTTCTCCAAGCGGATGTGGGACGTACTGGCGCGCGGCACCGACGAGAACGGTCCGATCGGCCACGGCTGGACCTATTCGGCCCATCCGATCGGGGCAGCGGCCGGTGTCGCCAACCTCAAGCTCATCGACAGTCTCGGCCTGGTAAAGAACGCAGCCGATGTCGGCGGCTACTTCGTTACGAGCATGCGCGAGGCGCTCGGATCGCATCGCCATGTCGGCGAAGTGCGCGGCGACGGCATGCTGTGCGCGGTCGAGTTCGTCGAGGACAAGGCGACGCGCAAATTCTTCGACGCGAGCCGCAAGCTGGGGCCGCAGCTTGCCGCTGCCTTGGTCAGCCGCGGGGTGATCGCCCGCGCCATGCCGCAGGGCGACATCATTGGCTTCGCGCCGCCCCTGTGCCTGACGCGGGCCGAGGCGGACACCGTGGTGGCGGCCTTCGCCGCGGCGGTCGAAGAGGTGCTTCCTCGGTAAGCTGAAGCTCTGACCGGCGGCGTCTCCGGCCGCCGCTCAGAGCCGCTTGCCTGTGGCCGTATCGAAGCGGTGCATCTCGCTGGCGACCGGCCGCAAATGCAGCGTGTCGCCGGGCGTCGCCGCCACCCGCCGATGGAACATGGTGACGATTTCGGTGCCGTTCGCGTCGAGGGTGATCTGCGTGTCCGATCCCAGCGGCTCGACCAGGCGCACCGTCGCGGCAAGACCGTCGTCGCCGATCTCGAAATGTTCGGGGCGCACGCCGACGGTCACGTCGGCGCCCTGCTCCATCACCGGACCCGGGATGAAGTTCATCGCCGGCGAGCCGATGAACCCGGCGACGAACATGTTGGCCGGCCGGTCGTAGAGCTCGGTCGAGGTGCCGACTTGCTCGATATGGCCGGCATTCATCACCACGATCTTGTCGGCCATGGTCATAGCTTCGATCTGGTCGTGGGTGACATAGATCATCGTGGTCCTCAGCCGCTGGTGCAGGCCCTTGATCTCGCCGCGCATCACCACGCGCAGCCTGGCGTCGAGATTGCTGAGTGGTTCGTCGAACAGGAACACCTGCGGGCTGCGAACGATGGCGCGGCCCATGGCGACGCGCTGGCGCTGGCCGCCGGAGAGCTGGCCGGGTCGGCGCTGCAACAGCGCCTTAAGTCCAAGGATGTCGGCCGCCCATTGCACACGCTCGGCAATCTCGGCCTTGCCGACGCCGCGGTGCTCGAGCGAAAAACCCATGTTCTTTTCGACCGTCATATGCGGGTAAAGCGCATAGTTCTGGAACACCATGGCGATGTCCCGGTCCTTGGGCTCAAGGTCGTTGACGACGCGATCGCCGATCTCGATCTCGCCCTCGGTGATCGGCTCGAGGCCGGCGATCATGCGCAACAGCGTGGACTTGCCGCAGCCCGAGGGGCCGACCAGGACGACGAACTCGCCGTCGGCGATGTCCACCGACACGCCGTGAATCACGGTATTGGCGCCGTAGCTCTTGACGACATTGCGGATGGCGACGGAGGCCATGGCTACCCCTTGAGACCGGTGTGGGCGAGGCCCTCGATGAACTGGCGCTGCGCGAAGATGAAGACCACCAGCACCGGCAGCGCCGTCAGCGTCGCGGCGGCGAGCTGGATGTTCCACATCGGCCCCTGGTAGACGTCGACATACTGCGTCAGCGCCTGGGGCAGCGTGTATTTCTCGGGGCTCGTCAGATAGACGATGGGTTCGAGATAGAGGTTCCAGCTCTGCAGGAACGTGAAGATGGCGACGGCCGCCAGCGCCGGGCGTGCCAGCGGCAGCGCAATAGTCCAGAAGATCTTGAACCGGCCAAGGCCATCGACCCGTGCCGCTTCCTCGAGCTCGACCGGCAGGGCGATGAAGAACTGCCGCATGACGAAGGTCGAGAACACGCTGGGCATGCCGCCGAGCATGGGCACGAGGATGAGCGGCCAATGGGTGTTGACCATGCCCACCTTGAGGAACATCTGGAACAGCGGCACGATGGTGACTTCGGTCGGCATCAGCAGGCCGAGCAGAACCACCATGAACAGCGCATTGGAGCCCGGAAAGCGTATGCGCGCGAAGGCATAACCGGCGAGCGACGACACTGCCATGGTGCCCACCGTGACGATCGCCGCGATGTAGCACGAGTTCCAGTATTGCTGAGCAAAGGGCTGCAACCGGAACACATCCGCATAGCTCGACCAGTCGAGCGTGTGCGGGATAAGCTCGGGCGGGAAGGCGAAGATCTGGCTGATCGGCTTCACCGACGAGGTGACCATCCACCAGGTCGGAAAGACGAACGGGACGGCCAGTACGCAGAGCAGCCCGTAGAGCGCAAGCTTGAGGCGGGGAGACAGCTCAGCTCTCATAGAACACCAGCTTCCTGCGCATCCGCCACTGCACGAAGGTCAGCACGGCGACGATGACGAACAGCAGAATGGCGAGCGTCGAGCCATAACCGAAGCGGTGAAACTGGAACGCCTGCTGGTAGAGATAGTAGACCAGCACCGTCGTCGACATGCCCGGCCACCCTGCGTCAGCACGGCGATCTGCGCGAAGACCTGCAGCGAGCCGACGATGGTGATGATCATGGTCAGCAGGATGGTCGGGGAAATCAGCGGCACGGTGATGCGGCGGAATTGCTTGAAGCGGGAGGCACCATCGACGCGGGCTGCCTCGTAGAGTTCGCGCGGGACGCCCTGCAGCGCGGCAAGGAACAGCACCATGTTGAGGCCGACATTCTTGAACACCTGCACGGTGATCACCGAAATCATCGCCGTTGTCGGCGTACGCAACCAGTTGGGGCCCGTGATGCCGAAGACGGCGAGAATGCCGTTGATGCCGCCATTGGCCTGCAGCAGGAAGCCCCAGACGATGGTCCACGCCACCAGAGACACCACGACTGGCGAAAAGAACAGCGTGCGGAACACGGCGATGCCGCGCAGCTTCTGGTTGACGAGGATGGCGAGCAGCAGCGCCAGCGACAGGTTGAACACCACGAGGCCGGCGGAGAACAGGCCGGAGGCGAGTAACACCTCGGGAAGCGACGGGTCGCTCACCAGCTTCTCGTAGTTGGCCGGGCCCACGAATTTGAACGTGCCGGCGAGCACGTTCCATTCGTGCAGCGAATAGTAGACAACGAGCGCCAGCGGGATCAGCACGAAGACGATGATGCCGACAAGTTGCGGCGCGATGAACAGATAGCCGGCAAGGGTCTCGCGGCGCGCCATGGTCCAGAACCGGCGCGGCCTGGATTGCGGCTGTTGCGTCGCGAGAGCCACCGGGAGACTCCTACTGCTGCAGCAGGGGCTGGATGCGGTCGCAGACCGACTTCAGCACTGCCGGCACATCGGCATCGGGCGTCCACATCGCGTCGAGCGCGGCGCGGGCCGTCTGCTGGATTTCCGGGAAGTTGGCGTGGCTGAGCTTCACGTGGCCGGTAGCAATACCCTTGACCACCACGTTGTCGATCTGCGCCGGAGAAAGGAGCGGGTTGGCCTTGGCCAGCGTGTCGACATTGAGCAGCGAGGTCCGCGCCGGCGGGAAGAACTGCGCCAGCTTCTTGCTGTTCTCGGGGTTGGTGAAGAAGGCCAGGAAGTCGGCGGCCTCCTGCGGGTGCTTGCTTTGTGCGAAGACGCCGATACCGGCCTGGCCGACGACCGCATAGTCACCTGCGGGGCCGGCGGGCAGCGGCACCAGATCCCAGTCGAACGGCTTGTCCTTGGGCAGCAGCGAGGCACGCGAAATCTGCGTGATGGTCATCGCCGCATCGCCGGTGAAGAAATCGGCTGAGATGCCGGGGCCAGGAATGGCCTTCGTCTTGAAGATGGCGTCGTGGATGAAGGTCATTGCATCGACCATCGGCTTGTCGGTCATGGTGCAGGTCTTGCCGTCGGCACTCCAGGGCGAGGCGCCCCAGCCGTTCCAGATCGAGGCTAAATTATCCCAGACCTTGTAGTCGAAGTCGCGGACGATGAGGCCCTGCTTGCCGGTCGCGGCAACAGCGGCGTCGACCTTGATGGCGTTGTCCCAGGTCCACTGCCCGGCGGCGATCAGCTCGGCCGGCGTCTTCTGTCCGGCGGCCTTGATTACGTCGTTGTTCACGAACATGCCGAACGGCGAGGTCGAGAACGGATAGGCATAGATTTCGCCGTCCTGGCTCCACAGCGACAGGGCACTCTGCGACACGTCGTCGAGGTTGTAACCGGCGGTGCCCGAGAACGTCGCCTTTAGCGGCAGCAGCGCGCCAGAGGTGACGAAGTCCGGAGCCGTGGTTTCGAGGATCCAGGCCATGTCGGGAGCGTTGCCGCCTGCGATCTGCGTGGTCAGCGTCGTGGTGTAGCCATCGAACGCCAGCGAGTCGAAGGTCACGCTCACATTGGGGTGAGTCTTCTTGTAATCGTCGGCGATCGAGTTGAAGAGCTTCAGATGCGCGTCATTGGCGCTCCAGATTGCCATGCGCAGGTCGACGGTATCCTGCGCCAGCGCCGGCATGGCCATTGGCAGCACGATGCCTGCAGCAAGTGCGGCAAGCCTCACATCTAGTAACCGGGTCATTTCCTTCCTCCGTTTTGTGTCGTCGTTCTAGTAGGCACGAATGTCGGGCCAGCGCGTTTCGACGCCCTGCCTCGCCAGCATGGTCTGGAAGTCGCTCAAATGCTTGTCGTCTGCCTGCACCTGGTGCGGTGTGAGCCCGGTCGCAAGGCAATGCGCTGCCAAAAGTCCCGCCACCTCGCCGATGTTCCACTCAACCGGATGCAGCCGGTAGCAGCCATTGGTGATGTGCGTCGTACCGAGGTTCTTGCTCGCGGGCAGCAGGTTCGTGACGCGCTGCGGCAGCAGGGCGCCGAGCGGTATCTCGAACGGGCACGAGGCGACGTCGATGTAGTTGTCGCCCCCGGTCGAGGGATGCAGGTCGAGCCGGTACATGCCCACGCCGACGCTGTCGCGATAGTTGACCGCACCCGCCTCGCCGCGCGTCGCAAACGATAGATCCTGTTCGACGATCGCCGTTACGGCGCGGATACGCCGGCTCTCTCGGATGTAGGGCGCCATGGCAAGGCCGTGGCTGGTGCCGGTCACGTCGCCGCGCAGCCTCAGGCCGGGGAAGCCTTGACCACCGTCGGCGCGTGGCGCTTCTGTCTGCAACCAGTAGAACACCGACAAGGACAACTCGGCGGCCGCGGCAAGGCGCTCGTGGTAAGCCGCCTCCGGCACATCGATGATGGGCGCCTCGAAGTAGTCGAGCATCGGCCAGTTGGCGAGACAGATGTCCGATGCATAGGCCCCGGGCACGAAGTTGCGCCGCGCTGCGATGCGCCGGAACGTCCATAGATTGCTATCGCCCGGATTGCGGCGCTGGTCGGCATCGACCAGCGTCGGATCATCGTCGGGGTTGGGGGTAAACGAGCGGGTGACAATTTCGAGCGTGCGCGGATGCGGCGATCGGAAGCCGATCAGCGGCCCACCCCAGAAGCTCGGAGCGACCGCGCGCCACTGCTCGTAGGTCCGAGGCTTGTCGATGACGTGGCTGCCATCGACATGGTCCATGGCAAAGCAGATCGACACCGCCTGCTGGTTGTCGGGCTGGGCGACCGAGGGCGCCGACGGCTCGCCCGTCTCGGCCTGCGACTCGAAACCGCGAACATATTCGGTGCCGGTCAGCGGCAGCAGGTCGCCGAGCTCGGTGGCGTCGATGACATAGGCAGCGCTGACGACGATGCTGTCACCACCGTCGCGATGCTGCAGCGTGACCGCGCGCACACGGTCCCCCTCAGTCTCGGCCGATACTGGGCGATAAGGCTGCAGTAGCGTCAGCCGGCCGCTGCCGCGGTACGGGGCAAGCATCGCCTCCATCACCGCTAGGCCGACGCGTGGCTCGTGGCAGAGGCGCGAGACGTAGCCGCCGCCAGGGTTGAGGTCGGACCAGGCTCGGCTCTTTTCGGTGAGCGGATAATGATCGCGATAGTATTGGCGAATGCCGTTGCGCAACGCCCGGTAGCTGCGGGTGATGCCAAACTGCTCAACCCAGGAATGCTCGTCGGGCGGCACGGCCTGGCTGGTCATCTGGCCGCCGATCCAGTCGTATTCCTCGGTCATCACCACGCTGCGGCCGCCGCGCAGCGCGCCGAGCGCCGCCGCCACGCCGCCAAGGCCGCCGCCGATGATCGCGATATCTGCCGAAAACTCTTTCACTTGATGCCTTTGGGGTTAGACGCTGGTCCGAGGGTCTCCCCCTCGACAGGATCACAGGGGAGCACGACCTGACCCCCTGGCGAGCCGGCCTCGATCCGCTCGGCCAGCATCTGCGTTGCGACTCGCGCCATCTGTTCGCGCGGGATCGAGAAGGTCGTGAAGCGCGTACCACTCAATTGCGGCCGCAGGTGGCTGCCCAGCACGACAATCGACAAATCGCCGGGAACGGAGAGATTTTGCGAGCGCGCCGCTGCCTCGACCACGATGGCGTCAGCGAGTTCGGTAAAGAACGCCACGGTTGCTTTCGCCTTGCGGATCGCCGACAGCATGACCCGCGCATCGCCGCCAACGTCGGTGCGCTGATATACGAGGCGTGCGTCGCCGAGGGCGGACACGAACCCCTGCCAGCGATCGACGGACGACTCCGCGCCGGCTTCCGGGCCGACATAGGCAAGCCGCGAATGCCCCCTGTCGCGGGCGCGCCGCACCAGATCGGCGGTGGCGCTGACATAGTCGGCGCCCACATAAGGCGCGAGCTTGCCGCCAATCGGATCGCGTCGTCCAACGGCCACAAACGGATAGTCCGAGCTCATCAGCTTCTTCAGTTCGGCGCGGTCGAATTCGCGCCCGAGCAAAACGCAGCCGTCGGCTAGTCGCAGCCGGTTGTTTTCGTGGAATATCTTGCGTTTGCCACGCGGTCCGGAGGCACCGGTCAACAGGAGCAGATCGTAGCCCAGCTCCTGTGCGCTCTCCTCGATGCCGAGCAGGAACGGCACGAAGAAGTCTGCTTGCGTGCTTGGAAAAGCGGGCTCGTAGGTGAAGACGCCGAGGATGCGGTTGCGCCCTTTGGCCATGCGACGGGCGATCGGATCGGCGACATAGCCGGTGTCGTGGATGGCCTTGTGGACACGCTCGCGCGTCTCCTTGGGAATGCGGCCCGCGGCAGCTTTGGCATCGTTGAGCACGAGCGACACCGTCGCCTGGCTGACCCCGGCAAGCCGTGCGATGTCGCGCTGCGTCAGCCGCCCATTGCCCGCCAAGGTTGCTCCTCCCTTGCTGCTAATACGCATTAGCTGCTAATGCGTATTAGCACCCCGAGCGCAGGAGTCAAGCATCATGGACAGCTTTGCCGAAACGACCTCGAGGCGGCGAGCGCATAGCCTCGCTGTGTTCGGTGATTCGATCACCGAAGGGGCGGGTGCGAGCAGGCCGGCGCGAAGCTGGCCCGCGCTGCTGGCGCTCACGCTCGGCGTTCCTCTGGTGAACAAGGGGCTCGGGGGCACGGTGTTGCAGTCCACCCCCGTTCGCGACGGCCGCGGCGGCAGTGGTGTGTCCCGCTTCCGCGAGGATTTGCTCGGCGACGACCGAGCCGACTGCATCGCCATTCTCTATGGCTACAACGATGCACGCTATGCGACCGATCCAGCGCGATTCAACGTCGGGGCCTTCGTGCGCGACTATCGTGTCGTTCTCGACGGCCTGCTGGCGGCCCATGTCGAGCGTGAAAGCATTTGCCTTGGGTCGCCGCCCTATCTGCCTGATGCAGGGCTGCAGCTCGGCAGTTCCGGCTTCACCGGTCAGCGCCGCGCGGGGTTTGAGGCCTATGTCGATGCTGTCCGCGAGCTCGCGCGCGAATACAGTCTGTTCTACGCGGGCGTGTATGAGGCCATGGCGGCGCGCCCGGACGGAAGCCTCGCTTCGCCCGACATCATCCATCCGAACGATGCGGGCCACCAGCTAATCGCCGAAGTGTTCGCCGCGGCGACGCGGGAACCTCGTTCCTGTCCGGGACGTTAAATTCTCGACATACGGGATCAATCCGTCCCGCCGCGTCGTATGCCATCAAGGGGCGAGAAAGGGAAACTCATGTCGATGAAGACAAATCTGCTCAGGGCCGGAGCGCTTGGCGCTCTGGTTACTGCGCTCACTGCCGGTGCCGCGTTTGCCGCGGTAGCCACCGCTTCGGTGAATGTCCGCACAGGCCCGGGCACGAGCTATCGCGTTGTCGATACGCTGGCGCCGGGTGAGCACGTCAACATCACCGGCCGATCGAACGGCTGGTGCGCGGTGACCAAGCCGGGTCCAAATGGATGGGTCAGCTGCGCCTATCTCAGCGGCGACACCTATCGCCCGCGGCCCGTGCCCAACGTGACCTTCAGCTTCGGCTTCGGCTCCGCGCCGCCGGTGCACCGCCATCACCACCGGCCGTCGCCGCGTCCGTGGCCCGGACCGATGCCGGGGCCGCACCCCTGGTGGTGGTAAACTACTCGTTAAGGG
>JAEWCE010000256.1 GCA_023390785.1 Pseudomonadota bacterium
GCCGTCGGGAGGACGGCCGCTCGGCCAACCCAATAGTCTTGTTGCTCTGTCCAAGCGGCCGTCGGGAGGACGGCCGCTCGGCCAACCGGTGGGGACGCTTTAGAATTCGGCGGGGACATGCCACAAAGGCCCCGGAGTTACAAGAATGACCGACAGCACCATCAATGCCGATGAGATCGCCAAGTTCTCGGCCATGGCCGATGCCTGGTGGGACCCCGAGGGCGACTTCAAGCCGCTGCACAAATTCAACCCGGTGCGGCTGGCCTATATCCGCGACTGGGCGCTGCGGCATTTCGAGCGCTCGGAGACCGAGCGCCGTCCTCTCGCCGGGCTGAGCGTGCTCGACATCGGCTGCGGCGGCGGCCTGTTGACCGAGCCGCTCACCCGCCTGGGCGCCAGCGTCACCGGCATCGACGCCGGTGGCCGGAACATCGCCGTGGCCAAGCTCCATGCCGAACGCTCCGGCCTCGACATCACCTATCGGGAGGCGACGTCGGAAGCGCTGGCCGGCGAGGGCGCGCGCTTCGACATCGTGCTCAACATGGAAGTGGTCGAGCACGTCGACAACGTACCGCTCTACATGAAGAGCTGCGCCGACCTGGTGGCTCCCGGCGGCCTGCTGTTCTCGGCCACCATCAACCGCACGCTGCGCGCCCTGGCGCTGGCCAAGTTCGGTGCCGAATACGTGCTGCGCTGGCTGCCGCGCGGCACCCATGACTGGACCAAATTCCTGACCCCCGATGAGCTCAAGGCGCTGATCACCCGCAACGGACTGCGCATCATCGAGGACACCGGCGTGGTGTTTCATCCGCTCGCCGACGAGTGGCGTCGGTCCCCCGATACCGGCGTCAACTATATGGTGCTGGCGGAACGGCCGGCCTGAGCCGTCAGCGCAGGCTCGTCAGCGTGGCGAAATCCTCGTCGCTGAGCTCGATCGCTGCCGCGGCCGTGTTCTCCTCGAGATGGGCCATCCTCCCGGTGCCTGGGATCGGAAGCATCACCGGCGAGCGCTTCAACAGCCACGCAAGCGACAACTGGCCGGGCGTTGCGCCGTACTTGTTGAGCAGCGCCTGGAATTTCGGGTCGGCGGCGTTGATGTTGCCGCCGTCGATCGGCCGCCACGGGATGAAGCCGATAGTGTTGGCCTCGCAATAGGCCAGCACGGCATCGCTCTTGCGGTCGCTGATGGAATACTGGTTCTGCACCGTCGCCACCGGGAAGACCTTCCGTGCCGCCTCGATCTCCTCAACGCTGACCTCGCTGAGCCCGGCGTGCCGGATGAGCCCCTGCTTCTGCAGTTCGGCGATGGTTTCGAACTGCTCGCGGGCGGGAACCTTCGGGTCGATCCGGTGCAATTGCCAAAGATCGATGCGCTCGAGCCGCAGCCGCAGCAGTGACGTCTTGACGCCCTGGATCAGGAATTCCGGCCGGCCGACCGGCGTCCAGCGGTTCGGTCCCTGCCGCGTATGCCCGCCCTTGGTGGCGATGTGCACCTTGCCATAGGGTGCCAGCACCTCGGCCAGCAGTTCCTCGGACACGTACGGGCCGTAGGCCTCCGCGGTGTCGATGAAATCGATGTTGAGCTCGGGCACCCGCCGCACCGTGCGCTTGGCCTCGGCCGGATCGGCCGGCGGCCCCCAGATGCCGGCGCCGGTGATGCGCATGGCGCCGAAGCCCAGGCGGTTGACGGTCATGTCGCCGCCAATAGTGAACGTTCCCGAACGAGCGGCATCGGGTGTGGGCATCGCGATTCTCCTTGAAACTGCGCAAAACTCTATCGGCACTTGCCGATGAAAGGCAAGTCGGGCCGTTTCGTTCCGGCGGCAGGAGCGGGCTAGTTGTGCTCTTCGGGCAGGTTCGGCAGCGGCATGAAGTCCACGCCCTCTTCGATGAGGGAGGCGACTTCTTCGCGCGTCGCTTCGCCGTAGATGCCGCGCGCGTCGACTTCCTTGAAGTGGATCTTGCGCGCTTCCTCGGCGAATTTGTCGCCGACATAGTCGGCCTCGCTCGTCACCTTCTGACGCAGCGCCAGCATGGCGGCACGCAGTTCCTGGTGCTGCGGATGACCGATGGACAGCGACACCTTCTGCGAGCCGGCACGGCTGACGGCGGGCGCCATGATCGCCTTGTCGACCGCGGTGGTGAGGCAGATCGGGCAGGTCACCAGTCCACGAAGCTTCTGCGCGTCATAGGCGGCCGCGTTCGAGAACCAGCCGTCGAACTTGTGGGACTTGTCGCAAACGAGCGAGTAGTGAATCACGCCAGAAACCTTTCCGAGCCGTCAGCTTGCGCCCGCAGGGTTAACGGATAACGAAAATGTGCGCGCGTTCGCAAGCGCCGGCACGCGGCCGCGCGCTTCGGCCACAGCCCGCACGTCGATATCGGCGCACAGCACGCCCTCGCCCTCCGCGCCCAGTTGCCCGAGGATCCTGCCCCACGGGTCGACGATCATCGAATGCCCGTAGGTCGAGCGTCCGTTCTGGTGCCGTCCAGCCTGCGCCGCGGCGAGAACGAAGCAGCCGGTCTCGATGGCGCGCGCTCGCAAGAGCACCTCCCAATGCGCCTCGCCGGTCGGCACGGTGAACGCCGCCGGCACAGCGATCAACTCGGCGCCGGCTTCGGCCAGGGTTCGATGAAGGATGGGGAAGCGCACGTCGTAGCAGATGGTGAAGCCGAGCTTCAGGCCCGCGGCCTCGGCTACGACGGCTTCCGCACCGCCGGCATAGGTATCGCTCTCGCGGTATTGCTTGAGGCCGGGCAGCGTCGCGTCGAACAGATGGATCTTGTCGTAGCGCGCGGCGATCGAGCCGTCCGGACGAAACAGCACCGAGCGGTTGGCAAAACGCCCGTCCGGCACCGCCACCGCCAGCGACCCCAGATGCAGCCACAATCCGGTGGCCCGGGCAATGCCGGCGACCCGGGTGACGGCCGGATTGGCGTCCCACCCGCCGGCGACGGCCCTGAGCCCCTCGCGGTTCTCGGCAAAGACCACCGTGACTTCCGGGCTGAGCGCATAGCGCGCACCCTGTGCCGCGGCCTCCCGGGCGAGCCGCTCCAGCGCTTCGAGATTGGGGCCGGGCGCGGTGCCCGAATTCATCTGCAGCGCGGCGACCCGAACCACTTGGCCTCAGCCGAGCAACGAATCGAGCTGGCCGCGGCGCTCCAGCGCCGCGAGGTCGTCGTAACCGCCGACATGGGTGTCGCCGACGAAAATCTGCGGCACCGTGCGGCGCCCATGGGCGCGCTGCATCATGTCGGCGCGGAGCGCCGGGTCGGTCACGTCGATCTCCTCATAGG
>JAEWCE010000264.1 GCA_023390785.1 Pseudomonadota bacterium
CTGCCGGTGCGTGGTCGAGGCGGGGTGGCAGGCGAGCGACTTGGCGTCGCCGATGTTGACCAGCCGGAGGATCATCTGCAGCGCGTCGATGAACTGGCTGCCGGCAGCCGAGCCGCCCTTGATGCCGAAGCTGATGATGCCCGACGCCTTGCCCTTGGCGAGCTTCTTGGCCAGCGCGTTGTATTTGTCGCCGGGCAGGCCCGCATAGTTCACCCAGGCCACCTTGGGATGGTTCGTGAGGTGCTTGGCCAGCGCCTCGGCGTTCTCGCAGTGGCGTTCCATGCGGATGCCGAGCGTTTCGAGGCCCATCAGGATCAGGAAGGCGTTGTGCGGGCTCAGCGCGGCGCCAGTGTTGCGCAGCGGCACGACGCGGCAGCGGCCGATATAGGCGGCCGGCCCGAGTGCCTCGGTATAGACGACGCCGTGGTAGGAGGGATCGGGTTCGTTCAGCACCGGGAAGCGGGCCTTGTTCGCCACCCAGTCGAACTTGCCGGAATCGACGATGATGCCGCCGATCGAGTTGCCGTGGCCACCGATGTACTTGGTCAGGGCATGCACGACGATGTCGGCGCCAAAATCAATCGGCCGGCAGAGATAGGGGGTAGCCACGGTGTTGTCGACGATCAGCGGCACGCCGTGTTTGTGCGCGATGGTGGCGAGCCGTTCGATGTCAACGACATTGCCGGCGGGGTTGCCGATGGATTCGCAGAACACCGCCTTGGTCTTGTTATCGATCAGCCGGTCGAAGGCGTCGAAATCGTCGGCCTTGGCCATGCGCACCTCGATGCCCTGGCGCGGGAAGGAGTGCATGAACAGATTGTAGGTGCCGCCGTAGAGCTGGCTGGTCGAGACGATGTTGTCGCCGACGCCGGCAATGGCCTGGATGGCATAGGTGATGGCGGACATGCCCGAGGCGACACAAAGGCCGGCGATGCCGCCCTCCATCTCGGCAACGCGCTTTTCCAGCACGTCGGTGGTGGGATTCATGATGCGCGTATAGATGTTGCCGGGCACCGCCAGGTTGAACAGGTCGGCGCCGTGCTTGGTGTCGTCGAAGGTGTACGACGTCGTCTGATAAATCGGCACCGCGGCCGCCTTGGTGGTGGGCTCTGCCGTGTAACCGTGGTGCAGGGCCAGCGTCTCAAGCTTCATCGAAAATGTCCTCTCTCGTCCCGGCGGTGATCGATCCGGGTTGCCCACACAATAGCCGGCGCCGGGGCGCGACCAAGGCCCTTTGGGAGACCGCATTGCCACAACCCGCGATATCCGGAGCAAGTCATTCCGCAGCGGCTGGCTGGTTGCGCGCCCGGACATCAATGGCACCCGGAAAGCTCGCGTCCCTCGCATTCAGCTTCAAAGTGCGTCAAGCGAATGTTATTGGGGTTTCATGCAACAATGATGCAGTGAAGCCATGGATATCATGCAGGCGCGGACCTTCCTCGAAATCTCCGACACCGGCAGTTTCGTGGCGGCGGCGGCACGGCTCCACATCACCCAGACTGCAGTGAGCGCTCGCATCCGTGCGCTCGAGGAGCAACTCGGGCGGCGGCTGTTCGTGCGCAACAAGGCCGGGGCGAGGCTGACGCCGGCGGGCGAGCGCTTCCTGCGCCATGCACGAACGCTGGTGCAGGTGTGGGACCGCGCGAGGCTGCAGGTGGCGCTGCCGCAGGGCCGCACCGACGTCGTCAGCGTCGGTGCCGAACTCGCCCTGTGGAACCCGATCCTCGTGGGCTGGCTGCTGTGGATGAAGCGCGAGGCGCCCGACATCGCGTTACGCGCCGAGGTGGACACCCCGGCCCGCCTGCTCGAGGCCGTGCATGCGGGGGCGCTCGACCTCGCGGTGCTCTACGATCCGCCGCCGCAGGGGCCGGCCATCGTGGTCGAATTGCTGCACGAGGAGAAACTGGTGATGGTCAGCACCGATCCGCAGGGCCGGATCGATGGCGACGACTATGTGCATGTCGACTGGGGCCCGCTGTTCCAGGCGAGCCACCAGGCGGCGTTTCCGCAATTGGCGAGCCCTGCCCTGTCGACGTCGCACGGGCCGCTGGCGCTGCTCTATCTGATCGAGGCGGGCGGGGCCGGGTATTTCCGGCTGAGTGCCATTCGGCCGTATCTGGAACAAGGCAAGCTCTTTCGCGTCGCCGCAGCGCCGGAATTCGCCTACTCGGTGCACATGGTCTATTCGAGCCGCATCGAGCAGGGACTGGTCGATCTCGTCCGCCGCGGCTTCCTGACGAGCGCTACGACGCAGGCGGGCGGCGGCCAGGCGATCGCGTCCTAGCCGTCGCTGTCGGTGGCGGCGAGCCGCCATTGCGACTGCCTGGCGGCAGTGTCGCGCTCAAAGGTCCACAGCTCAGCGCATTGCACCACGCGGCGCGGGTCGCCTTCGACGACGGTTCCGGCACTGTCGCGCACCACAGAGACGAGTTCGGTGGCAAACCGCACGTCGGCCCAGGCGGTGGTACCGACCACGCCGGAATCGACGAGCTCGGCGCCGCGGAAGCCGATGAAGGTCAGCGCAGCGACTTCACCACGAATTCGCCGCGCCGCGAGGAAGGTCGCAAAGTCGATGCGAGCGTCATGAGTCAGCAATTGCTCGACGGCCTTGAGGTTGTCGTGCGCCACCGCTTCGACGATGCGCTCGTAGGCATCGCGGGCATTGGCAATGAAGTCGGGCTCGCTGCGGCCGGCGACGCGCAGGGCCGGCAGACGCTCGGTCGTCGCGGACCCGGCCGGCGGAATCACCACGTCGCCGCCGGGCAGGCCGATCATGGCCAGACGGTGGCGCAGATCGTCCTTGTCGTTGGGGTCGGCGTGGGCCGCGTCGCGCAGCCAGATCCACAACCCGGCGATGGCAAAGATGATGACGATGTTGAAGACGGCGAGGGCATCAAGCTCTTGCATCGAATGGCCTCATGCATGTTCGGACGGTGCCTCGTCGAAGCGCGGCAGCACGTTGTAGGTGTGCTCCGGCGGGGGCGAGGTCAGCGTCCATTCCAACGTCGTTGCTCCCTCGCCCCATGGGTTGGCCACGGCGGGGCGCCTGCGGACGAAAGCTTCGATCATGGTGACGACGAACAGGATGACGCCGAAGGTCGAGATGTAGGCGCCGATCGAGGAGACGAGGTTCCACATCGCGTAGGCGTCGGGATAGTCCACGTAGCGGCGCGGCATGCCGGCGAGGCCGAGGAAGTGCTGCGGGAAGAAGACGATGTTGACGCCGATGAACATGGTCCAGAAGTGCAGCTTGCCCAGCCGCTCGCTGTACATGTAGCCGGTCATCTTGGGGAACCAGTAGTAGAGGCCGGCAAAGATGGCGAAGGCCGAGCCCAACGACAGCACGTAGTGGAAGTGGGCGATGACGTAGTAGGTGTCGGTCAGCGAGTGGTCGACGCCGGCACTCGCCAGCACCACGCCAGTCACGCCGCCGATCGTGAACAGCATGATGAAGCCGGTGGCCCACAGCATCGGCGTGCGGAAGGTGATCGAGCCGCCCCACATGGTGGCGAGCCAGGAGAATACCTTCACGCCGGTCGGGACCGCGATCACCATCGAGGCGAACATGAAGTAGCCCTGCACGTCGAGGCTGAGGCCGGTGGTGAACATGTGGTGGGCCCAGACGACGAAGCCGATGCCGCCAATGGCCACCATGGCATAGACCATCGCCATGTAGCCGAAGATCGGCTTTTTCGAGAAGGTCGAGATCACGTGGCTGACGATGCCGAAGGCCGGCAGGATCATGATGTAGACTTCGGGGTGCCCGAAGAACCAGAACAGATGCTGGTAGAGCACGGGGTCACCGCCGCCTTCGGGCTGGAAGAACGTCGTGCCGAAATTGCGGTCGGTGAGCAGCATGGTGATGGCGCCGGCGAGCACCGGCAGCGATAACAGCAGCATGAACGCAGTCACCAGCATGCCCCAGGCGAACAGCGGCATCTTGTGCAGCGTCATGACGGGCGCGCGCATGTTGAAGATGGTGGTGATGAAGTTGATGGCGCCCAGGATCGAACTGGCGCCGGCAAGGTGGATGGCGAGGATGACGAAGTCGACCGCGGGTCCCGGCTCCCCGACGGTGGAATAGGGCGGATAGAGCGTCCAGCCGCCGCTGTGTCCGTTCGAGCCCGAGGGGCCCTCGACGAACAGCGAGACGATGAACAGCAGGAACGCTGCGACCAGCAGCCAGAACGAGACGTTGTTCATGCGCGGGAACGCCATGTCGGGCGAGCCGATCAGGAGCGGCACAAACCAGTTGCCGAAGCCGCCGATGAGGGCGGGCATCAGCACGAAGAAGATCATCACCAGGCCATGCGCCGAGACCACGGCGTTGTAGGCGTCGGTGTCGTGGAACAATTGCAGGCCGGGTTGCTGCAGCTCGAAACGGATGAGGAAGGAGAGGCCGGTGCCGAGCAGGCCGGCGACCACGGAAAAAATCAGATAAAGGGTGCCGATGTCCTTGTGGTTGGTCGAAAACGCCCATCGCCTCACCCGCATCGAGAACGATGATGGGGCAGGGGTTGCGGCGATATCCATGGTCCGGCTCTTTTTGCTGTGTTTGGCGTCACACGGCGGGAGCCCCGTCGCCGACGCTTTCAGCGGCCACCTAATGCTTCATTTTTATATGTGACAAACGAATATAATTCGTCATTGAGCGCAGTATTATTGGTATTAAGTCGGCCGGCCCAAGCCCGGCGAGCATACGCGCCGGGGCAGGGCAGAACCGGACGGCGAGGGTGTCAGGCCAGCTCGTGCGTTTGAGCTTGCGGCTGCGGCTGATCCGCATTGGCGTCGATCCAGGCCCGCAGCTCGCCGAGACCGGTGCGCAGATCGTTGTCGGGAAGCTGAGGGATGAAGCGAGCGAGGCGCTCGAGCAGGGCAGTGCGAGCATCGCCTGCGTCCGGCTGGGCCGCCGCTGCGGCCGACGCTTGTGGCCACGCCGCACTGAGGCCGGCGAGCCGGCGGGCGAGGTCGATGCTGCGCGGTCCGAAGGGTGAGGTATTGGCCGTGGCCGCCTCGCGACGGGCGAGATCGCGCAACAGCGCCCGGAGCTCGGAGAGCAGTTGCGTCATCTCGTCGGCGATCTCGCCGGCCTCGAGCTGGCCGACATAAGTGCCGCTCATTTCCCCGATGTAGCAGACGGGCGAGGCGAGTTCGGTGGCGGCATCGCGCGCCGCTTCCGCGCCGATCGGAACAATCCGGGCGTCGGCGAGCAGGGTCTCGATGATACGCGCGGCGGGGCGGATGGCATCAATGCTGCCAACACCTGTCCCGGCGTAGAGAGCCATGGCCTCGAAGTCGCCAGTCATTGAGCGCAGCGGCGAGTCGGTGCTGAACAGATAGATCGGCCGGCCTTCCTCTTCGCCGATGACGACGCGGCGACCGGGCGTATCGGGACCGCGCTCGCCGGCCGTCACGGCGCTTGCCAGGACGCGCACGCTGGCGCCGATCGGCCAGTTGATGTGAAAGGTCTCGGTCAGCAGCGTGTCCGCCGCGGTGGCGAGCAACAGGCGGTGCTTGTGGTACTGATGGGCGAAGGATTCCTCGGCGGCCATCAGCGCCGTGCCCAGCACGATGCCGTCAGCGCCGAGCGCCGTGGCGGCGACGAGATCGCCGCCGGTGGCAAGGCCGCCCGCGGCCAACACCGGGAGATCGACGGTGGCGATCACCTCGGGCAACAACCGCGCGAGCGGAATGGTGCCGCGCACGTGACCGCCGGCCTCGCGTCCCTGGGCGATGATAGCGGAGGCGCCGGCGTCCTGGGCGGCCTTCGCCTCCGGCGCGGAGCCAACCTGGTAGACGACGCGCACGCCGGCATCTGTGAAGCGGCGGACGAGCGGTGCGTCGAGATCCCAGAACAGCGCGACAACCGGCACGTCGAGCTCGAGCAGGGTATCGACCTGCTGATCGAGCAGCAGCCGGTCGGTGGCGGCGGGAATGATGTTGACGCCGAAGCGTTCGATGCCGCGCCGGCGCAGCGCGTCGACCTCGCGACGGATCAACGCCGGCGGCTCGCGCACCATGCCGAGGAAGCCGAAGGCGCCCGCTTCGCTCACGGCGGCAACCAGCTCGGAGCGGGCGACGCCGCCCATGCCGGCGAGCACCAGAGGGTGCCGGCAGCCAAGAAGGGACTGGATACGGCCAGGCGTCGAGTCAGCCATGCCGCGCACCTTCGTCCAGAAACTGTTTCAGCACAACCGCCTGGTTATGGGCGTCGTCATGCGCCGAATAGAGCAATGTTACACGGTGCCGGGCGGCAAGCTGGTGCAGTTGCGCAATGAGGTCGGCATGGCCTTCGAGCTCATCGAAATAGCGGTGGCGGAACTCCTCGAAGCGCGCCGGATCGTGGCCAAACCATCGGCGCAGTGCCGTGCTGGGACCGATCTCCTTGAGCCAGAGATCGATCCCGGCACCGGCCTTGCTGAGGCCGCGCGGCCAAAGGCGGTCGACCAGCACGCGCTGCCCATCCGCGTCGTCCGCGGGCAGGTATACGCGCTTGATCCGAAAGCTGCCGGCCATGTTTCACCGCCACCCAGATACCTTGACGCACCAGTGTAGGCAGGTGGCGGTACCGCGGGTAAGGGCAAATCACGGGCCGCAACGTCGCAGGGTGCGGCCGCCTCAGTACGCCGGCTTGACGGGGAACCAGTCGGGTCGAGCCTTGTCGAGGTAGGCCCCGGCGATGCCGTCGACGCGGTATTTTGCCAGCGCTGCCTCATCGACCTCGACGCCGAGGCCAGGACCGTCGGGTACGGCGAAGCGGCCGTCGGCGAGCACCGGCGGGTTGGGCGAGATGTCGCCGCCGAGATAGGCGCGCTCGGTATCGATGGCGATGTTCATGTTGGGAATTGATGCGGCGAGGTGGACATAGGCGGCCTGCGACAGTGCCAGCTCGGCGCCCGAATGCAGGGTCACCGGGATGCCGACCGCCTCGCAGATAGCGGCGGCCTTTATGGTCTGCCACAGGCCACCCGCCTCATGCGGATCGAGCAGGACCACATCGGCGGCCGAGGCGCGGACGATGTTGCCGACATCGGTCAGGGTGTAAGCGCTCTCGTCGAGGGCGATCGGCACCGGCGAGGCGGCGACGAGGGCAGTGTGGCCAGCGAGGTCGTCGAGCTCGAGCGGCTGTTCCACATAGGCAGGGTCGACGGCGCGCAGCTTTTCGAGCTGGCGTTTGGCGGTCGGGACCGTCCAGGCGCCGTTGACGTCGAGACGCAGCGGCTTGTCGCCGATCACCTGCCGGGCGGTTTCGGCAAGTCCGATGTCGGAGAACTCGTCGAAGCCGATCTTGACCTTGAAGGTGGTGTAGCCGAGGTCGAGGAAGCGCTTGAGCCGCTCGCTCAAGCCCTTGCGATCGTTGGTGAACAGGTAGGCGGAGGCCTCGACCTCTTTGCGCCAGCGACCGCCCCACAGCGCATGGAGCGGCAGGCGGGCCTGCTTCCCCAGCGCGTCCCACATCGCCATTTCGAGGGCGGCGATGGCCATTACGGCGGCGCGCTTGTGATGGTAGTAACCGGCGCCCAGCACATGCCTGTGGAAACGTTCCGCATCGGCCACTTCGTAGCCGACAGCCAGGGGCGCGACGATGTCGGCAAACACGGCGGGCACCGCAGCGATCAGCGAGATCGTCTCGCCCCAGCCGGTAATGCCTTGATCCGTCTCGATTTTGCAGATCAGGCGGGTGGTGCCGATGCGCCGACCGGAGCCCCACAGGATGTCCTCGGTAAAGGGCATCCTGACCAGCATGTGATCGACCCTGGTGATGCGCACGGCGTCTTCCCCTGTTGACTTGGAACTCAGTTCCAAGATACAGCACAAGCCGTCGCACGGCACAAGCTCCCACTCAAGGGGGTGGCCGGCAGGGATGGGGAATGGCGCGCACGCAGCTCAAATCCGAGGAGATCGAGGGCGAACTCGGCGGGATTCCGGGCGTGCAGGCGCTGACCCGCGGCATCCATATCCTCGATGAGGTTGCATCGACCGCCCGCGGCCTGCGCTTTACCGAGCTGCTGGAACGCACCGGCATGCCCAAGGGCACGCTGCACCGGATGCTGCAGGCGCTTACCGAGGAAAAGTTACTCAACCTCGATGCCCGCGACCAGACCTATCGGCTGGCCTCGCGGGTGTTCCAGTGGGCCCACAAGGTTTGGGACGAATTCGACCTGCGTGGCGCGGCGGAACCGGAGCTGGTGCGGCTGCGCGACCTCACCGGCGAGACCATCCGGCTGGGCGTGCTGGAAGACGACAGCGTGCTCTATGTCGACCAGCGCGAGGTGCCGCAGCCGCTCCGCCTCAACAATGGCGTGGGCAGCAAGGTGGACGCCTATGCCAGCGGGCTGGGCAAGGCGATCCTCGCGCATCTGAGCCTCGAGCGGCGCCGGGCGCTGCTCAGTGGCGTGGAATTCGAGCGGCTGACTCCCAACACCATCGTCAACCGCGACGAGCTGATCCATCAGCTCGACCTGACCAAGGCGCGCGGCTACGCGATCTCTGTCGATGAGCAGAATGTCGGCATCTCGTCGGTGGCGGCGCCGGTGCTCAACCATCGGGGCGAGCCCATCGGCGCCATCGGCATCATCGGTCCGTCGTTCCGGCTGCCGGTCGACCGGCTGCACGCGCTCGGCCGCGACGTCATCGAGGCGGCGCGGCGCATTTCGGGCAATATCGGAGAATTCGCCATGTCCATCGCCGTGCAGCCGCGGCCGCTCGGCCCCGATCGTGCCGACGTGCATTGCGCGATCCCGGCGAGCGCCTTCCTTGGCGAAGGTCCGCATTGGTCGGCCGTGGACGGCAAGCTCTACTTCGTCGACATCCTCGCGCCGGCCGTGTGCATCGGCGACCCGGTCGCGGGCACCTATCGGTCGCTGCCGCTGCCGGAGCTGATCGGCTTCGTCATCCCCCGGCGGCGCGGCGGGTTCGTTGCGGCGATGCACGGCGAGATCCGCGGCCTCGACCTCGCCAGCGGCGACATCACCACCATCGTTCGACCGGAGGCCGACCGGCCGGGCAACCGCTTCAACGACGGCAAGTGCGATCGCGCCGGACGGCTGTGGGCCGGGACGCTCGCCATCGACACGGCGCCCGACCGCGGGCGGCTGTGGCGGGTGGATACCGATGGCCGGGCGACCGAGATGGACCGCGGCTTCCACGTCGCCAACGGCCTCGGCTGGAGTCCGGACGACAAGACCTTGTATTTCACCGACACACAGAAGCAGGTGGTTTACGCCTATGATTTCGACCTCGCCTCCGGCGAGATCGCCAACCGGCGGCCGTTCATCACCGTGCCGGAGGGCGAGGGCAAGCCGGACGGCATGACCGTGGATGCCCAGGGCTTCCTGTGGATCGCCCATTGGGACGGCTGGTGCGTCACCCGCTACGACCCGCAGGGCAAGGTGGACCGCGTGATCAATCTGCCGGTCCCGCGGCCGACGAGTTGCGTGTTCGGCGGACCGGACATGCAGACGCTGTTCGTCACGTCGGCCCGCATTCGCCTGTCGGCGGGCCAACTCGCCGAGGCGCCGCTTTCGGGCAGCGTTTTTTCCATCGACACGGGCATCAAAGGCCTGCCCGAAAACATGTTTGGGGGCTGACAGCATGTCCCGGCTCGAGCTCAAGGATATTCGCAAGAGCTTCGGCACCACGGAGGTGCTGAAGGGCATCGACCTGACCGTCGAGGATGGTGAATTCGTTGCCTTCGTCGGGCCGTCGGGATGCGGCAAGTCCACGCTGCTCCGGCTGATCTGCGGGCTCGACGAGATCACGTCGGGACAGATGGCGATCGACCGGGAGATCGTCAACGACGTGCCGCCGGCCAAGCGCGGCATCGCCATGGTATTCCAGTCCTATGCGCTCTACCCGCATATGAGCGTGGCGCAGAACATGGGCTATGCTCTGCGGCTGGCCGGCACACCCAAGGCCGAGATCGACCGGCGGGTGCTGGCCGCGGCGAAGGTGCTGCGCATCGCCGACTATCTGGAGCGCAAGCCGCGGCAACTTTCAGGCGGGCAGCGGCAGCGGGTCGCCATCGGCCGGGCCATCGTGCGCGAGCCACGCATTTTCCTGTTCGATGAGCCGCTGTCCAACCTCGATGCGGCGCTGCGCGTCGAAATGCGCATCGAGATCGCGCGCATGAAAGAGCGGCTCGGCACCACCATGATCTACGTGACGCACGACCAGATCGAGGCGATGACGCTTGCCGACAAGATCGTGGTGCTGAACGCCGGCCGGGTGGAGCAGGTCGGCTCGCCGCTCGAGCTCTACAACGCCCCGGTCAATCGCTTCGTGGCGGGGTTCATCGGCTCGCCCAAGATGAACTTCCTGACGCTCGGCGCCCGCAACGGCGACAGCTACGCCCTGCCCGGCGGCGATATCGTGCTCCGGCCCGGACTTGCCGGTGCGACCGAGATCGGGGTGCGCCCCGAGCACCTCGAGATCGTCGAGGCAGGGCGAAGCGTTGCTCTCAACGGCACGCTGACGATGACCGAGCACCTGGGCAGCGACACCTATGCCTATGTGGCGTTGCCGGGGACGGAGGAACTGCTGGTGGTGCGCCTTTCGGGCGAACGGGCGCTCAAAACCAACCAGCCAGTGGGCGTGGCGCTCGATCCGGGCATGGCACATGTGTTTGCCGCGGACGGCGCCACGCTCGCATCTGCACGACCAGTGGCGCGGGAGGCGGCATGAGCGTACACGCCGAACTCATCCCCAAGGTCGTGGTCGAGGTCGCGCGCTATCCCACGCTCGTGGGCAAGAGCGTGATCATTACCGGCGGCGGTTCGGGGATCGGCGCCGGATTGGTCGAGCACTTCTGCGCGCAGGGCGCAAAGGTCGGCTTCATCGAGCTGAGCGCCGACTACGCCAGGGCGACGGCCGATGCGGTCGATGCCTCGACCGGTCATCGCCCGGAAACCGAGGTCGCGGACCTGCGCGACATCGATGCTCTCACCGCGGCGCTCGCGCGCTTGCAGCAGCGCGTCGGGCCGGCCCGCGTGCTTATCAACAATGCCGGCAATGACGACCGGCGGCCGCTCGAAGAGGTGACGCCCGACTACTGGGACGAACGCATGGCGACAAACCTGCGCCATCAGTTCTTCGCGGTGCAGGCGGTGGCACCAGCGATGGCCAAGGCGGGCGGCGGCGCCATCATCAATATGGGTTCGATCTCGTGGATGCGCGGGGCTGCCGGGCTCATCTTCTATACCACCGCCAAGTCGGCGGTGATGGGAATGACAAAGTCGCTGGCGCGCGAATTGGGCGAGCGCAACATCCGCGTCAATTCCATCGCGCCCGGCTGGGTGCTGACGGAACGCCAGGTCGAGCGCGCCAAGCGTATCTACCAAGGCAAATTCGCCGAATATCTCGAGGCGCAGTGCCTCAAGGAGCACCTGCTGCCGGGCGATATCGCCCGCATGGCGCTGTTCCTCGCTGCCGACGATTCACGCCTCATCACCGGGCAGACCTTCATCGTCGACGGAGGCGTCGTCTAGCCAATACCGCGACGCTCACAGGGGGCTTTGCGGGTTTTTGACCACTTGAAACCGAGTTCCAAGGGAGGACTGAAGTGAAGCACGTAACAGGACTGATGGGGACCGCGCTGGCGGTTGCAATGCTGGGCATCGGTGCCGCGCAGGCGGCCGATGTGAGCTGGATGGGCTACAGCTACGCCGAGGAATCGGCGAAGCCGTCCGTCGACAAGATCATTGCCGGGTTCACCGCCAAGACCGGCAAGACGGTCGAGCCGATCGCTTCGGCGTTCGGCGATCTGCAGAAGAACCTGCTGCTGCGGGTCCGCTCGCATACGCAGCCCGACGTGGTGCAGATCTCGGAGCGCTGGCTGCCCTCGTTCGCCAGCCTGCCGGGCCTCGTTGACTACAACACCGTGTTCGGCGCCGATAACCTTGCCAAGATCTACGCGCCGGAAGCGCTGGCGATGGGGCAGGTCGACGGCAAGCAGCTGGCGCTGCCGCTGATGTCGGGCTCGATCGGCATGGTCGCCAACAACGCCGTGCTGCAGCAGGCGGGGATCACCGAGATGCCCAAGACCACCGAGGAGTTCAAGCAGGACCTGATCGCCATCCGCGACAAGGTGCCCAACTCGGTGCCCTATGCGATGGCCACCAAGAACAACTCCGACATCCTGGTCGACTTCCAGACCTGGGAATATGCCTTCGGCGCCGACATCATCGATGCCGACGGCAAAGTCGTGGTGGACAGCGACGCCAGCAAGAAGGCCCTCGGGTTCCTTGTCGACCTGATGAAGGAGCGGCTGATCGCACCGGAAATCGGCCGTCCCGACGCCCGCCGCCTCGTCGGCCAGAGCGCCGCGGCGTTCTATCTCGACGCGCCGCAGTCGCGCACCTTCCTGCGCAGCTTCTCGGGCAAGGGCAAGGATTTCGACGTCAACATCAAGCCGATGCAGGTGCCGGTGGCCAATGCCGGCCAGGAGCCGACCTCGATCCAGTGGGCGCATCTGATCATCGCTTTCCAGCAGAGCAACCCGCCGACCAAGGACGATGCCAACATGCAGTTCGTGGCCTGGCTGGGCGACGATGCGGTGGAGACGCAGTTCCCGGTGGAGCAGAGCGCGCTGCCGGGTACGATCTCGGCACGTGCGAACCCGATCGTCGCCGACGACGCCTATCTCAGCGCCTGGGCCAAGAACAACACCAACCCCAAGCGCAATGAAGTGGGCATCTGGAGCAACAGCGGCGAGCTGACCGATATCCTGGCCGAGGAAGTGCAGGCCGCGCTGCTCGGACAGAAATCGGCGGACGACGCCATCACCTCCATGGGTGCGCGCATGAAAGAGTCGATGATCAAGGCCGGTCACGCGCAGTAAGCCAAACCAGGGCGTCCGGGTTCGTCCGGACGCCCATCCTTCGGATGAACGACATGAGCAGCGATACCGCCGGCCCCGTGCCGACCCGCATCGAAGACTATCCGGTCTCGCGCCAGGCCCGCCGCGGCGGGCTGCAGGCGGTGCAGCGCCGGATCGGCCTGATGATGCTGGCGCCGGCGGCGATCGCGTTCGCGCTGGTCATTCTCTACCCCTTCGGACAGGCGCTGGCGCTGTCGCTGTTCGAGGACACGCTGCAATCGATCACGCCGACCTTCATCGGCTTGCGCAATTTCACGCAGGTGCTGACCGACCCGGAAGTGTGGGGCTCGTTCGGCACCACGGTGATCTATGTGGGCTGCTCGACCCTGGGCACGCTGGTGCTGGGGCTCGGCTGGGCGCTGCTGCTCAACCAGAAATTCCGCGGCCGCGGCGTCATCCGCGCACTGACGCTGATGCCGTGGGTGGTGCCGAGCACGGTGAGCGCGTTCATCTGGGCGTGGATCTTCAATTCGCGCTTCGGGCTGATCAACGGGCTGCTGCTCGAGTTGCACCTGATCCAGGTGCCGCAGGCGTGGCTGTCGACGCCGGAGGGTGCGATGGTCGCCGTGATCCTGACGCGCGTGTGGCGCTCGATCCCGCTGTTCATGGCCTTCTTCCTCGCGGGACTACAGAACGTCGATACCGAACAGCTCGATGCGGCGCGGGTCGATGGCGCGGGCAACTTCGCCATCCTGCGCGACCATGTGCTGCCGCATCTGCGGCCGGTGCTGATCGTGGTGGTGGTGCTGGGCGTGATCGGCGGCCTGCAGGATTTCGACACCATCTACGCGCTGACGGGCGGCGGACCGGTGCGGGCCACGGCGGTGCTGTCGGTCGAGGTCTATCGCAAGGCGTTCGAGCAGTGGGACGTGGGCATGGCCTCGGCGATCGGCGTGCTGTGGGTCGCGACGCTGCTGCCGCCCGCGTTCTTCTACCTCCGCCTGCTGGTGAGGCGCTGAGATGTTCGACCTTTCGAGCCGCATCTCCAAAGTCGTTTTCGTTGGCCTGTTGGTGGTGATCGGGTTCTACCTGTTCTTTCCGATCTACTGGATGATCACCTCGGCGCTGAAGAACAACGCCGAGCTCTACCAGATCATCCCGACGTTCTTTCCGCACGAGATCACCTTCGCGCACTTCTGGTCGGCGATCGCGGAGAGCCGGCTGCTGGTTTATCTGGGCAACAGCCTTATCACCTCGGGCGCCAGCGCAGCGATCAATACGGTACTGGCGATCTATGCCGGCTATAGCTTCGCCAAGTACCGCTATGCGGGCCGGCAGCCGATCATGCTGTTCATGCTGTCGGCGCAGATGTTCCCGTTCGGACTCCTGCTGATCAGCCTCTACCCCGTGATGACGACGCTGGGCCTGCTCGACACGCGGCCGGGGCTGATCCTCAGCTACATCGTGTTCGCGCTGCCGGTCGCGACCTACATGCTCTACAGCTATTTCAGCCAGGTTCCGGACGAATTGATCGACGCGGCACGGGCCGATGGCGCGTCGGACCTCAGGATCTTCCACACCATCGTGCTGCCGATTTCGGTGCCGCCGATCGTGACGGTGTTCCTCTATTCGTTCATGTGGAGCTGGAACGACCTACTCTACTCGCTGACGCTGATCGTGTCGGAGGACAAGCGCACGATCGGGCCGGGCCTGCTGCTCACGTATCTCAACGAAACCAACGCAGACTGGGGCGGGGCGATGGCCGCTTCACTGCTCGTGTCCCTTCCCATCGTGATCGCTTTCATGTTCCTGCAGCGCTACTTCATCCAGGGCGTGACCGCCGGGGCCGTCAAATGACCTCGACTCTCGCCGGTTCGTTTCCTGTATTGCCGACGCCGTTCCGCGACGACGGCAGCATCGACGAGGACGATTTCGTCTCCGTCATCGATTTTGCCATCAAGGCCGGCTCGGACGGGGTCGTCTATCCGGGCGTCGCCAGCGAAGTGGAAACCCTCAGCGCGGAGGAGCGAACGCGGCAGGTGCGATTGCTGGCCGAGCGGATCGGCGGGCGCATTCCAATCATCGTGGGGGCGAGCGACCCCGACCCGGCGGTGGCGCGCCGGCACATTGCGCTGGCCGCCGAGATCGGCGCGGCCGCGGCGATGGTCATCGCCCCGTTCGCGCTGGGCAACGACGTCGCCAAGCAGACGGCGTATTTCACCGAGGTTGCGGCGGGGGCCAATGTGCCGATCATGCTGCAGAACCAGCCCAAGCCGGTGGGTGCGGGCCTGACGCCGGAGGAAGCCGCCGCGGTCGCCAACGCGGTACCGGCCATCCAGTACGTCAAGGAAGAGACGCCGCCCTGCGGGCAGCATCTGACGCGGATGCAGGCCGTGCTCGGCGGCAGCGTCAAGGGCATCTTCGGGGGCGCCGGGGGTCGGTACATCACCGACGAGCTGGCGCGGGGCGCGGCCGGGACGATGCCGGCTTCGGAGCTGGCAGACATCCATGCGGCGCTGGTGCACGCCTTTCAGGCAGGGCATGTCGAGGCGGCGCGCAAGCTCTACTATGCCTCGCTGCCGCTGCTCAACTTCCAGGCTGTGTTCCGCATGCAGATGACCAAGGAAGTGCTGCGGCGGCGCGGTGTCATCAAGCACGTGTTCGTCCGCGGCAAGGGGCCGAAATTCGACGCCGGCGACCGGCGTGAGCTTGATCACCTGCTGACGGAGGCGCAGCTTCCCTACAGGCTCAACCCGCCGGTGTGAGATGGCCAACGTCGTCGACAGTATCGCCAAGGTCGAGACGTTCATCGTCTCGATCCCGCGCGAGGTGCCGTATCTGGGGCCCCTGAAGCCGGGCGAGGCGATCAACGAGCGCGGCTACCTCGTGCGCAAGGGCAACCGCACGATCTATCCCTCGACCGACATGACGCTGCTGATCAAGGTGACCGGCGAGAGCGGCAAGGTCGGCTGGGGCGAGTGCTATGGCATCGTCGCGCCGGAGGCGACCAAGGCCATCGTCGACGACGTGCTTGGGCCGGTGATCGTCGGCCGCGATCCGGGTGATGTGGTGGTCATCCACGAGGATCTCTACGATCTGATGCGGGTGCGCGGCTTCTTCGGCGGGTTTTACGTCGATGCGCTCGCGGGGCTCGACATTGCGCTGTGGGACCTCTGCGGCAAGGGGTTGGG